>DDMF01000097.1:2114-15731 GCA_002340515.1 Rhodobacteraceae bacterium UBA2553 | reverse complement strand
AGTGGGTGACCCATCGCAATCGCCCCGCCGTTCACGTTCACTTTGTTGGTGTCCGCGTCAAACGCTTGGATGAAGCGCAGCACGACCGAGGCGAAGGCTTCGTTCACTTCATGCAGGTCAATGTCGCCAAAGTTCATACCAGCCGCCTGCAACACACGTTCGGTGGCAGGAACTGGTCCGGTCAACATGATGGTTGGGTCGGTGCCCACTTTCGACGTCGCTTTGATGCGGGCGCGCGGCTTGATGCCGTGACGCTCGCCAAATTCTTTGTTGCCGATCAGAACGGCGGCGGACCCATCTGCGATCCCGGACGAGTTTCCAGCGTGGTGCACGTGGTTGATCTTTTCCAAATGCGGGTATTTCAGCAAAGCCACCGCATCAAAGCCGGGCATTTGTTCGCCCATCATCTGGAACGATGGATTGAGCCCACCAAGGGTTTGCATCGAGGTTTCGCGGATCATTTCATCCTGAGACATGATCTCGACACCATTTTGGTCGCGCACGGTGAAGACCGATTTGAACCGGCCAGCGGCACGGGCGGCGGCGGCGCGTTTCTGGCTTTCGACTGCATAGGCGTCGCAATCATCACGGCTAAAGCCATATTCGGTTGCGATGATGTCAGCGGAAATACCTTGCGGTACAAAATAGGCCTTCATCGCCAAGTACGGATCGGCTGCAATTGCGCCCCCGTCCATGCCCATCGGCACGCGGCTCATGCTTTCCACACCACCGGCGATATACGCATCACCCGCACCGCCTTTGACTTGGTTCGCGGCCATATTCACCGCCTCAAGACCAGAGGCGCAAAAGCGGTTGATCGACACACCGGGGATGCGTTCGTCAAGATCGGAGTAAAGCACGGAGGAGCGGGCCAAACAGGCGCCTTGTTCGCCGACTTGGGTCACATTGCCCCAGATCACATCCTCAACCGCGTGGCCGTCAAGATTGTTGCGTGATTTCAGCTCATTCAGCGCCAATGCCGACAGGCGCACAGCGGTCACCTCATGCAATGTGCCGTCTTTTTTGCCTTTGCCACGCGGGGTGCGCACGGCGTCATAGATAAAGGCGTCGGTCATAGTGTATTCCTTTCAAGAGCTTATGCGCGATCCGCTGGGGATCCGGGCATCAGGTCATAGGGGTGTTTCCAGCCGGGTGTTTCCGAAATACGGGTCAGCCAAGCGTTGATTGCGGGCCATTCGGTGCGATCAAAGCCGAAGGGTTCTGGGTAGAAAAGATAGCCGCAGCACGAGAGATCAGCGATGGTGATCGTGTCACCAACCAACCAATTGCGGGTGGAAAGCTCGGCATCTAATGTTTTGTAAGCCGATTTGAGGCGGGCCATATTGAAGGCAATGACCTCTTGCGGACGTTTGTCTTCGGGAAGGAAGTTGTTCAGAAACCGGGTCAGACCAGCTGGGGAAGACAATTTGTGATTGTCCCAAAACTGCCAGCGCAAAATCTCGCGACGTTCTTCGGCGGATCGCCCACCAAGTTTGCCAGATTTGGAGGAGACGTAATCCTGGATGGCGCCCGATTGTGACAGGGTGATATCCCCGTCGACCATCACAGGCGCTTCGCCCATGGGGTTGATCTCGCGATAGTCGGGTGTACGGGTTTCGCCGCCGAAAAAGTCGACGTAGACTGGCTCCCATTCCAGCTCAGAGAGTTCCAAAGCCAGCGCTGCCTTATAGGCGTTGCCGCTTTCGCCGAAGCAATAGAGTTTAATGGTCATCACGTTCTCCCCAGTTGTGATTTGCGGCTATCGTGCGAGGTGCGCTTAGCCGAATGATTAGCGTTTTCGTGCATCCAATTCTGAGTTGAACAGGCGCAAACGCGCGGTCAGGTTTTCCTGGTGTGTGACACTATCGAAATGCTCAAACAGAAACGACAATGCCTCGCCTTCATCCAGACCCGCCTCAGATGCAAAACGCTTTAACCGGCGATATCCATCCTCTGTCATGGCACAGGGGAACCGACGGGTGAGTTTAAAGCGTTTTGCCATTTTTCATTCCTTATCAGATTGTTAGAACTGTTCTGCGTCCAGCGCCATCACCGTGGAGGCCCCGCTTTCAATGCGTGCAAGATGCATGGCGGTGGCCGGCAGACGGCGTGCCATATAGTAGCGCGCTGTGGTCAGCTTGGTCTCGTAAAACGCCACGTCAGAGGCGCCACTTTCCAATGCATCCAAAGCCGCACGGGCGGATTTGGCCCAGACAAAGCCAAGGCAGACATGACCAAAGAGGTGCATGAAATCATAGCTACCTGCCAGCGCGTCATTGGGGTTTTTCATGCCTGATTGCATGAAGAACATTGCCGAGGCTTGCAGATGCTTGGATGCGGTTTTCAAAGGCTCGATGAAATCACTCATCGCCTCATCTTCGCCCTGCTCTTTGCAGAAGGCTTTGATCATCTCAAAGAAACCCATGATTGGCTTTCCGCCACCAGCGGCCAGTTTACGGCCCACGAGATCCAGTGCCTGAACGCCATTTGCGCCCTCGTAAATCTGGGCAATGCGCGCATCACGGGTGAACTGGCTCATGCCATGTTCTTCGATATAGCCGTGACCGCCGTATACTTGCTGCGCAAGAACGGTCATGTCGTAGCCCTGATCGGTCAGGAACCCCTTCAGAACCGGGGTCATCAGCGAGATCAGCCCTTCGGCTTCTTCATCGCCTGCGCGGTGGGATTGGTCGATCAGCTGCGCGCCCCACAATAGGAACGCTCGTGCGCCTTCGACGAAGGATTTTTGATCCATCAAGGAACGGCGGATATCGGGGTGAACGATCAGCGGATCAGCCGGGCCATCGGGGTTTTTCACACCGGTCACATCACGCCCTTGCAGGCGCTCTTTGGCGTAGATCACTGCGTTTTGATAGGCCGCTTCGGCCTGAGCCAGACCCTGCATAGCCACGCCCATACGCGCTTCGTTCATCATGGTGAACATCGCCCGCATGCCTTTGTGCATGTCGCCCAACAGAAAGCCGGTGGCCTCATCATAGTTCATCACGCAGGTTGAATTGCCGTGGATGCCCATTTTCTTTTCGATATTGCCAACGGATACTCCATTGCGCGTGCCCACAGTCCCATCGCCGTTCAGATTGAACTTGGGGACAATAAAGAGCGATACGCCCTTGATGCCGTCTGGCCCGCCGGGGATTTTCGCCAGCACAAGGTGGATCACGTTGTCCGACATGTCGTGATCACCGGCCGAGATGAAGATCTTTTGTCCGGAGACCTTATAGGATCCATCGTCCTGCGGTTCCGCTTTGGTGCGCATCAGACCGAGATCGGTGCCGCAATGCGGTTCCGTCAGGTTCATGGTTCCGGTCCATTCGCAGCTGATCATCTTGGGCAGATAGGTCGCCTTTTGGTCATCTGTGCCGTGGGCGAGGATGGCCGAAGCTGCACCGTGGGTCAGGCCTTGATACATGGTAAAGGCTTGGTTTGCGGCGGAAAAAACCTCGCCAACAGCGGTGCCAAGCACGGCTGGCATGTTTTGCCCGCCAAACTCTTCTGGCATATCAAGCCCGGTCCAACCGCCTTCTTTCATCTGCTCAAACGCCGCTTTGAACCCGGTGGGCGTATAGACGACCCCGTTTTCCAAACGACAGCCTTCCCGGTCGCCCACAACATTCAGCGGGGTCAGCACATCACTGGCCAGTTTGCCCGCTTCTTCCAGTACGGCCCCGGTAAATTCGGGTTCCAGATCGCTGTAGCCGGGAACGGCGCTTTGATGCGTTTTCAACACTTCGTGCAGGACAAACGCCATATCTTTGGTGGGGGCGGTGTAGCTGGGCATATGTGGATCCTCTGGTTCTGGCTTATTTGGTGCCGTTTTCAAAAGCAGCGATGGCTTTTGCGGCCCAATCGAGTTGTTCTGTCAGATCGTCGATGGCTTCATCCAGCTCTGCGCGCTGGTTTTGTAGGTCATTCAGGTGCTTTTTTGCGACTTCATAGGTGCGTGTCAGCTGGGTCTGTTGCTGATCACCCATATCGTAAAGGTCCAACAGCTGGCGGATTTCCTCCAGCGCGAACCCAAAGCGTTTGCCGCGTAGGATCAGCTTAAGCCGGGCGCGGTCACGTTTGGTGAACAGGCGTTTCTGGCCATCGCGAACCGGGGCCAACAGCTCTTTTGCTTCATAGAAGCGCAAGGTGCGTGCGGTGACGTCGAAGGCGTCACACATTTGACGAATGGTCATAAGGTCGTCTGTCATTTCTGAAATCGATCCCTTCAAGACACCGGTCCGTTGTTTGGGGCAGGGGCGGGATTGCCGACCTGCCGATTGCTCTGACCGGTTTTGTTTACTTCATAGGTTTACGTTTACGTAAATGTAACGTGACGTCAAATATTTCAATGGCGTGGCGTCAACTTTCCTTGCCGTAACGGAACGTCATTTTCTGAAAATGAGATGAAATGGGCAGTATTTTGCTGTTGATCCTTTGTAAACCTGCCTGTCTTATTCCGGACAAGCCCAATCCGCATCTTCTGGTGGATTGCGAGAACAGGAGTGTGGGATGCGATTCTTTTTGATGGGTTTGGCAATGTTTGGTGCCGGTGCAGCGCAGGCAGGAACCGAATATTGGGACTATAAAGATTGGCATGTGGCCGCAGAAAGCATCGACACGGGCGAAGATTTGCGTGTGAGCTGTACTGCGTGGACCGGCGGTGACGGGATGCCGTCGTTACGCTTGGAACAGTCCAACGGCGATGCTGGGCCGCCCAGCTATTATCCACAGCCCTATATGCACGAGACGGCCGCACGCCATTACCCAACCTTTTTGCAGGACGGGCAGCGGGTGATGTTTGAATTTGATGCCGATTGGCGCACAGAAGGGTTTGTACAGGCGGGCTTTACCGAAGACGGCATCGCGTATGCAGATGCGCGCGCGCACCAAGGCGACAGTTTGGGTCTGCTGCAAACCATGCGCCAGGCAGGGACGCTTTGGGTTACGCTCGATGGGGAAATTGCGGGCGAATTCTCAATGTCCGGCTTTACCGCTGCCTATGGAAAGATGGCTGAGCAATGCGGATTTTCCACCCAAGACGTGATTGATTGAGAACCTTGGGCTGCGGCGCGGTTTATTTTACGAGTGTCTGCACATCATCGCGCAGCTTTTGCAAATCGTCGATTGTTTCTGACAACTCCGCATATTGCGTCCGCAATGAGGAAAGCTGACGATCCGCCAGTTCGACCCAGGCCTGATTTTGCGCATCTGTGCCTTTTTCATCATAAATCAAAAGCCATTGGCGCAATTCTTCCAGAGAAAACCCAAACCGGCGCCCCCGCAGAATCAATGTCATGCGGGCCACTTCACGCGGAGTGTAATAGCGCGACCGCCCTTCTTTTTCTGGGCTGAGCAGCTCAATATACTCGTAATAACGCAATGTGCGCGGGGTCACGTCGAACTTGGCGCACATTTCCTTAAAGTTCAGACGGTCTTCGGACATGTCGCATCCCTGAGGTTGTGGTTGCGGCAAGCCTAAAGCTTTGGGGCCGGGGGTGCAATTTGGTATTACTACCCCCCCAAAGGGAACGGTTTTCTTCTGGTCAGTTCATAAAACCGGGGGCAAAGAAATAGAAACCATATCCCATGATTAGGGCGGGCACTGCCGAATAGACGGTTGCGATCACAGCCGCCTTGGGATTCAGGGCGATGGCCGGAAACAGGGCATCCCCATCATTTGAAATGGCATTCCCCATCAGGGCGGCAAAGGGGACAACTCCATTCAGATAAAGAGTGGTCACCAGAACCTGCGGCCCACAGCCGGGAATGAAGCCGATCAGGATTGCCATCAAAGGCAACAGCGGGGCGATGGTTTCAAACATTTGCGCAATATCAACGCCCGCAAATGTTGCGATGTAGTCATAGGCAAGATAGGCGCCGATCACCCAGACAGAGATGAAGCTGGTTTCCTCAGCCATGCGCGTCAGGGGGTGGTCATCGGCATGGGTCATGGCCATCAATACGGATGTGGACCAGATGAACAGGCCCAGAAACGTCCCGGCCAGAGCGATCCACAGAATTGGTACACCAAAGATATGGTCAATGGTCACTTGGCCCAATTGCGCTGCTCCCACGATGAAACCGGGAATGGCGAGCAGCAAATAGGTGATGTCTTGCGGGCGCAGTTTTCCAATCAGGGGGGCAAGGTCACAGGCCGCTGTATTGGTTTCTCGAAACTCGATTGTGTTGAAGCGGTCCACCAGCCAGCCTGATATAATGCCGACAACAAAGGACAGAGGCAACACCACCAGAGCGGTATCTGGCCGGGTCGCGATCAGCAGAAATGCGGCATCGCCCATGGTTGCGGTCAGCGTGGCAACCACCGCACCAAACCCCACATGACCCGAGCTATAGGCCGCAACCACCACCACCGCGCCGCCACAGCCGGGAGTGGACCCCAGCAAGGCGGCCAGTGGCACCTGAGCCATCTTCGCATTGGAAAGCGCTGTGCCGATATTGAACTTAAAAACCCGCTCGGCGCCATAAAAGATCAGCAAAGTGGCCGCGACAAACACAGAGACTTGCACATAGGCATCCGTCATCAACTGGCGGGTCAGGTTGCCCAATTCCCCCGGTGCGACAGCAAGCACAACCAGGATGGCAAAGACCAGCAGCCGTTTGGGGCGCAGAGCACCGATAGGGGGAAGGGTGGCGGTCAGGATGGCCATGTCGGCTCTTTCTTGCAATTGAGAATAATTCGCAAGTGCAAACTACGGGCTTGCTCATTGAATTGCAAGGGCCAATAAAAGGCGGCAAGAATGCGGGCAGCACCAGATGGATTTTGCGTATGACCACCGACCTAACTCCTGAGAAAAAAGCGGAAATTGCGCGCGGGTTTACCGAAGCGATCCCTCATTGCCGCGCGCTGGGCATGACGCTTGTCGACATTGGAGAGGGCGAGGCAACCATCACCATGCCTTATGATGAACGGTTTGTGGGCGACCCGCGTACCGGTGTGATCCATGGCGGGGCGGTGTCCGCGTTGATGGATACCTGTTGCGGGGCCGCGGTGATGAGCCACCCGGACGCCCCTGCCATCACCGCCACCATTGATTTGCGTATTGATTACATGCGACCCGCCACTCCGGGACAACGGATCACCGCCAAGGCGACCTGTTACAATGTCACCCGTTCCGTCGCGTTCGTGCGCGCGGTGGCCCTGGACGAGGATGAAAACCGCCCTGTGGCAACCGCAACAGGGGCTTTCACCGCTGATGGTGACCCGCGTCGCAAATCCAACGAGGCATTGTCATGACCTCTACGCCAAAACGCCCCCGCCCCGAACCGGTTGAAGTTATCAAACACCGTCGCGACAGCACTTTGTCAGCGCTGGTCAATGGCGTCCCTTACATAAAGTTTCTCGGGATCGAAGTTGAACGACATGGGGATGAGCTGACAGCCATTCTTCCCTTCGCTGAAAAGCTGATCGGCAACCCAATGTTGCCCGCGATCCATGGTGGCGTGACGGCGGCCTTCCTGGAAACGGCAGCTGTGATTGAACTGACTTGGGTTGGGCTTTGGTCTGATATGGAAGCCGGTGCGCTTGATCAATCTGATCTGCGGGATGAAGCCTTGCGCCGCTTGCCAAAAACCATCGATTTCTCAATTGATTACCTGCGGTCTGGCTTGCCGCGTGACGCCTATGCGCGGGCGCGGGTTGTGCGATCTGGGCGGCGGTATGCGTCGGTGCATGTGGAAGCCTGGCAAGACAATCGAAACAAGCTTTTCGCCCAAGCCACTGGCCATTTTCTAATGCCAAACCTCGCAGAGTAACTTGAGCTATCCAGCCCATCAAAGCTCGCAAGAGATCACCCATAAACGTATCCTGCACATGGCGGTTCCCATTGTGTTGGGAAACATCACCGTGCCGATTTTGGGGGTGGTGGACACGGGTGTTGTTGGGCAGCTGGGCGAAGCGGCCCCCATTGGTGCGGTGGGAATTGGTGCATGGGTTCTCTCAGCGCTGATCTGGGTGTTTGGCTTTTTGCGTATGGGCACCACGGGCATGACGGCGCAGGTTTACGGGTCGGGTGACCGGCTGGAAACCTCTGCCATGCTGATGCGTGCCTTGATGATCGCCTTTGTTGTCGGGCTGGGCATGATTGTGTTTCAAGCTCCGCTCATTTGGGCCGCCCTACAAGCCGCCCCTGCTTCGCCAGAAGTTGAAAACCTCGCACAGACCTATCTGCAAATTCGCATTTTCTCGACCCCGGCTGCCGTTGGGCTTTATGCCATCACCGGATGGATGATCGCGATTGAGCGGGCGCGCGGCGTGATGTGGCTTCAGCTTTTAATGAATGCAATCAATATCCTGCTCGATCTTTGGTTCGTGCTTGGGCTTGGTTGGGGCGTGGGCGGCGTGGCCTTTGCGACGTTGATCGCGGAATGGAGCGGGTTGGCGTTTGGCCTCTACCTGTGTCGTGACGCGTTTCAAATTCCCGGCTGGGCCAACCCCAAACGCATTCTCGACCGGGTGATCCTGAAACGCATGGCGGTGGTGAACAGCGACATCCTGATCCGATCGCTTTTGTTGCAAGCGATATTTGTCAGTTTCGCCTTTGTTGGTGCGTCGTTTTCTGATGTTGAGCTGGCCGCCAATCAGGTGCTTTTGCAATTCTTGACCGTCACGGCCTACGCGATGGATGGGTTTGCTTATGGGGCAGAGGCGCTGGTGGGCCAAGCGGTTGGTGCGCGAAATGCGCGTACACTTCGGCGGGCGTCTGTAATGGCCAGCTATTGGGCCGCTGGAATTGCGATCACGATGGGGCTGTGTTTCTGGCTGTTTGGGCCTTGGATCATTGACCTGATGACCACAGCCCAAGATGTGCGTGTGGTTGCGAAAATCTTTTTGATTTACATGGTGTTATCGCCCATTCTGGGGTGGCCAAGCTGGATGTTGGATGGAATTTTCATCGGCGCCACACGTTCAGCAGACATGCGCAACATGATGGCGATCTCAGCACTCGCTTATGCGGTTGCGCTGTATCTGTTGATGCCCGTTTATGGAAACCACGGGTTGTGGATTGCGCTTTTGATCAGCCTGACCATGCGCGGGATCACATTGCTTTTGCGCTATCCCGCACTTGAACGCAGCGTTCAGGCTGACGCCTCTTAATGGCTGCCTGTTAAAGGATCTCAAGCACGCTTTCAGGGGGGCGGCCGATACGGGCTTTGCCGCCGTGAAACACAATTGGGCGTTCAATCAAAATGGGATGTGTGGCCATGGCTTTGATCAGCATGTCATCGCTATCCGTTTTACTTAATCCAAGCTCTTTGAACAGGGGTTCACCGGTACGCATCATTGCAATTGGGGCGATGCCCATGGCCTGACATGCGCTGCGGATGTCATCTTCGTTTGGCGCGTCGTCCAAGTATTTACGGATCTGCACGGTGCCTCTGTCCTCGATCAGCGCAAGTGTTTGGCGGGATTTGGAACAGCGTGGATTGTGCCAGATGGTGATACCGCTCATAGCCAGTCCTCGCGGCCGGTGCCAACGGCGTCGCTGACATGGTCAAACCCATCGCGCGCCAACAGGTCATCCAACCCGCGGGCGATCTCTTCGACCAAGCTCAGCCCGTGATAAGCGAGCGCGGAGTAAAGTTGCACAACCGAAGCCCCCGCGCGGATTTTGGCATAGGCATCTTCCGCAGAGGCAATGCCGCCCACACCGACCAAAGGCAGGTTTCCGTCGCTCAACTGGCTTAACTTTGCCAGCACACGCGTAGACTTTTCGAACAATGGCGGCCCGGAAAGCCCGCCCATTTCCGATTTATGTGCACTTTTCAAACCTTCGCGCGATAATGTCGTGTTGGTTGCAATTACGGCGTCAATGTTCACCTCAAGCGCCACATCGACGATCTCTGAAAGCTCATAATCGCTCAGATCTGGGGCGATTTTCAAGAAAACGGGGATGTATTTATCCAGCTTGTCACGCACATCCTGCACACCTTGCAACAACCCGCGCAGCGCATCGGCCCCCTGTAAATCGCGCAGTTTTTCTGTGTTGGGTGAGGAAACATTCACCGTGGCGAAATCCAAATTCGGACCACAGCATTCCAGGACTTTGGCAAAATCAGCGGCGCGATCGTCGCTGTCTTTGTTCGCCCCAAGGTTCAGGCCAACCGGCACGGGGCGGCGGCGGTCGCGACGAGCAAGGCGCGCATTTGCGGCCTCCATCCCTTCGTTGTTAAAGCCAAACCGGTTGATCACGGCCTTGTCTTCCGTCAGGCGAAACAGGCGCGGTTTTGGGTTGCCGGGTTGGGCGCGCGGAGTGATGGCTCCGACCTCGATAAATCCAAATCCGGCTTGGCTGAGCTGTGCAACCGCTTGGGCGTTTTTGTCGTATCCGGCGGCCAGACCCACGGGGTTCAGAATCTCCATCCCGCAGAAATTGGTTCGGAGCCGCTCGCTGGTCACATCGCCAACCAAAGGCACAATGCCGGCCCGTAAGGCCATAACGGACAATGCGTGCGAGCGTTCAGGATCCACTTGATGCAAGGCTTTGATGGCCAGTTTTTCGACGATGTTCATACCATATCCTCCGGGAAATCATGCCCGTCTTCTTTCAGCGGCAATGGGCGATGCCACTGGACCTCTGATAAGGTCAACTCTCGGAACAGATGGGGGAACAATGCGCCGCCGCGCGACACTTCCCATTTCAACGCATCCCCCATTGTGTCTGCTTCAAATGCCACAAGAACCAAATCACTGGCCCCAGCGAAATGCTTTGCCGCCGTCTCTTGGGCTTGATCCGCCGTCGAGAAATGGATGAAACCATCTGCCAGATCAACAGGCGCGCCGTTGGTGCGTCCGCTGGCTTGAAATTCGGCCCATTCCGGGGCCCGGAGGATTTTGTAAATCAGCATGGGGATCACATGCCAAGCAGGGCAGCCCGCGTCAAGGTTATGCCGTGGGTTGAAGGGCTGGAATGTGGAATTGGGTTGGCTCGGCAGGAGAATTTGTTAACAATGTGCTGGCATACCTAAAGCGTTTTGAATTAAACCTGAGACAGGGATCATTCGAAACGCGCGAAACACGCAGTTTGAAAAAGGCCCACCATGAGCAAACCCACCTATTACGCCCCGTCGGGCGGGCTGCCGCCACAAACGCAAATTCTGACCGACCGCGCCATGTTTACAGAGGCTTACGCGGTTATCCCCAAAGGCACGTTTTCCGACATTGTGACCTCGGCCCTGCCATTTTGGGACGGCGCTCGCTTTTGGGTGATTGCACGCCCGCTGTCGGGCTTTGCCGAGACGTTTTCACAATATATTGCAGAGGTGCAGCCCGGCGGTGGGTCTGACCGGCCCGAGACCGATGAAAACGTGGAGTGCGTGTTGTTTGTGGTTGGTGGCGCGTTGACCCTGACCATTGATGGGATTGCGCATGAATTGAGCGAAGGTGGCTATGCTTATCTTCCGCCGTCAGCAAAGTGGACGCTACGGGCAACGGGGAAAGCACCAGCCAAATTTCACTGGGTGCGCAAGGCGTATCACGCGGTCGAGGGGCTGGATGCGCCGGATGCCTTTGTGACCAGCGACCAGGATGTCGCCCCCACATTGATGCCGGACACCGACGGCGCCTGGGCCACAACTCGTTTTGTGGACCCAACCGACCTGCGCCACGATATGCACGTCAATATCGTGACGTTTCAGCCCGGCGGCGTGATTCCGTTTGCCGAAACCCATGTGATGGAGCACGGATTGTATGTGCTTGAAGGAAAAGCGGTTTACCGGCTTAACCAGGATTGGGTCGAAGTGGAGGCCGGTGATTTTATGTGGCTGCGTGCCTTTTGCCCGCAGGCCTGTTATGCGGGTGGGCCCGGGCCGTTTCGCTATCTTCTCTATAAGGATGTAAACCGGCACATGCCGCTTAGCTTTGGCTGATCAATCGCGCATCAGTAAATCGCGCAGGGCAGCGGGTCTGTCCTGCGGAGGATCAAAGCGCAAATCCGCCTCGAGATGCGACAAGTGCCGGTCCATTTCTGCCAACACCTGTGCCTCATTGCGGGCGGCCAAAGCGGCTACAATGCGCCCATGTTCGCCTTTGTCGCAATTGGTCCCCTCATCCGCGCCGTAAAGCCCGATGATCAAGGCGGAGCGCATGGTCAAATCCGCCAAAAACCGTTGTAGTACGGCGTTATCTGCAATCTCAGCAATGCGCAGGTGAAAGGCAGAGGAAAGGCGCAGCGCACGTGGGGTGTCGCCATCAGACCGGGCGTCGTCTTCGTCGCGCAAAATCGCGTTCAGATCGTCCAAATCCGCGGGTTTCAGGTTTTTGCAGGCTTGCCGCAATACCGTGCGTTCAATGGCGCGGCGCGCTTGGAAAATATCCCGCGCGTCTTTGGGCGAGGGCGAGATGACAAAAGCGCCGCGATTGGGGATCAAATCCACCACATTTTGCGCGGCCAGTGATGCCAACGCCCGGCGCACATTGGCCCGGTTGCAGGCAAACATATCGCTTAAGGCTTGCTCGCCCAGTTTGGTGCCAGGCGGCAGGCGACGTTCGGCGATGGCCTCTTGTACTGTCTTCTCAATCCGGTCTTCGATGGTCGCCTTCATGGCCTGTCCAATGCGTGTTTGGGCGTGTTTGGGCACGATTTGGCGTGATAAATAAGGGCTATAAGGGATGAATGCAATCAATGCCCCCTGACGGGGGTTTCTAGGTGGGGCGAGACGATGATCCATGGGGTATCAAAGCGGTGTTCTTCCAGATTGGGCGCCGTACCAATATGGTCAATCACCGCAAAAAGCCCCTGCCGGTCCAGTGGCGCCAACACCCCGTGCCAAGTGCCGCGATGCAGGTTGATGGCTTGATCCGACCGCATGATGAACGCGTGTGGCGTGTCGGGGATCCCGTTTTTATCCGCGCAGACTGTGACCAGAAGGGGCACCCCGTTCATCGGGATAAAAGCTTGTGATCCTTCGGGGTGACGTTCCACCAGATCAAGCGCATAGGGAAAGCTGCTCGGTTTGCCGTCAAATAGGCTAATGCCTGCCCTGCCAGATCCGAAGTCCAGCTGGGCCAGGTCGTGATGGCGCTGGCACATGCCGGCATTGATGGTCAGGCTGTCGCGATCTGTCAGTTCCAACACATCGCCAAAGGGCACAAAGGTGGCCGAGGTCAGGGGCTGGGCGATGAGGGTCATGAAAACGCGTCCATCAGTCGGAACTCTGCAATGCGTTCTACCTGGCGACAGGCTTCCTCAAATTCGGCGTCCGTGCTCAGGCTGATCCGACGTCGAAACGCCTCCAGGATCGAGGCTTTGCTGTGGTCGCGCACCGCAATAATAAAGGGAAATCCGTGTTTTTCCACATAGGCAGTGTTGAGGGTGGTGAAGGTCGCGCGCTCTTCATCGGTGAGCATATCAAGCCCGGCTGTCGATTGCTCGGACGTGCTCTCGGCGGTCAATCGGCCGGCTCGGGCGAGCTTTCCCGCCAGATCCGGGTGCGCGTTCAAGACCCCTAGCCGTTCCGTCAGGCTTGCTGTGCGAAACGCCCGGCATAGCACATTATGAACGCCTGCCGGGCCGTCATGGGCAGGCCCCAGTTCAAGGCCATGGGCGCGTTCAGCCACCCAAGGGGAATGTTCGAAAATGCCGCCATAGGCCG
>DDMF01000097.1:1612-2074 GCA_002340515.1 Rhodobacteraceae bacterium UBA2553 | reverse complement strand
CCGTTCTTTCGCCATCTGGCTGGGGCGCTCCATACGCAGGTGCGGGTGGGTCTTGGCCCAATGCTGTGCGATCTCAATCCGGCGCGGGCACCAGACGCCGGGGTGTGATTGAATATGGTCAATAAAGCGTTTTAGCCCTGCAATTTTTCCGGGCCGCCCGATCAGGCGGCAATGCAGTCCCACGGTCATCATCGCGGGGCGCCCGGCCTGACCTTCAGCGTAAAGCACATCAAAGGCATCGGTCAGATAATCTTCGAAATCGCGCCCCGTGACCCAGCCCGGGGCGGTGGCAAAGCGCATGTCATTGGCCTCAAGCGTATAGGGAATGATCAATTGATCTTGCGCGCCAACCTCTAGCCAATAGGGTAGGTCATCATCGTAAGTATCTGATATATAATCAAAACTACCTTCTTCGGCGACAAGGCGAACAGTGTTTTCCGAACAGCGCCCCGTGTACCAGCC
>DDMF01000097.1:0-1587 GCA_002340515.1 Rhodobacteraceae bacterium UBA2553 | reverse complement strand
CCGCGTGGGCGGGTGCCGACCACTTCGGTGTGCAACCGGATGGCTTCAGCGATTTGGGCGCGTTCTTCTTCGGCGGGCATGTCTTTATGTTCGACCCATTTTAGGCCGTGGCTGGCGACTTCCCATCCTGCGGATTTCATCGCGGCCACTTGGTCGGGGCTGCGTGCCAATGCGGTGGCGACCCCGTAGATGGTCAGGGGAATGCCGGCCCCGGTGAACAGGCGATGCAAACGCCAAAATCCAGCCCGCGCGCCGTATTCATAGATGCTTTCCATGTTCCAGTGGCGCTGGCCTTGCCATTGGGCGGCGCCGGGAATGTCGGACAGGAATGCCTCGGATGCCGGGTCGCCATGCAAGATGCAGTTCTCGCCACCCTCTTCGTAATTCAGCACAAATTGCACCGCGACTTTGGCCCCCTGCGGCCAGTTTGCTTTTGGGGGATTGGCGCCATGGCCGCGCATATCACGCCGATATCGTTGCATGTTCACCTCTATGTATCTTGCCGATTTGGGCGGTGAGTTGTTCTCTATGATAGGCCAAGCTGCGGATTGTTAACAAGATCTGTCAGCAAAAAATCGCCATTCCTGTCACAGGTTGCCGTTGCGGCATCTTGGAGGGGCTTTGACAAGCCCCCCCGACTCGCGCAACTCTTGCCCATCACAAAATTTGGACCACATTCAGGGGGGTTCCCATGTTGAAACGATTTTTGACCACGGCCGGTGCGCTGGCCATGACATCCGGTATGGCGGCAGCGGATTATTCGCTGACCATTTTGCACACCAATGACTTTCACGCGCGATTTGAGCCGATTTCGAAATATGACAGCGGCTGTTCGGCAGAAGACAACACCGAGGGCAAATGCTTTGGTGGGTCAGCCCGTTTGATCACTGCCCTTGCCGATGCGCGCGCGCGGTCAAACAACTCGATCCTTGTGGATGGTGGCGACCAATTCCAAGGCACGCTGTTTTACACCTATTACAAAGGCAAGCTGGCCGCCGAGATGATGAACAAAATGGGCTATGACGGGATGACCGTCGGCAACCATGAATTTGATGATGGTCCAGAAGTTCTGCGTGGGTTCATGGATGCGGTCGACTTCCCGGTATTGATGTCGAACGCAGATGTCTCGGGCGAACCTTTGCTGCATGGGAAACTGGCGAAGTCTTCTGTGATTGAGCGTGGCGGCGAGAAAATCGGCCTGATTGGCCTGACCCCACAAGACACGGACGAGCTGGCAAGCCCCGGTGCCAATGTGATCTTTACCGATCCGGTGGGTGCTGTTCAGGGTGAAGTCGACAAGTTGACTGCCGAAGGCGTGAACAAAATCATCGTGCTCAGCCATTCTGGCTATGGTGTGGACCAGAAGGTTGCGGCGGGCACAACGGGCGTCGACGTGATTGTTGGCGGTCATACCAACACCTTGCTTTCAAACACAAATGAGCGTGCCGAAGGTCCGTACCCAACCATGGTTGGCAGCACCGCGATTGTGTCGGCCTATGCGTATGGCAAGTTCCTTGGCGAGCTGAATGTGACCTTTGACGATGATGGCAACATCACTGAGGCCAAAGGTGAGCCAATCATCATGGA
>DDMF01000102.1 GCA_002340515.1 Rhodobacteraceae bacterium UBA2553 | reverse complement strand
GGATGCCGCCAGCGAAGGTCTGGTGCAGGCGGCGGTGGATGAGCTGGCGCAAGGGCGCACCACTTTGATCGTCGCACACCGCTTGGCAACGGTGAAAAAAGCCGACCGCATTGTGGTCTTTGACGAGGGGCGGATCGTGGCGCAAGGCACCCATGAGGAGCTGGTTGAGCAGGACGGGCTTTATGCCAGCCTTGCACGCCTTCAGTTTACCGAAGGTTTGACCTCGGAATAAGATCTGGCCATTGGCGATCTTACGGGCTTGAAAATAAGGGCGCGGCCGCAAGGGCGCGCTCTTTTTTTACAATGTGACGTAACTGCACTTGTGCTGCACTCTTGCCCAAATCCACGTTTCGGATCATGTTCTTGGCATATGATGACCTCATAAACGAGGCGCGGGAGGAATAAGAATGTATGATTTTGGCTCGATAATTGACCGCAATGAGGTTGAGGCCGAAATGGGGTGGAATGAGCGCGATAAGCCCAGGACACTTTACCAGATGTTGGAACGCACAGCGTCCAAATATCCTAATCGCCCAGCGGCGTCGTTTCAGCTGACGTCTGGACCGACGGATGCCAAAGAAACTGTCACTTGGCGTGAGATGCTCGAGCATTCGACCCAGGCGGCAAACCTGTTTCGATCATTGGGTGTTGGCGAAGGTGACGTTGTCGCCTTTTTGCTGCCCAACTCGCTTGAGACGATGTACACCTTGATGGGGGCAGGCATCGCCGGGATTGTGAACCCGATCAATCCCCTTTTGGACGCGGAACAGGTGTCGGGGATCCTTCGGGAAACCAAGGCAAAGGTGCTGGTGACGTTAAAGGCGTTCCCCAAGGCTGAAGTGGCGCAATTGGCCAATGACGCGGTCGCAATGGCACCCTGTGTTGAAACGGTACTCGAGATTGACCTGAACCGTTATCTGAGCCCGCCCAAAAGCTGGCTGGTTCCCCTGTTGCGGCCAAAAGTTCCCGTTAAGCACAACGCGCGCGTGCGGAATTTTGTCACGGAAATGAACAAGCAAAACAGGACTTTGGATTTTGCTGATTCTTCCGAGGATCGGGTGGCGGCGTATTTCCACACCGGCGGCACAACCGGGACACCCAAGGTGGCCCAGCACAAATATTCGGGTTTTGTCTATAATGGCTGGCTTGGGGCCAATCTGTTGTTTGACGAAAAAGATGTCATCATGTGTCCGCTGCCGCTGTTCCATGTGTTTGCGGTGCATGTGATTTGGATGTCTTGCTTGATGTCAGGCAGTCACTTTATTTCGCCCACGCCTGCCGGTTATCGCGGGGACGGTGTGTTCGACAATTTCTGGAAACTGGTCGAACGCTACAAAGTCACGTTTATGATCACAGTTCCCACCGCGATTGCCGCAATGATGCAGCGGCCGGTGGATGCGGATGTCTCCAGTCTGAAAACTGCGTTTTCCGGCTCTGCACCGTTGCCAATTGAGCTTTATAACCGCTTTGTGGAGGCCACTGGTGTTAATATTGTTGAGGGCTATGGGTTGACTGAGGCGACGTGCCTTGTGTCTTGCAACCCTCCGACAGGGGCCAAAAAAGTGGGCTCGGTCGGCGTTCCTTTCCCCTATACAGACATCAAAATCCTAACCTGTGACGAGGATGGATCCATTCTGAAAGAGCATGGCGTGGATGAGGTTGGCGAGATTTGCCTGACCAACCCTGGCGTGGTCACGGGGGCAACCTATACCGAGGCCGACAAAAACGTCGGGCTTTTTGCGGCGGGCACTTATCTGCGCACAGGTGATCTTGGCCGCCTTGATGAAGACGGTTATCTGTGGATTACGGGCCGCGCCAAAGATCTGATCATTCGCGGTGGGCACAATATTGACCCAGCCGAAATCGAAGAATGCTTGGCCGGCCATGAGGCGATTTCTTTTGTGGGGGCCATCGGGCAACCCGATGCCTATGCGGGCGAAATTCCTTGCGCTTACGTGGAACTGGTGGCCGGGGGCAAAACCACCCCTGCTGAACTGCTGGCCTATGCAAAGACACATATCCACGAAAAAGCGGCCCTGCCCAAGCATATCGAAATCCTTGATGAGCTTCCCAAAACGGCCGTTGGAAAAGTGTTTAAACCTGACCTGCGCAAACGTGCGATCACTCGGATCTACGACAAAGCGCTGGCGGATGCTGGGCACAATGCCGTTGTGGCCGAGGTGGTCGATGATAAAAAGCGCGGTCTTGTCGCGCGCTTGCGGACAACTGGCGACGTCGATTACGAGGCGGTGACCCATTGTCTAGGCAATTTCACTCGCCCCTATGAGTGGATGGAATAGACCCACGTTAAAGATCTGCAACGCGCGAATAGCTGCGTTGCAGGCAGTGTTCTCATCTTTAAGTCACGGCATTTGGACAAGATCCCAGCGCGCGCAGAGATTTCGTTGGGTTCACAAAATGAACACATTTGCGCTGCATTGTCGCTAATAACCGACCCTATAAATTAACTTGTTTCGCGTAGAAGTGACGCGTTGTTAGAAATTTGTATGGGTAAATCATGTCCTTAGAAAACGCACTTGTTTACAACTTCGCCAGCGGAGATAACACATACCCGCATAGCGGCACATTCACGATTGGTGTCGCGGGAAAAGTGACAATTGACGATTCTGATGGGTCTGATGATGCTATTTTTGGCGATTTTACCCATACTGGCGGGGCAGATGTTCCGGATCAGGATGTCACGGCCTCGACCGTTGCGGGCGTCAATGTCGGTGATACGATCGACCTGCGATATAAATACACCATCACCGGATCAGATGGATCAAGTGGGACGATCTATTTAATCGCCACCAACAGTGCGGCGAACTATGGCCCACTTTTTGTTTCTGATTTCAAGCTCGACCCCAGCGTCACCTATACGTTCGGCACCTTTAATACGGATGGTGCGGTCGGCTATTCGTCGCTTGTGCCTTGTTTTACCAGTGGCACCCGCATTCTGACCGATAAGGGGGAACGGATCATTGATGATCTTGTCGAAGGGGATGCGGTTTATACGCGTGACGACGGGTATCAACCTTTGCGTTGGATTGGCCGGTGCTCGGTTCCTGCGGTGGGGCAAACTGCCCCGGTGCTGATTGGCAAAGGGATCCTTGGCAACGACACCGACCTTCTTGTTTCGCCTAACCACCGAATGCTTTTGTCGGCCCGATCTGCGGATCTCTATTTTGGAGAGAGCGAGGTGCTGGTTGCGGCGAAACATCTGATTACAAACCAAGGCGTCAAGTTCCGCATTGGCGGCACGGTCACCTATTTCCATCTGCTTTTTGACAGACATCAGGTGGTGATGGCGAATGGCGCCCCGAGTGAAAGTTTCTTTCCTGGGGATCAGGCAATGAACTCTTTGGACGTCGCCGCGCAAGAAGAAGTGTTTAATCTGTTCCCTGAACTCATCTCGCACACTGCCCGCAGTCTGCAACACACAGCGTGAATGTGTCTCAATAAGCGTGAAGCACGGGTGCTTCAGACATTGATGGGTTGATGTGCTGTGTTGTGTGACACTAGAAAAAGGGCGCTGAATCGGCGCGCCCTTTTCTGGTTTTTATCAACGGATTTTAGTGCAATTTGGTGGTGAGGTTAATGCTCACAACCTGATTATCGACACCGTCAATATGCATCACGCGCCCGGCGGCTTCTGCGTCCAGCCGCAACCGTTTGGCAAACCGTGGCCAAGCGGCGGGGATCAAGCCTAATACTTGGGTTGCCCCCAATTCGCGGGCCGATTTGGTCATCTCGCTGATCAACATGCCATGTACCACGTTGCGGATGCGTTGTGGGGTGTCATGGGCCACAAAGACGCGGCTGCTTTCCCAGATATGTTCCGATACGGGCGCTTCTTCATACAGAAGATCCTGCGGGATTGAGTCGAGCAATCCACGCTGGGCGTCTCGGATCATATAACTATAGATCCCGCATCTTGTGTTGGTCGGCGTCAGCCGGATCCCCGCCAGAATGCGGCCAAATTCATGAACCGCAACCCAACGACTGGCCGGTGTGTCGTATTGGTCGTATTCCATCCCCATCGCCTGTGGCAGATCCCAGTTGTTCTGAACGATAAAGCTTTGCCGTCTAGCGCGAAGTAGGTTGGCAAAAAGCTCCCCATGGTTGTGCAGATTCTCGAACGAAAGTGTTGTAGTTTGCATGACATCCCTCCAGTTTAAGTTGAATTAAATTTTAAGTATCGCCGATGGCAGTCCGGCAACACTGTGGCAGCCGCCTAAATTAGGCGGTAATCTTTGGCGCGTTGAATGGCTTCGGCTGACGTGCGCGCAAACAGTTTGCGCCGGGCTGAGGACAAACGCGCCTTTAACGCACTTTCCGAAATTCCCAAAAGTGCTGCCCCATTGGCATAACGTTCACCTGAGGCCAGGATCTGCAGCGCTTCGATTTCGGCATTGGTTAAATTATCCGGCGGCTGGCTTTCGTGGTGTAGCCGCAAAATAATCCCACTGATGGTGGCAACCTCTTCATCAGTGAACTCGCGATCACTTCGCGCCACACTCCCGATGGTGCGCGATGTCATAGGCCCACAAGAGACACAAACTCCATAAACCAAGCCATATTTGGCAGCTTCTTCCATAATGCCAAACGGGTCGGGCAGGGTGATTTCGCTCCACCTGATTGCACCAGTTTGCGAGATCCCAGTGGCAATTAGGGGGTCACGCAAAGCATAGGCGTTTTGGGTGTAGTGATCGGTCCAGGTAGGGGCAAAAGTTTGAAACGTCATCAAGGGTGAGGCAAAGCGGATATGCAATCCAACAAAGTACCCCTCCTGTGCGAGGGGCTCCAACTCTGCCAGTAAAGAATCGATACTTTGATTTCGTCCCATGGTTAAATTTTGAGAATTGCGCTGGGGTTTTACAACCCAAAATTGCAGTTCCCCTTAGGGCAGGTACAAAGAATCATGTTTAAGCCTCGGCACCAGCAAAGATGGTGACCAAGCGCAAGATCGCATATTGTCTCATGGGGAAATGGGAAAACGATGGTGCACTTACGGAAGGTTTCGTAGAACCCATTGACCCGAATGCCTTGCTTGAAAATCTAGAGGATTGGGAACGTTATTTACAGTCCGATCCTGACATTGCCCACAAGTTGCGATTTTTAGATCAAACGGCATCTAACACGACCAAAGGTCCAAAATTGCGAGGGCCACGTCCATGAGCCGCCTCGCACCATTTTCATTGAGATTAACTCCAAAGGAACGATCTCAGCTTGAAGCACAGGCTGGGGCAGTGCCGCTGGCTTCCTATATCAAGTCCGTGGTTTTTGCCGCTGAAGCTCCCAAATATCGGAAACGGCGCAAACCACCTGTTGCGGAGCAACAGCTCTTGGCTGAGGTTCTGGCGCGGCTGGGGCAAACGCGACAGGCCAACAATCTCAATCAAATCGCCAAACATCTCAACCAAGGCACGCTGATTGTCGATCCCGAACTGGAAGAAGACCTCAAACGTGCTGTGGCCGAAGTATCGTGGATGCGGGCGACATTGATGGAAGCTTTGGGGGTGAAATCATGATCCTCAAAGGTTCCCAGCGTAGTGGCGCAAAGGCTCTGGCTGATCACCTCATGAATGATCGTGACAATGATCATGTGTCATGCTTAGAGTTGCGGGATTTTTCATCTGATCAACTTCATGGTGCGCTCTCCGAGATGCACGCAATTTCCAAGGCCACCCAATGTAAGCAATTCATGTTTTCTCTCAGCTTAAACCCACCACAGGATCATATCGCCACCGAACAGGACTTCCTTGAGGCAGCAGACCGCGCAGAACAACAACTGGGACTGACTGATCAGCCCCGCGCTATTGTTGTGCATGAAAAAGAAGGTCGCCGCCACGCGCATGTCGTGTGGTCGCGCATTGATGTGGATGAGATGAAGGCAATCAACTTGCCCCATTTCAAAAACAAGTTGCGGGATTTATCGCGTGATCTGTATCTGGATCATGGTTGGGTACTGCCTGACGGTCTGGCGACCTACGGCAACAAGTCACCGCTCAATTTCACACTAGAAGAATGGCAACAGGCCAAACGCCAAGGTGTCGATCCGCGAGAAATCAAGCAGGCGTTTCAACAGGCATGGGATCGCTGCGATAGCCAGATCGGTTTCAAGAACGCCCTTGAAGATCGCGGCTATTTCCTCGCTCGTGGTGATCGTCGCGGATTTGTCGCCTTGGATGTCGATGGCAATGTTCATTCGATTGCCAAATGGACAGGTCTCAAAACCAAAGATGTGAACGCGAAACTCGGCTCACCTGAAGTATTGCCGTCAGTTGATGAAACAAAATCCACCATTCGATCCAAAGTATCGGATCAAATGCGCGGCTATATCGGTCAGTTCAAAGATCGCCAAAACAGCGACTTTGATCCGCTGCGCGACAAACTGGGTGATATGAACGCCGCCCACCGCGACGAACGCGACAAGCTCAAAACGGGGCAAGAGAAACGCTGGGTTGAAGAAACCAACGTTCGTTCTGATCGCTTGAACAAAGGCCTGCGAGGCTTGTTTGACCGTCTGACTGGCAAGGGCAAATCCATCCGTCAGCAGAACGAGCTGGATGCGCGCAAAGCAGCCAACCGTGATCAGAAACAGCGTGATTTCATGGTCGTGGAACAAATCAAGGAGCGGCGGGCGTTGCAGCGAGAGTTCCAGAAACTCCGCCGCAAACACATGAAGGAACGTAGCTTGATCGCTCAGAAAGTCAGACAGGCGCTCAAGGTCAATAAATCACAATCACATCAATTCGAACGGTCCCGCAATCGCGGACCTGATCTTTCAATTTAGGCATTTCGGGGGAACTTATGTCTCGTCAATATCAAGTATTCTTCGCGTGCGTCGCACTGACGTTCGCGCTTTTTCTCATGGCTGATCAGGCGTCGGCACAAAGCTATTTCGGGAATAGCGGTCGTGTTCGGCAACAGGCTCTTGCACTGACTATGATCAAAGTGGTCTTGGTAGGCATCGTCGTCGGAATTGGCTTTGGGCTGGGTTGGATCATGTCGCCTCAAGGTCGTGCGTTTCGACGGATCGGCCTGTTGATCATTGCTGGTCTGGTTGGTCTCGTTGCCATCCTCAACAGTGGATATCTGGGGTGGCTTGCGGCGTTCACGTTCGCTGTATGTGGATTTTTTGTCGGCATTTTCTTTTGGTTGCGGTCGTCGATTTCTTCAATGATGGACCTGCCAGATACCTTTGGGTCCAGCCGTTGGGCAACAATGGAAGATGTCAAAGAGCAGAAACTTGTCAACGAAGATGGTATTCGATTTGGCAAAGTGATCGGTGAGGACGAGTTCGAATGGGTGTCTTACAATGGGGATCGCCACCTTCTTACCGTTGCCCCAACACGTTCAGGCAAAGGCACCACACAGATCATTCCTAATCTGCTGACTTATGAAGGCTCAATGCTTGTCATTGATCCCAAAGGCGAAAACGCCATGATCACCGCCAAGCAGCGTATGAAGATGGGCCAAGAGGTTCATATTGTCGATCCATGGGGGATCGTTGATTTGGATTTGGTGAATGAGAAGGACGATGCGGAAACGGATGATGTTTTTGTTGTGAGTTCGCAAGGAGATGTCCGTTCGGCTGATGGCGCTTCCGCGTTCAACCCGTTGGATTGGCTGCAAGACGGTGATCCCGACATTACCGAGAACGCTATGATCCTCGCGGATGCGTTGATTTTGCCCAATACAAGCAGTGATGCGTTCTGGGATGAGGAAGCCAAAGCACTCCTGCACGGCATCATTCTCTATGTTGCAACCGATCCTGCCGAAGATGGTCAACGGCACTTGGGGCGTGTGCGTGAGTTGTTGCTGATGGATGGCAAAACGCTCAAAAAGTTCTTTGAGCATATGCTAAATTCTCAACATCATATTGTTCAAAGCACGGGTGCACGCTGTCTGCAAAAGGAAGAAAAGCTGCTGGCCAATGTTTTTGCCTCGGCGCAAGCCCATACCCACTTTCTGGATAGTGAGCGCCTGCGAAGCAGCTTGATTTCATCCAGCTTCAAATTCGAGGACCTCAAAACCAAGCCAATCACGATCTATCTGGTTCTTCCAGCGGATCGCCTCAACACCTTCAGTCGCTGGCTGCGCCTGCTGATCCAGCAAGCCATTACCGTCAACGCCCGCAACATTCAGATCAAACCGAAGAAACCTGTTTTGTTTGTTTTGGATGAGTTCGCAGCCCTTGGACGTTTGACGATGGTTGAACAGGCTTACGGTCTGATGGCGGGCTTCGGGATGCAGCTCTGGGCCATTGTTCAAGACCTCAGCCAGCTTGAACGTATCTATGAAAGTGGTTGGCAGTCCTTCATCGCCAATGCGGGAATGGTGACTTATTTTGGATCGTCAGATCAGAAGACGGCTGAGTATTTCTCGGCCCTTTGTGGCGAACAAACAGTTTGGAATTTTGGTGCTTCAGTAGCCAACGCGTTTGCGACCTCGACGGGAGAAAAAGGAAGCAAAACCGAAACAACCACCTACACGTCGAACACAAATGCCGTTCAAAGGAAGTTGGCGTTTCCAGATGAACTCATGCGATTGCATCCTGAATCGCAGCTTGTGTTTGTCGAGAACATGCACCCGATGAAAGCATACAAAGAGAACTGGTTTGACGATGATGTGTTGAAGCATCTGGGCGTAAATCTGCACCAATCCGACGAGATGGAATCACCAGATGGGGATGACAAAAATGATTGATTATTCCAAAGATTCCAAAGGGCCGTTCACGTTTAACTCTAAAGACGATCAGGCATCCAAGAAGGAAGGAAGCCAAAGCCAAGAAGACGACAAAAAGAACCTAGATTGGCAACAACACACACCATCAAAGAACAAACCCGCTGCACCTGATTTGGCTCTTGGAGGTGGGAAGAAGAACATTAGCGCTGGCAAAAAGACGCCGACCGAGGAGCTTACCGTCATACTCGATCCAGAAGAGAAACCGATGGAGTGGTGGCGCAAGATAGATAGTAATGGGCCTTCGAAGGATGGTTACTCCTTTGAACTCACACTCAAAAACGATGAAACAAAAATGGCGTTAGATGACAGCGATATTGATCACATTAGGCTACGGAAGGATGGTGTGAAAGTCGCTGAATTTAACAACGGATGGGAAAAGGCTCCCGAAACAATTCAGGATTGGGACGAGCTAGAAAAAGTAAAGAAGACTTTCACTGACACTGACCGCAAGTTTTATCCGATTGCACCCGATCCCGATAAGGACCCAGATCGGGATCGATAATAATTGAGTTATGTCAGTATTTATGACACAATATCTACATGAAAGAACCCCTAGGCCCGGAACGAGATGGCGACAAATTAATCGGTCGTAAGATACCCAATCAATTCAATATAAGAGAGACCGTGGTTATGCCCAAGGGGGCGTGGGACTACTTGGATTGGCTGTACTCTGAAGGCTACGACGTCACAAAATGGGTGCGTAAGATTGACACCAATCGCGAGCCAGAGAAAACCTATGGAGAATATCTTCTTGAACGTGTTTGGGTCGAGTGGTGTCATCGATACAGGACAGGGCAGAAATGCCCCAACAACTCTGCTCCACGGGATTACGACGAATATCTTGAAATGTTGGATGAAAGCGGCCTAGACACAACAGAAACCGAATACACTGAACCGTCCCTGAACTAGAAAGACGTTTCTTAAACGTCTGAGAAAACCTCGAACTTCTCAAGATTATCCAAAGCCTTATTCATAGCTTTGGATAATCTAGGCCGCCCAACATGAACGCCACGCGCTTTGGCGGCAGCCATGCCCGCCTTGGTGCGTTCGGAGATCAAACTGCGTTCATATTCTGCGAACACAGCTAGCTGACCATAGAGCATTCGCCCAACGGCGGTTGTCGTGTCGATCCCCTGCGTGATTGCCTGAAAGTCCACACCACGATCTCTCAAGTCGCTGAGCAATTGCAGCAGATGGATGGTTGAACGTCCCAGCCTATCCAACTTCCAGACGACCAGCGTGTCACCCGCTTTAAGGCTGTCGAGCATGTCATCCAGACCGCAGCGTTTGGTGATTGCGCCTGAGACGCCGTGATCCCCATAGATTACCTCGCACCCAGCGGCTTTCAGAGCATCGACTTGTAAATTTTCGCTTTGGTCTTTGTCGGATACGCGAACATAGCCGATCTTGCGTCCCTTGGGTTTTGTGTCGTCATTCATGCCTTGATCGTAGCAGGCAAATTTCTTCTCACAATTGGGTTTCATGGCCGTTTCTCCGTTGCAAAAAGGGTTCCCTTTCAAAGTCCGCATGAATGAACGGTTTTAGCGATATCAACCTTGGAAATTTCCTGTGGAAAACAAGGGCTGGGTGACAGAGGTGGTCGCGGA
>DDMF01000045.1 GCA_002340515.1 Rhodobacteraceae bacterium UBA2553 | reverse complement strand
GGTCAATGGCACCAATATGTTTGACGCCGCCGCTGGCTTTGGCGGCGTGCGCGAAAGCGGCTTTGGGCGCGAAGGCGGATGGGAAGGGCTGATGGCCTACACCAAACCGCGCGGCAAAGTCAAAGCGTTGAAACCGATTGCGCCAGTGGCGGCTCCCAAAGATGCCAAAATCGACACACTCGACCGCACCGCAAAATTCTATGTGGGTGGCAAACAAGCACGGCCCGACAGTGGATATTCGCAAGCGATCTGGTCGCCCAAAGGCACGCTTTTGGGGCATGTCGGTATTGCCAACCGCAAAGACATCCGCAACGCGGTTGAGGCGGCAGCAGGTGCGACGGGCTGGACCAAATTCACCGCGCATTTGCGTGCGCAGATCCTTTATTACATCGGTGAAAACCTCTCGGCCCGTGCAGGTGAATTTGCGGGGCGGATTGATGCGATGACCGGCGGAAACACCGGCAAGAAAGAGGTTGAGGCTGCGATCAGCCGCCTCTTCACCTATGCCGCCTGGGCCGACAAATATGACGGCGCCGCCAAACCCGTGCCAATGCGCGGCGTGGCCTTGGCCATGCATGAAGCGGTTGGCGTGATTGGCGGGTTCTGCCCGGATGAGGCACCGTTGTTGGGCCTCATCTCGCTGATGGCCCCCGCCATCGCGATGGGCAACCGTGCGGTGCTTGTGGCAAGCGAGGCCTACCCGCTGGCGGCCACGGACTTCTACCAAATCCTCGACACGTCCGGTCTGCCCGCAGGTGTGGTGAACATTGTAACCGGTCCGCATGCCGACCTCGCATCGCCACTGGCGGGCCACCTGAATGTGGACGCAGTCTGGGCGCATTCTGGCGCGGATATCTCGGCTTTGGTTGAACGTGAAAGCGCAGGCAACCTGAAACGCACCTGGGTCAACAACGCCCAGTCGCGCGATTGGGCGACGTCCGAAGGCAAAGAGTTCCTGATGCACGCAACCGAGGTCAAAACCGTCTGGGTGCCTTACGGCGAGTAAGACTAAGGGGGCCTTTTCCTCTTTCCATAAATATCCTCGCCGAAGGCACAAAGACAAAAAAAACGCCGCGCAACATTTGCGCGGCGTTTTTACTTTTCTGAGCGGTGCCAAGGTGTTACTTGCGCTTAAACCAACGACTGAAACGCCCTTTGGCCTCATCCGCCTTGTCATCCAAAAGCTCCCACGTCTCAGACGCATCCTCAAGCACCGGGTCAATCGAGCGTTGGCGGAACTGACGCCACAACGCCCGCAAAAACAGCCAACCGATGATCAGGAACCCAAAGAAAAAGATATTAAACCACGGGATGATCCGCACATCTGGCCCGTCGATCGGCTTTAGCCCCACTGCATTGGGAAAGATGGTAAAGAACCGATTGCGCCAACCATAATGGGTCATGATCGCCCAATTATCGCCATCCCCTTTCGAGGTGATCGACGAGGCCTGCGCTTGCAAATCCGAGCTGTCAAACTTGAAGTACGGTGGCCAGATCCAACCGGTATCCTCATTGCGATACACCATCACTTTTTCCGCCTCACGCGGGATGAACCCCAACAGGAACGTCTTGCGTTTCACGGTATTGATCAGACGAATATCGCGGGTTGGATTTTCAACGTTCCCACTATCAGCCTGCGCATAAAAGATCCGGTTTACGGATGAAAAGTCCTGACGAATAATCTCGGTCGAGGTCACACGCACCACGTCATGCTGTGGCAATACATAGGAAAAGAACAACGCCAAGATGACGAAAATGATGATGCGGAACACCCGTTTGACAGTATCCATAAGTCCCTCAGTTCGAATTGCGCACAACCAGTGCGACGATGACCAAAATGGTCGGAATGATATATACAAGCCCGATTAACTTGGGGCGAAATGATGCGTGATAGGCGGCCATGCCGTCATCCAAAAACGATTGGCGCGCATCGCTGCTGTTGTCGTCTGGATGGTCCTCTGCCCATTCGTTTTCCAGCCGCTCCAACCGGACCGAGCGCGAATAGATGTTGATCAACCAATAGATCACCGTCAGGCCCAGATAGCCGAAAAACACAAACCGAATAAACCCCATCATCGCCTCCTTGTCACGGCACCCCATGGTCCAACCACATCGATCAGATCATCGCGCTGTTTGGCCTGTTTTGCTTGGCTCGCCCATGGATTGTTTCGGGGCGTGTGCCGAGCGGATGATGCCGTATCCCCCTCGTCCCCACCAAACAACCGCGCCCGCGCACCGGCCTTATTTGCCATATAATCACGATGCAGGAACTCCGCCACAAATTCCCGTTTTTCATCGGGCCATGTGGCATATGCATCATAAAACGCTTGTTTGTGACAGATGAAAAGCTGGCGCACATCCATCGGTGCAAGTTCTGACAACAACTGGTTGATCAGATCGCGATCCGGGTGATCCGGGCGCGCGCGCAGGGTATAAAAATAGGCTGGGTGGCGACTGTTGATCTTGGGCCATTTGCCCCCCGACTCGGCCCAGCGCACCATCGCCGCCAACCCTTGAAATGCCTCCGGCAGATCGTCGCCCAACCGGGTCGCCACACGGCGCAACGCGCGATCCCCCATGTCGCCCAGATCCATGCCGGCACTTGCGGCTGCATCCACCAACATGAACTGCATTTTCTGCCGTAAGATCCGCGCCCCATCCACACCGCGCGCCTTGATCACCGGCTCCACCAGTTCGTTTTTCTTCAGGAAAGACGCGATCCCGTTGGTGTCATCGGGGCCGTAGCGCCGATCAAAAGGCGCATCTTTCAGCGCGGTGTCATCGCCCAACGCTATCAGCGCCGGGTCGTCCACATCGCGAAACACGTAAAGACCGCCGAAATGCGCAGTCCAGAAATTGCCCTGCTCATAGGTGGGCGTGCCAAGGTCGACCGGCACGCGGGTCACATCGCCGGTTTCGCGCGCCAGATCAATCATCTCATCAATCAGCGCATCATCATACCACGCGCGCTCACCTGTCTGAAAATGCTCAATTTTCTCGGCCAATTTGCGCGCATTGGCGACATGGCTTTGGGTGGTGTCAGCCGCCACAGTGATGTTGCGAATGGCCAACAGGTCGCGCAGGTTGGTGATATCATAAACCGAATTTTCCAGCTCGCCCGCGATGGCATCATGAGCGGTGAGCGCAAAGAGCTTTGCTTCATTGTCGGCCATGAATCGCTTGAGGATCCCACGCGAGGTCGAGAAGCTCGCGTTCAGCAAAGGCGCCTTTTTCTGATCGACGGTGAGGATGATAAACTGCCGATTGCAACCACCGGGATTAAGATAAGCCTCATCGCCAAACTCCTCGCCAATCTCAGGAGAAAAGCCAGAGATGTCGATGTGGAATTCACTCAGTTCGGTGGTCCGCCCCGCCAGCTTGCCCAGCGCGCGATTGTAACGCGTGATCAGCGCCGGACTATCCACCCGCACCATATTCCCAAACATCAAACCGCGTTTAATGAGGCGTTTCATTGGGAATCCTCCGTCCATAGCGCTGACGTCGCCCCGAGCTTTTGGAGCTGATCTATGATCTCAGGGAGTCTCATTCTAGATAGCCGCACTTGTTGCGGTTCGGATAATTTGCACTTAATTGCAACAATACTTTCTAGATCACTGACCAAATTTGAAACAAACTTCTCCTTTGGGGGCAAACGATAGTCAACCGATTGATGCAGGAAGTCCCAAAGGGTTTCCCGTATACTTGGTAGCCTCCGGCGAAAATTAATAATTGCCTCATCAATCGTTTGGTTTTCATATTTTTCGCTACTCAGTGAATAACTGTGGACCTCTCCATAACTATAGCCCTCATCATCAATCGTACCGTTGGAAAACGCCCAACATAATCCTCTCGAGGGGCTTTCTACCAATGAGACAATGAACGACCTCAATTTCTCTTCGAACAACTGCTCCGCACGCGCTTCATCCCTTTGAGACTGTTCCTTTACAAATATATCAGCTTGAGTTTTCAAAACATTAGCTTGAGCTTCTTGAGCATTTGCCATCTTCTCAAATTCTAGACGCTGCTCACGCAGTTCTTGCCCCTGCAACACAACCGTTGCAATCAGCCAAACAAAGGCGAGCGCCCCAGCAAACCCGGCGAGCGTATCCCCGACTTCATTTGGTGTGGCTTCGAGGAATGCTGACCATTTGGTTCCAGAGCAACTACGGTTTCCCCAGAAGTCAACGCCACACGCTTCCAATCCACCCGCCCAGAAACCAAATGCAGCAACCAATCCTGTTGCAATAATCGCCCAAGCGATTGGGTTCTTCCAAAACGGGCGTTTGGTTTTCTCTGTTTCACTCATGCTTTCACCCACGAATGCACACTGGAACTTAGGTTCACGCCCGAACCCGAGGGCGGCTCAATGATTGGCAATCCGCCCGGAAAAACCGGAACGATGCGCCAAGCCGAACCCACAGCAATTTCACGCCCGCCCTGGGGGGCGGGGTCGGGCGTGAACCGGGCTTGCAGCCCAGAAGGACATCGCAAGATGCTCACCCCTTCCCCTCCAGATACCGCCGCTTCGCCTCTTCGGTGCGCCCAAAGTCGCGCACCATATTGTCAATTGCCACCTCGTCCGATTTATCGGCATAGCGGAATTCACTGTCGGCGTAGCGGTTGATCTCTTGGATCACCATGTCCACGGTGATCGGCACGCGCAGGTCAGCAATCATCGCCTTCTTGTCGTCATACCCTTTCAACAAGAACAGCTCTGGGTTTTCCATCCACTCATCCGGCAATTCAAAATCCATCGCCCGGACTTTCACCGCGTCGGTGATGTTCTTGATCGCACGCCCGGTAAAGCGCGGGTCGGCCTCTTGGATCGCTTTCAAATACGTGCCCATCTTGGCAATCGTGTCCAAATCGCCGATTTGATCCTGCACCCGGTCAAACACCGCAACCAACCCCGGTTCTTGCGGGCGGCTGTAACCATCATAGCTCGCCGCGACCGCTTTCTTGATCTCTTGGGCTGCATAGGCGTCGTGATCGCCCAGCGGGATCGCGTGGTTTTTGCCCATCAAAAGGTTCAGAATGTCGATATAATCGTCACGCGTTTTTGGCCCATCGACCAAGAACCGCGCGCCCGCCCGTTGGCGCAGCGCGTCGTCCACATTCTCGGGGTAGTTTGAAAACATCCCAAAGGTGCAATTGCCGCGAACGACGGTATTTGCACCCGCAAATGCCTCCATCAACACCGCCGTGACCTCTTGTTGCCCCGCGCTGGATTGACGATCCCCGCGTTTGCCCGCAATTTGGTCGATGTCATCCACGGTGCCAAAACCGATCACATTCTGGTCCATCACATTATTGATGAACGCCTTGGCATTTTGTCCGGATTTCCCTTGGTAACTGTCGATATTGTCGATACCGAAGTTCTGATAGCGAAACGCATAACCCGCCACTTGGCAGTAATCATTGATCAGCCCGGCCATCATCTGAATCAGCGTGGTTTTCCCAGTGCCCGGCATGCCGTCGCCCATGAAGGTAAAGATGAACCCGCCGAGCTCCGCAAAGGGGTTCAGCTTGCGGTCAAAGTCATAAGCCATCAGCATTTTGGCCAGCTTCATCGACTGATATTTGGCGATATGGTTGCCCACCACTTCGTTCGGTTTCTTGAACGACATGGTCAGTTTCGTGGCTTTGGCAGCGCGCGCGGGGGTGAAACCGGAAATGGTCAGATCGTCCGCCTCAACCCGGTAATTCGCGCCGGTGAAAGCAGCCAACTGAGGGGCATTTTGCGCACGCAACGAAACCTTTTCCATCAACTGTTCCGCATAGGCCAAAACGGTGGGCACCAGCTTATCTTCGCTGGTCGAAAATGTCGCAAGTTCTTGATCCAGCTCCCATAATGCGCCGTTCAGGGCCATCGGGGCATTGTCTGTCAGAACCTCTTCCACAGCGCCCACATCCACGGAAACTTCCCCCGCGTGAGACGCCAAAAGATACGAGGTCGCATTGGCAAAAACGTAAAGCACCACAAGGCTTTCCGCCGCCAAGAGCTCGGCAAATCCCGTCGCCTTATCCGCGCCTATAGCGCCTTCCAAATTCGCACGCCGAAGGGTTGCCAATTCGGTCGCCTCAGAAAACCCCTCGCCCACCGCCAAGGCAATGGAAACCGCCCGACGCAAGCTATGCAAGACCGTGGCCTGAAGCGGAGAGACCAGCGGGTCATCCCCATCCGCGCCCTCAATGCGCGCCACCAAATGCACACCTTCGGGCCGCGCGGTCGAGCGTGTCACCAAGCCCGGCGTGGTGGATCGAAATCGCCGACGCGTGCCAATGCCGGCTGATCGCTCAGGGGCCGCTGCCGCAACCTTTGGTTTGGCAATGCGCGGCGTATGATCAAACCCCTCAAGCAACCCGGCGGCGGCACCATAATGCGCCCGGATTTCTTCTTCCCGCACTTCCATCACATCAGCTGGCATCGACATAAAACTCTCCTACAAACGAAAAGGCTGCGCCTCTTTTCTTGCTCAAAATACCTCGGGGGAGGCGAAGCCGGGGGCAAAGCCCCCAACCTCACCGATAACTCAGCACCTGCCCACCGGGGCGCACCACAAATTTACGCACATCGCGAAAGCCCGGCGGGTTCTTTTCCGCCAGCACCTGAAACGGGCGTTCCGGCAGAATAATAGACCGCTCCATCCGCGTCGCGCCCAGATCAGCCCCGCGCCCGGCAAAGGGATCCAGTTGAAACACCTCGCGTTCCACCGATCCAAACCATCCGGTGCGCTCTTCTTTCACCTCGCGGCTTTCCAACTCTTCCAGCGTCCAGGCCAGCGCCCAATCTTCACCGGGTGGCGATTTTGCCTCGTCCAACACCTCACGCAGCGGGCCAGTTTGGCGCGTGAACGTATGGCTGTACATCGGGCCAATATGAAACCGCCGCAGCCGTTTGGGATGCAGGTTGTCAAAGTCACGATCAAACCCGGTGGCAATGGTCACCAGCTTCAACCCCGCCATGGATTGCGCCATCAAATGCGCGCCAACCTGCGGCCAGCGTTCATCGTCTTTCGGCAGCGGGTATTTCCCGGTGTCCTCGACCTCCATCAGGTAGATCGTCGGCAGGTTCACTTCGCTGTCATAGACCGCCCAATGCAGCAAATAATGACGCCGCGTATGGCGCCCCTCACCTTCATTTCGGCGCCAGATCACATCCGGGTGCATTTGCGGCCAAAAGAGCTGACCCTTCGCCAATTCCTCATAATACAACCGCTGCGACAGGCTGTATTGCAGCTTCACCGGCTTGGTCAGGTCACCCACAATCTGGCTGACCATTTCCGATTTCAACTTGTCCACCGATGGCATCTGCGCCAAATGCCCCTGGGCTTGCGCCGCGTCGGACGCCATCTGCAAAAGCTCCGCCGCGACAGGAAAACCGCTTTCACGTCGATCAAAGGTCAGCGTTTGTGCCGTGAGGCCATATGAGCCGCCGGAAAAATGGTATTTGTTCGCCAACGCGCGAAAGGTGAACCCCAGTTTGACGAGGTATTCGGCCAGCACTGTGACCTCATCCCGGCCCATGCGTCCTTCTGCCTCCATCTGGCCTGCAACCCGTGTGAGATGCCCGGTGATGGCGTCGAACTTTGAGAAATACCGGCGCGTGATCTGCGTATCCGTTAGCTCCGCATGATCACGGGGGGCAAACCCCGCGTTGGCCTGTTCGGTGGATTTGATGTCGTCAGTCACGGGCTTTTCGCAATATTAAGCTAATACACTTCGCAACAGGGCCCTCAATCGCCAAAACCACTGATCTGATAAAGTCACTCATCCTCAATAACCCATATGCGATCCAACGTTCGAACCGTGCCAGCGGCGAACAAGCCTATGATTACCCCGAGAGCCAATTCCCCCCAACCGGCACCAAAAAAAGGTGAGAGAAAATTCTTACAAAAAAAGGCGAAAATAATCGTTAGAACCATTGCGGTTGCAAAGCGCAAAACCTTAGAGTTCATTTTCACCCCCCATACGCATTCTTGTCATGCTTCTCGACAATCGCCGCAAACCGGCGCGCAAAACGTTCATCCGCTTTGGCTTTGGCTTCCAGCACGTCACGGGCAAACACCATCTGATCTTCGTGGGCTTCCATCATGTCGGCCATGCGCTGGTTCGTCGCTGTGCCAATCGCCGCCATCGCCGCCTGTGCTTCTTTGTCGGTCTCGACGCCAATTTCGTTGATCCGGTGCGCAACGTCTTGTTGTTGCGCGGTTTTCAGCGATTTGGTCAGCGCATCATACAGCACCACACGTTGCTTGGTGTCGGTCTGCAATTTGTTGATCAGCACCATCTGGGTCGCCGCTTGGTTTTGCAACGAATCCACCCAGGTTTTACCCTTCTCAATATAGCGCTCCAGCGTTTGCGATTTCGCCAGCTTCACCTGTTCGTCCTGAACCAAGCCATTGTATTGCTTGTTCAAATCTGCAAGTTCCGTCTCCAACGCTGTACGCGCAGCGGCATCCGTTTCATTGGCGATCTTGCCTTCAAGCGTGATGATTTTGGGGTCCAAGCTCAGGATTTCCGCCCGGACAGTTTCAAGGTCTTTCACAGTAAATTCGCGGTCGTCCAAGGTCTCAGACAGGTTGGTCCCAACCTTGTCTTTCTGCTCATTTAGCACATTCAATTGCCCTTCCAAAAGGCGCACAATTGTGTCCGATTGCCCGATCAATTCCTGCAGTTTGTCGTCGATAGACGCCGAGCGCAGACGCTCTTGCCGCATCATCTCCGACTTGCCACTGGCAAAAATGCCGATGAAAGCCTCCCAGCCCGTTTTTGACCTAAGCTGTTCAAATTCCGAACTAAATCCGGCGGTCACATCGTCCAGCCCCATGATTAGTTCGGCAATATTTGCGTTCATCGCTTCGGTGTGGGCGTGCACATCTTCAAGGGATGCGTTCTCAATATCGATCGACACATCCTCGCCGGATTTCATCTTGGATCGCGCGGTTTCAATGCGCGTGGTCAGCTCTGAAATCTTGGATTGCGCCTCAGCGACCTGAGTCTGACTTTCACGCAGCTGTGTCTCGAATTTCGACATAAAACCTCCTCTGTCTCGCCCTGCCCATTCACCTTGCAACGCGAAAGTTAATCCCAATAACATTAAGTTGGCGCGAGTGTAGCGCGATTTCAAGAGGGGGCCTAGGCAAAAGGGCGCAGATATTATGGATTTTCGGCAAAGGCTTATGCACCGCATTCTGGATCACAGCGCCCATTGTCTGTTGCGAAATTCCCGCCTAACGTCACCCCATGACTGACCAAACGCCCCACCCGCTGTTGACCGAAATTGCCGCGCGCCGTGATGACCTTATCGCGCTGACCCAGGAATTGATCCGCATTCCGACCCTGAATCCTCCGGGTCGCGACTATCGCCGGATCTGTTCCTTTGTGGCAGAACGCTTGGGAAAACAAGGATTTAAGGTAGAATTGATCCGGGCTGAGGGCACGCCGGGGGATTGCACCGAATTTCCCCGTTGGAACGTCATGGCCCGTCACGAAGGCGGTGCGCCGGGTGACTGCGTGCATTTCAATTCACACCATGATGTGGTTGAGGTCGGCCATGGTTGGACCAAAGATCCCTTTGGCGGCGAGCTTGAAGACGGCAAGATTTATGGTCGTGGGGCCTGTGACATGAAGGGCGGATTGGCCGCGTCTATTATCGCCGCAGAGGCGTTCATCCACCTCTATCCAAACCACAAAGGGGCCGTTGAAATATCCGCCACGGCGGATGAGGAAAGCGGCGGCTATGGCGGTGTCGCCTACCTCGCCGAAAAGGGCTATTTCGACCCCGACCGCGTGCAGCATGTGATCATCCCCGAGCCATTGAACAAAGACCGGATTTGCCTTGGCCATCGCGGGGTCTGGTGGGCAGAAATTGAAACCAAAGGGCGCATCGCCCATGGGTCTATGCCGTTTCTCGGCGACAGCGCCATTCGCCATATGGGCGCCGTTCTGGAAGAGATGGAGACCTACCTTTATCCGCTACTGGCCTCAAAACACACGGAAATGCCGGTTGTGCCGGATGGGGCCAAACAATCCACCCTCAACGTCAATTCAATCCATGGCGGCGAAGCCGAACAGCCCGAAGGCTTTACCGGCCTGCCCGCCCCCTGCGTCGCTGATCGCTGTCGCATCGTGATCGACCGGCGCTTTTTAATCGAAGAGGATCTGGTGGAAGTGAAGGCCGAAGTTCACCGAATGCTGGCGAAAATCAAAGCAGAACGGCCCAGTTTTGACTATGAAATTGCTGACATGCATGAGGTGATCCCAAGCATGACAGACCAGGACGCGCCCGTGGTCAAAACCACCGCCGCTGCCATCGAAAAAGTACTGGGCAGGCAGCCCTCATATGTGGTCAGCCCGGGCACCTATGACCAAAAACATATCGACCGGATCGGCAAGCTGAAAAACTGCATCGCGTATGGGCCGGGCATTCTGGATTTGGCGCATCAACCGGATGAATGGGTCGGGGTTCAGGACATGATCGACAGCGCGGGCGTGATGGCATTGGTGCTGGAAGAGCTGCTTTAACGCCGCCTCCTTGCCAACCAAAAACTGTAAACAGTTTAAAGATTTGAAACCCGAAACTTTAAACTGTTTACAGGGCCAAATCCGCAAAGTTTAAACTGTTTAATGTTTTGCACAGGCTAAAAAATGGGGCAAAAACGGCTCCCGCTCTTTTTTCTTGTTCCCAATATCCCGGGGTGAGACCGCAGGTCGAGGGGCAGCGCCCCTCCCTTCCCTGCCTCACACCGCGATGTTATCAATCAACCGAACATCCCCCAACATCGCCGCCGCCAACAACCGTGTGGGACGGGACAGATCGGTGACGGGCGCCAGTGTTTCCGCGTCGCGCAGTTCAAGATATTCGACGGTGTCATAGCCAGCGGTTTTGATCTGCTGTTTGGCACTGTCCAGAACCACACGCATATCAGCCCCTCGGCGAATGGCCTCTGCCGCGCGGTCCATTTCGGCCTTCAGCGCTGGCGCAATGGCACGCTGCTGGGCCGACAAGCGCACGTTGCGTGAGGACATGGCAAGACCGTCCGCCTCGCGCACCGTGGGGCAACCAACCACTTCGGTCTCAATGTCCAGATCCCGCGACAGACGGGTGACCAGCAACAGCTGTTGATAGTCTTTCTGCCCGAAATAGGCGACGTCGGCGCGCGATTGCAAAAACAGTTTTGACACCACGGTGGCCACCCCGTCGAAATGACCCGGACGATGCGCGCCCTCAAGGTCTTCGGTCAGGCCCGAGACACGCACATTTGTGGCAAAACCCTCGGGGTAAATCTGGTCCGGCGTGGGCACGTAAAGCGCGTCAATTCCGTAGGGCGCAAGCTTGGCGGCATCCTCATCCTCGGTGCGCGGATAGCCGGTCAAATCATCGGGGTTGTTGAACTGTTTTGGGTTCACAAAAATCGTGACAATCACCCGATCGGCCGAGGCTTTTGCCGCCTCAACCAAAGACAAATGCCCCGCGTGAAGCGCGCCCATGGTGGGCACAACAGCCACTTTTTCACCCTTGAAAATCCAACGGCGGCGCAGAGTGCGCAATTCGTCTTTGGTGCGAACGATTTTCATGTCATGGCTCATTTTATGGATCATTTCTGGGCTTTCATTGAGGCTCATTTCACCGGTCATTTTAGGGCGCCTCATCAGCAAATACATGTTCGGGGCCAGGAAAGCTGCGCGCCCGAACCTCAGTCGCATATGCCTTGATCGCATCCTCGCCGTCCACGCCTAATGTCCCAAATCTCTTGACAAATTTCGGTTTGAACGCCGTGAACAACCCCAGCATATCATCCACCACCAAGACCTGTCCGTCACATCCGGCGGAGGCCCCGATGCCAATGGTTGGGATCGACAGCGCCTTTGTAATCTCATCCGACAGGCCTTCGGGTGTTTTTTCCAAAACGACTGAAAACGCCCCCGCCTTTTCCACCGCTTTGGCGTCCGCCATCACGCGGGTGCGATCCTCGCCGCGCCCTTGCACTTTGTATCCGCCCAGCGTGTTGATCGCCTGTGGCGTCAACCCGATGTGGGCCATGACAGGAATGGACCGCGCGGTGAGAAAGCGGATGGTGTCGGCCATTGTCACGCCACCCTCAAGTTTCACCGCATCCGCACCGGTTTCCCGCATCAAACGGGCGGCATTGCGAAACGCCTCGGCGGGGCTTTCTTCATAGCTGCCAAAGGGCATGTCGATGACCATCATCGGGCGGGTCAGGCCCCGGCGCACCGCGGCCCCATGCAGGCACATCATCTCCATCGTCACACCCAGCGTGTCGGGCAAACCGTGCAGCACCATGCCCACGCTGTCGCCGACCAGCACCACATCGACGTGATCATTCATCATCTGCGCCACCGGCGTGGTATAGGCCGTCAGCGTCACAATCGGATCGCCGCCCTTCATGTCGCGTATGTTTGATGGCGTCAGCGCCACCTGCTTGGCTGTTACAGACATTGATACCCCTCCCGTCGGGTGTCTTGATCTTATGCGGACACAAGGTCCCATTCGCGGCCGCAATATAGATGCTGCATCGCAGAAAATCAAAGGGCACGTGGGGTGATTGGCGCGACGTGGCGTTTGACAGGCTTTGGTCAAGCTGCGATAGCGCTATCATGTCCAGCAATGTGAACCTCCAACCCACCCAACACTGTGAACGCCGCACCCAGATGCAGGGAATTTTGCTGCGCCTGTCTGCGGTCTTTTTAATGACCGGCATGTCGGCGGCCATTCATTCGGTGGCGGATGAGGTGCCGGTGGGGCAGATCATGTTTTTGCGGTCGTTTTTCGCCATTGGGCCGATTGTGATCTATATGATGATCCGCCACGAATTTCCCCACGCACTGACCACACGCCGCCCGATGTTGCACCTGACCCGAGGGGTTTTTGGTGCGATTTCAATGGCTTTGTCCTTTCTGTCCCTCGCCTATCTACCGGTCGCAAATGCCCAGGCGCTGGCCTATCTCGCGCCGATTCTGGCGCTTCCCTTGGCGGTGATCTTGCTGGGCGAGACCCTGACCCGCACTGTTTTAGTCGCCATCGGCATCTCATTTGCAGGCATGCTCGCCATGTTGTGGGAGGCATTTTCCCTGCCCGGCGAAGGCGCGTTGATCGGCATGGCGGCGGGGTTGGGATTTGCTCTGACGATGGCGTTTATGCGGGTGCATGTGCGGCGCATGACCTTTACCGAACGCCCGTCCACCATTGCGTTTTCCTTTGCGGTGATTTCAGCCCTTGGCGGGATGATGACCCTGCCGTTTGGCTGGGTGACGCTGGATTGGAGCATGTTTGCATGGCTTGCACTGGCGGGAATTGTCGGCGGCATTGGGCATATTTTGGCAACGGAGGCGATGGCGCGCACGCCGGTAGCGGTGCTGGCCCCGTTTGAATTTACGGGCCTTATCTGGGCGCTTGGTTTTGATGTGATCTTCTTTGGGCATTTGCCCGGCATGATGGGCTGGGTCGGCATTTTTGCAATCACCTCCGCCGCCCTTTTGGTCAGCTTTTCACCCCCCGCCAAACGCCCCGCCACTTGATTGTGACGTAACGCACAAAGAGTTCCCCCTGCCTGCGCCCCAGCTGCCCCTTGCTTTGCGCGCGCCCCTCGCGTTTCATGAGGGCAGACCCTGGGCCGGACCCAATAGGGCAAGAGGAGGAATTCTATGACACATCTCAAACGCACCGCCTGCGCCTTTGCGCTGATGGCGAACGCCGCAATTGCGGGCAATGACGCGATCACCCTTGGCATGGTGCTGGAGCCGCCAAACCTTGACCCAACCGGCGGCGCGGCTGCCGCCATTGATGAAGTGGTTTATGCCAATATTTACGAGGGCTTAACCCGCTTTGGACCGGATGGCGCCGTGATGCCGGGGCTGGCCAGCGCGTGGTCCGTGTCTGATGACGGGCTGACCTATACCTTCACCCTGCGGGGCGGCGTAACCTTTCATGACGGCACCGAAATGAACGCGGATGACGTGGTGTTTTCGCTGGACCGCGCACGGGCCGAAGACAGCACCAACGCGCAAAAGCCGCTGTTTAAGGGCATCGAAAGCGTTCAGGCCGTGGATCCGCTGACGGTGGAGATCAAGCTCGACGCCCCCAACGGCAATTTCGCCTTTAACATGGCGTGGGGGGACGCGGTGATTGTGGCACCCGAAAGCGTCAATGACGCCGCGACCCACCCTGTCGGCACCGGGCCATTTACCTTCAAAGAATGGGCCAAGGGCGACCACGTGACCATGACGCGCAACGACGCCTATTGGGGCGCGGCCCCCGCGCTAGCGTCCGCGACATTCAAGTTCATCTCAGACCCCAATGCGGCCTTTGCCGCCGTGATGGCGGGTGATGTCGACGCCTTTCCGAACTTCCCCGCGCCTGAAACCCTTGGCCAGTTTGAGGCCGACCCGCGCTTTCGCGTCATCGTCGGCTCGACCGAGGGGGAAACGATCCTGTCGATGAACAACAAGGCCCCGATGCTCAGCGATCTGCGCATCCGCAAAGCCATTTCCCATGCGATCAACCGCGAGGAAATCATCGACGGTGCAATGTTTGGGTTTGGCACACCGATCGGCACCCATTACGCGCCGCATCAACCGGCCTATGTGGACCTGACCGGCAACTCCGCTTATGACCCCGAGATGTCCAAAGCGCTTCTGGCCGAGGCGGCGCCTGACGGGTTGAAATTGCGCCTGATGCTGCCCCCGCCGGCC
>DDMF01000049.1:261-5898 GCA_002340515.1 Rhodobacteraceae bacterium UBA2553 | reverse complement strand
GGACCGTTGGACAGGAACACGCCGTCCGGGTTATGTGCCAGAACTTCGGCGGCGGTGGCGGTGGCGGGCAACACGGTCACGTCACAACCCGCCGACGCAAGACAGCGCAGGATGTTGCGTTTGGCGCCAAAATCCAATGCGACCACCTTGTGGCGTGGGGCGGTTTGGGTTGGGTAGCCATCAGGCCATGCCCACCGCATTTCGTTCCAGTTGTAAGACTGTGCGCAGGTGACCTCTTTGGCCAGATCCAGACCTTCAAGGCCAGAAAATGCACGGGCTTGGGCGACCAAAGCTTCCACGTCGAAGTTACCCTCTGGGTCGTGGGCAATGGCCACATGTGGCGCGCCTTGCTGGCGGATTGCGCGGGTCAGGCGGCGGGTATCAACACCGCCCATGCCAATGCGGCCCCGTTTGGCCAGCCAGCTTGTCAGGTCGTCAGTTGACCGCCAGCTCGACGGCTCGGTCGGGTCCCATTTCACCACCATGCCCGCGGCCACAGGGTCGCCGGTTTCGTCATCTTCGGGGGTCACACCCGTGTTGCCGATATGGGGAAAGGTGAAGGTCACAACCTGGCCCGCATAGCTGGGATCGGTCATGATTTCCTGATAGCCGGTCATGGCGGTGTTAAAACACAGCTCAGCCGTTGTGGTGCCAGTGGCGCCGAAGCCCACCCCGTAAAAGACGGTGCCATCCGCAAGGGCAAGACAGGCAGTGGGTGTAGCGGTTTCTAGATGGGGGGCAGCAGACATTTTTCCGACTCCGGTGGGTCAAATTTGCGCGAAACTAAGGGCCACAGGCGGCTGGGTCAAGGGGGGGATCAGAGGTAACACAGAATAAGAAAATTTGACTTTTCATCATATTTCAAAGGCTTACCTTAGAAGGTCTGTGGTTGAATGAATTTGCGCTTTTCGATACATTCGGGCTTCGGACCCAAAAAGGACCCTAATGACCATGGACATGCGTGCCCGTATCAATGACGCCCTGAAAACGGCGATGAGAAACAAAGACGCCGTGCGGCTGTCAACACTGCGTTTGATCACCGCTGCGATCAAGGATCGCGACATTGCCCTGCGCGGAACAGATGGCGAGGGGGAAACCTCGGACGCGGATGTTCTGGCGATCCTTGGCAAGATGGTCAAGCAGCGTCAGGAAAGCGCGCGGGCCTATGAAGAAGGTGGGCGGCTGGAACTGGCGGAAAAGGAATTGGCCGAGATTACCATCATCGAAGATTTCCTGCCCAAGCAGCTAGATGACGCCGAAACCCAGGCCGCGGTGGCCGCCGCCATTTCCGCCGTTGGTGCGGAAAGCATCCGCGACATGGGCAAAGTCATGGGCGAGCTGAAAGGCAAATATACAGGCCAGATGGATTTTGGCCGCGTTGGCCCCATGGTAAAGGACCGTTTGGGCTAGCTTCCCAAGGGTTATGCTTTCAATTTGGAAGCAATCAGATAGAAAAAACGCGCCCCAGATTTGCGGGCGCGTTTTTTATTGGAGAATTTGATGTCCAAACGATCCCTCCTCCTGCCGGTTTTCGCCCCGGCCCTTTTCCTTTTTGCCTGCACCGAACAGGTGGTTGAGCAGGCCGTTCAGCCCAGTGGCGAGCTGTTTCATTTCTATGCCGAGGGGCTAGACAGCCGCGCAAGCTATCGCTGCGTCTCAGGCCCGTCTTACCCGGATACCAAATCCCGCGCCGAAGCGGCGCATGCCGTGTTCATGTCCACGCTGCAAGACGTCCTCGGCCGCGAAGTGGGAACTGGCCCTGTCGCAACCTCAGCCCAGATGAATGAGGTTGGACAGTCCATCGCGCCCCAACTTGGCAAAGCCTATCGTTGTGTGATGGTTGCGCAGTAGCGGTCCATCTGTAAGCCTGGCTGAGCGCTCGAGAGCCAGGAGCGGTATTACAAATGTGACTTCACATCCCTGAGCACCTGCAACAGGTCCTCATAAAGAACGGGGCGTTCGTCTTCGGATAGAAACGCCCCAATCTCCACCTCGCGCCCATCCCCCTGTAACGTGATGTAATCGGGCACCGGCCCGCCGGTCTTGTGACGCTCCACTGTGACCCAATAGGGGTTGGCCTGCCATTCAGAATGCGCACCGCGCGGGCCGTCGCGCGTGAGGGTGATCTGATCAGCGGTCAACGTTAAAACCTCAAGGATTTCGCCGTCCTTATAAGACCGCTCAATGAAGTACCAAACCAACCCCAATGTCCCCAACAGGATCGGCAGAAACAGCCACAGGATCACATGGCCGATAAAGGCAAAAAGCGGCACCGCCAATCCACAGGCCAACAGCGCCATCAACCAGACAAACCCACGCCGGGGCAGGGACCGGTAAGGCCACAGGTGCAACTCTGCCTTGGCGCCTTTTAACCTGTCCGCTGTGATCCACTCATACGGCATCCGCGCGCCCTTTTCCTCTTTCCATAAATATCCCGGGGTGAGACCGCAGGTCGAGGGGCAGCGCCCCTTATCAACGGCTCCAAAAGAAAAGGCCCGGGTGGTTGCCCGGGCCTTTCAATGTCTATCTCACCTTAGTGCGAGTGGCCCTTATCCCACTCTTCCTGCTTTGGCAGGATTTCAAAGGTGTGCTCTGGTGGCGGGGATGGAAGGGTCCATTCCAATGTGTCCGCATATTCGTTCCAGTAATTGTTCTCGGTCACGCGTTTGCCGCGCATCAAGGTGTAGAACACCACGCCGATGAAGAACACAAACGAAGCAAACGAGATGAACGCGCCGTAGGAGCTGATCTTGTTCCAGTATGCAAAGGCTTCTGGATAGTCGATGTAACGACGTGGCATGCCCTGACGCCCCAGGAAGTGTTGCGGGAAGAAGGTCAGGTTTACGCCGACAAAGAAGGTCCAGAAGTGAAGCTTGCCAGCCCACTCAGGATACTGACGACCTGACATCTTACCGATCCAGAAATAGATCCCGGCAAAGATACACATCACAGCACCGATCGACATCACATAGTGGAAATGCGCCACAACGTAATAGGTGTCGTGATACACGCGGTCGACGCCAGCCTGCGACAGCACAACGCCGGTCACGCCGCCGATGGTGAAGAGCCACAAGAAGCCGAAGGCAAAGAGCATCGGGGTTTTGAACTCAACCGAACCGCCCCAGATCGTTGCAATCCATGAAAAGATCTTAACGCCTGTGGGCACCGCAATGACCATCGTGGCCAGCATAAAGTAAGACTGCTGGGTCAGCGACATGCCAACGGTGTACATGTGGTGGGCCCACACAACAAAGCCGATGACGCCAATGGCGATCAAGGCCCAGACCATTGGCAGATAGCCAAAGATCGGCTTGCGCGCAAAGGTGCCGATGACATGTGAAATCAGACCAAAGCCGGGCAGGATCACGATGTACACTTCCGGGTGGCCAAAGAACCACAGGATGTGTTGATACAGGATCGGATCGCCGCCGCCTGACGGGTCAAAGAAGGTCCCGCCAAAGTTACGGTCAATCAGCAGCATGGTGATCGCGCCGGCCAAAACGGGCAGCGACAGAAGGATCAACCAACCGGTGATAAAGATCGACCAGGCAAACAATGGCACTTTGAACAATGTCATGCCGGGGGCACGCATGTTCAGGAAGGTGGTGATGATGTTGATCGCACCCAGGATCGACGAGGCACCCGAGACGTGCACCGCAAAGATCGCCAGATCCATCGAATAGCCGCCTTCTGTGGTGGACAGCGGCGGGTACAGAACCCAACCCACACCGGAACCCAGCTGGTCATTGCCACCGGGCGACAGCAGGGATGCCACACCAAGGGCCACACCAGTTGCATACAGCCAGAACGACAGGTTGTTCATCCGCGGGAACGCCATATCCGGCGCACCGATCTGAAGCGGCATGAAATAGTTGCCAAACCCGCCAAACAGCGCCGGAATAACAACAAAGAACATCATCAGAACGCCGTGATAGGTGATCATCACGTTCCAAAGGTGCCCGTTGGGGGTACATGCTTCCACAGCGGACTTCGTCAAATGTGCTACGAGACCCTGATCGATATTCTCCATGCACATATACTGAACACCGGGATCCATAAGCTCCATACGCATGTACACGGTGAAGCTGACCGAAATCAGACCCGTGAGACCTGCGAGGAACAGGTAAAGGATGCCGATATCCTTGTGGTTGGTGGACATGAACCAACGCGTGAAAAATCCGCGCTCGTCGTGGTGATCATGGCCCTGAATGGCTGCGTCCGCCATAGATACCTCCCTTTGGGATTAAACATTTTAGGCAAAGAGTCACTTCGCCCGATTTTTAACGTGTTTAGTATGGGAAGGGGGTCTGGCGCAACGGCGCGTTGCATGTGGGAGATGAAAAAAATGCGCCCCGGACAGGGATTTACCCGCCGGGGCGACATGTCGCAGCGTTCAAAAGTCGCAAATGCTTAGTTGGAAGCGGCCGAATCAGCTTCTGCAGCTGGTGCTTCGCCTGTCGCGGCGGCGTCGTCAGCAGGCATTTCCATTGCCGGGGCAACGCTTACCAGATAGGCGATGATGTTTTCTGGGGCTTTCCATTTGAACGTCATCTTGGATTTGGCCGCGCCGTCACCCAATTGCTCTTTCAAGAAGCCTTTGGGGTCTTTGATATAGGCGTCCAGCAGCTCTTCGGTCCAGACCGCGCCGGTTTCGCCCAAGGCGGCAATCGATGCGCCGTATTTGAAATCTTCGGCAGAGGCAATCTGACGCCCAATGATGCCATAAAGGTTCGGGCCAGTTTTGCCGCCTTTAAAGATCACGTCGCCTTCGGGGCTTGCGATTGTGTGGCAGGCTTTACATTTCTTGAAGTCTTTCTCGCCAGCGGCGGCGTCGCCTTCAGCATGCGCACCACCAACCAGTGCAAAAAGAAGAGCGGCGGACGTAAGAATTTTTTTCATCATTGACCTCATGTTTGACAAAGCCACGCAACGGGGCGTGACAATCTGTTTCACGCGGGAACTTGCTATAAAACGGGCGAAATGAAAAGGGGGCGAAGTGTGACGAATTGTACGGGCGGGAAACAGCCGAACCCCTATAATTAGTTAACCAGATAAGGGAATTTGGCCGCCGAGGGTTTGGCGTTTCCCGGTGGATCGCGGATGTTTGCAGCGATATTCGGGATGCCATTGAAAACAGTGGAAAACATGCGAAACGGGGGTGGGTTGGGTCCGCACCCTGACGCGAGGTGGGGAATGCTTGCAAAGCGAAAGGCGCGCAGGCAAGCGGCGGGGTTCTCGTGATTGTGACCCCGGATGAGGCGCGAGTGGGGCAGCGATTTCTCCCCGAAGCTGTTGGCTGGTCGGTCGCCGGGGGCTGCGGGACACCTCCGCCCACTGATGCAAATGCCCGCAGTGATTCTTTACCGAGGCATGATTTCGACAAGCGGCTCTATCCAAACACATCCTCAAAACACCGCTTCAACGCCACATCCACATCATCCATCGTGACAGGCAGGCCCAGATCCACAAGGCTGGTGACACCGTGGTCGGTGATGCCACACGGGACGATGCCAGAGAAATGTTCCAGATCCGGTTCAACGTTGATTGAGATGCCGTGAAAGCTGATCCATTTCCTGAGCCGCACGCCGATGGCAGCGATTTTATCTTCCGATTTCATCCCCATCGCGGTCAGCGGCT
>DDMF01000049.1:0-163 GCA_002340515.1 Rhodobacteraceae bacterium UBA2553 | reverse complement strand
CCAACGCGCCCGTCCCGTTTTTCGCCGGTCACGTTGAACTCGGCCAATGTCTTGATCACCCAATCTTCCAATGAATTCACAAAGGCACGCACGTCACGCCCCCGCGCCCCCACGTCGAGCATGACATAGGCCACCCGCTGGCCCGGCCCGTGATAGGTGTATT
>DDMF01000092.1:5610-23963 GCA_002340515.1 Rhodobacteraceae bacterium UBA2553 | reverse complement strand
AAATCCGCGACCACCTCTGTGTTTATGATGTGCTGGCTGTGAACCGCAGTGATTTTGGTGAAACTGTATTATGGGAATGGCAGTTTCACTTCTGTGACTTGATTCTAGCTGAGCGCATTAGCAATCGTGGCTACCTTGTGTTTCCGTGGAGGCGATAGCATGAGGGTTTTCATTTGAAGCCGAACCTGCAGTCATCGTCAAATTTAACGATCAACTTTTTAACAATGTAGCTGTTGACACCTTCCATTTCCATGCCTAACTCTTCCGTCGTTAGCACTCGCGCACGGTGAGTGCTAAAGCAATTAGAAACTGACGCTAAGGAGCCTCAGAAATGGCATTTACCCCGCTGCATGACCGCGTTTTGGTCCGCCGTGTTGAAAGCGAAGAAAAGACCGCTGGCGGTCTGATCATCCCTGAAAGCGCAAAAGAAAAGCCCGCCGAGGGCGAAGTTGTTTCCGTGGGCGAAGGCGCACGCAAAGACAACGGCGAACTGATCACACCTGCTGTAAAAGCTGGCGACAAAGTTCTGTTCGGCAAATGGTCTGGCACTGAAATCACCGTCGAAGGTGAAGAGCTGCTGATCATGAAAGAAAACGACATTATGGGCATCCTGTCCTAATCGTCTGATCTGAAAATTAAGAATTCTAGGAGCAAGCATAATGGCTGCTAAGGACGTAAAGTTCGATACCGATGCCCGCAACGCAATGCTGCGCGGCGTGAACATCCTCGCTGACGCTGTAAAAGTGACCCTCGGCCCGAAAGGCCGCAACGTGGTTCTTGATAAGTCGTTCGGCGCCCCGCGCATCACCAAAGACGGTGTATCTGTTGCCAAAGAGATCGAGCTGGAAGACAAGTTCGAAAACATGGGCGCACAGATGGTCAAAGAAGTGGCCTCGCGCACCAATGACGAAGCTGGCGACGGCACCACCACAGCCACCGTTCTGGCCCAAGCGATTGTTCGCGAAGGTCTGAAACAGGTTGCTGCTGGCCTGAACCCAATGGATCTGAAGCGCGGCATCGACCTGGCAACAGCCACGGTTGTGCAGGGCATCAAAGACATGGCTCGCGAAGTCAAAGATTCGGCTGAAGTTGCCCAAGTTGGCACCATCTCAGCCAATGGCGAAGCTGAAATCGGCCAGCAAATCGCAGATGCGATGCAAAAAGTTGGCAACGAAGGCGTCATCACTGTTGAAGAGAACAAAGGTCTGGAAACCGAGACCACTGTTGTTGAAGGCATGCAGTTTGACCGCGGCTACCTGTCGCCTTACTTCGTGACCAACCCAGATAAAATGGTTGCTGACCTTGAGGATTGTTTGGTTCTGTTGCACGAGAAAAAACTCTCGTCGCTGCAATCCATGGTTCCGCTTTTGGAGCAAGTGATCCAGTCGCAAAAACCACTTTTGATCATTGCAGAAGATGTTGAAGGCGAAGCCCTGGCAACCTTGGTTGTGAACAAACTGCGTGGCGGTCTGAAAATCGCTGCTGTGAAAGCACCGGGCTTTGGCGATCGTCGTAAAGCCATGCTGCAAGACATCGCGATCCTGACCGGCGGTCAAGTGATTGCCGAAGATCTGGGCATGAAGCTGGAATCGGTGACCATGGATATGCTTGGCACCGCCAAGAAAATCTCGATCACCAAAGACGAGACCACCATCGTTGATGGTGCAGGCGAAAAAGCCGAGATCGCAGCCCGTGTTGCCCAGATCCGCACCCAAGCCGAAGAAACCACATCGGACTACGATCGTGAAAAACTGCAAGAACGCGTTGCTAAATTGGCAGGCGGTGTTGCTGTGATCCGCGTTGGTGGCATGACCGAAGTGGAAGTGAAAGAGCGCAAAGACCGCGTTGATGATGCCCTGAACGCGACCCGTGCGGCCGTACAAGAAGGCGTGATTGTTGGTGGTGGTGTTGCTTTGGTTCAGGCTGGTAAAGCGCTGGCCAATCTGGTTGGTGCAAACGCAGACCAGAACGCTGGTATCGTCATCGTGCAAAAAGCCATCGAAGCGCCACTGCGCCAGATCGCTGAGAACGCTGGTGTTGATGGTGCTGTTGTTGCTGGCAAAGTGCGCGAAAGCGAAGATGCAAACTTTGGCTTCAACGCGCAGACCGAAGAATATGGCGACATGTTCGAATTTGGCGTGATTGATCCCGCCAAAGTGGCGCGTACTGCTCTGGAAGATGCAGCCTCGATCGCTGGTCTTCTGATCACCACCGAAGCCATGGTTGCCGACAAGCCGTCGAAAGATGGTCCAGCTGGTGGCGGCATGCCCGACATGGGCGGCATGGGCGGCATGATGTAAGTTGAATTTCCATTAGGAAATTCGACTGCAATCGGTGGTTTTCGCAGGAAATCCACCGAAAACACCCAAAGTCGATATCAAATGGCGGTCTTCGGGCCGCCATTTTTTGGTCAATTTACGGGGGTCGCTTGGCGTTCGACCATGCGGCGTGCGGCTTGGGCACGCAACTGTCATGCGTGCTGGTTTGGCGCGGAGGCAGAAATTTTTAATCTCCCCCTTACAACTGGATAAAATCCCCCTTATGTTAATGCTCATAACATCAACATTTTGGCGGGGACAGCCATGTTTAAACCTCTTTTGATTTCCCTCCTGACCCTTGCAGCGCTGCCAGCTACCGCGCAAGAGGTGTACCGTTTCGGTGGCGACGCCTATATGGCCGGCGACAATGTCACCCTGTCTGGAAAGGCGGTCGATGACGCGTTCATCGTTGGCAATACGGTGGTGATTTCCGCACCAGTAGAAGGCTCAGCCCATGCGGGCGGCCGTTCGGTTTCGATTTCCGCTCCGGTTGGCAACAGCCTTTATGCGGCAGGCGTGAACGTGAATGTGGCGGCTGATGTGGGGGGAGATGCCCAACTTGCCGGTGACACAGTCTTGGTTGCGGCTTCGGTTTTGGGTGATGTGCGTATTGCGGCGCAACGCGTTGAACTGACGGGATCTATTGGCGACAGCGCGCTGGTTGCGGCTGAAAATATCTTGCTGACAGAAACCATTTCGGGCGATGCCAGCTTTGCCACCAAAAACATCTCATTTGGGGAAAATGCCCGCATCGAAGGCACGCTTCATCTCTATGCCGAAAATGTCGACGATATTGTGGTGCCGGAATTTGTGGTGCCCGCAGACCGGATTGAACGCCATCCCGAAGAAGAGTTCGACGGTGGGGTCACCATCGACGGTAGCAACGGAACTGATATGTCCAGCGGTCAAGGCTGGATGTCATGGTTCGGTGGCAAAATTGGGTCCATCCTGACCCTTACAGTTTTGGCAACCGTCGTTGCCTATTTTGTACCGGGGGCTTTGATGAGCTTGCGTGAACGCACACTTGAAAGCCCGTTTCGCGCGATCTGGATGGGGTTCTTGGCGATCTCGGCCTTGGCGGGGGCGTTGTTTGTGCTGGGGGTGACTGGCTATGGTATCTTGCTTGCACCTTTTGCGATTTTGGGCGCGGTACTTTTGGCGATCGCGGGCTATGTGATCGGTGCCTATATCATGGGCGTTGGCGCCATGGTTTTGGCGGGCCAACCGCAGCCAGCAACTTTGTCCGAGCGGGCGATTGCCGCGCTTACAGGTGCGGTCGCGGTGACCATTCTGGCGATGCTTCCCGTGGTTGGATGGCCCTTGGTGGTGGCTGTGACCTTGGCTGGTGCCGGCGCTTTGGTCATTCGCTGGGTTGCGCCCGGGTTCTACACCGAGGTCTAATCCTGACCCTCGTGAGGTCACAAAACTCAAGGGGCGTGCCGATGGCGCGCCCTTTTTGCGTTCGCAGCCTGCCGGGAATGCGCTGGTGTTTGCCCATTTGCCAAAACGCGACATCCCGCCTCTCGTATCTGAATGCAAGCCCACCTATGTAGGGGGCATGTTTAAACGTTTGTTCGTCGCCAGCGCCCTTTGTGTTGCCTCAGCCCTGCCTGCCCCAGCGCAGCCAGCCACNNATGAGTGCGTGGTGCTGTTGCACGGGCTTGCTCGCTCGCCCTCCTCGCTGTGGGTGATGGAAGAGGCACTGCGCGTCGAGGGGTATACGGTCGTCAATCTGGGCTATCCGTCTACAAAAGCGGAAATTGATATCCTTGTTGAAACCGCGATCCCACCGGCCGTCAAAGCCTGCGGGGCGCAAAAGATCAGCTTTGTCACACACTCGATGGGCGGCATCCTTGCGCGTGTCTGGTTGCAGGACAATCGCCCCAAAGACATGGGCCGTGTGGTGATGCTGGCCCCACCCAACAAAGGCTCGCAACTGGTAGATGCATTTGCCAACCTTGAGCCGTTTGAATGGATCAATGGCCCGGCGGGGATGCAATTGGGAACCGGCGAAAACTCGGTGCCCAATCACGTTGGGCTGCCGAATTACGAGCTGGGCGTGATTGCTGGGAATCGCTCGATGAACCCAATCTACTCGACGCTTATTGACGGCGAAGACGATGGGAAAGTGTCGGTTGAAAGCACCAAGGTTGAGGGGATGGCCGATCACATTGTCTTGCCCGTGACCCATACGTTCATGATGACCAATCCGCTGGTCATTGCGCAAGTGATTGGCTTTCTAAAGCATGGGATGTTTGAGAAAGGGCTGAGCTTGGGCACCGTCATTGAACGGGTCGCTGAGGAGGCTGGGTATCTGGACTAGGGCCACCGGTTCTGAATGTGCCAAACCGAGACTGAAAATGAAAAAGCGCGCCACTTTGGACGCGCTTTTCTTTTGTTTTATAGGTGTTGCTAGACCGCTTGGCTGTGGCCTGCCGCATTCATTTCATACGCGTCAAAGTGACGGGCGATGATCCGCGCCAAGGGGCGTGAGGCCTCATGGATGGTCAATACGTTGTCCACAAGATCAAAGGTATCAGGCATCGCCTCTGCCAGACCGTCGGTCATCGACACTAGCCGGGCCACATCGTCCTTCAGCTCATCCGCGACCTGTGCAAAATCAACTTTGAAATCACATAAGATCAGCTCGATGATCCGGCTGCGCACCCAATCGTCGCCGTCAAAGGCATGGCCTTTTGAGACGGACAAATTCCCAGCGCGTGCGGCGGCTTGGTATTTCGATGTGGCCGGTTCGTTTTGCGCGTAACCTTGCGGGTAACGCGAAATGGAGCTGGCGCCAACCCCGATCAACACCTGTGAGGCGTCTTCGGTATAGCCTTGGAAATTGCGGCGCATGGTGCCCGCTTTATGCGCGGTGGCAAGTCCGTCATCCGGCAGGGCGAAGTGGTCGATGCCGATCTCGTCAAAGCCCGCTTCCACGAACATATCCCGCGCGGTGTTAAACAGGTCTAACCGCTCTTCCGCAGAAGGCAGGGCTTCTGTCGGGATCAGGTTTTGACGGCGCGCCATCCACGGGACATGAGCATAACCAAACAGGGCCACGCGGTCGGGACCTAGGCTGATCAGCTTTTCAACCGAGTCCGTGATCCGGGCTTGGTTTTGGTGCGGCAACCCGTAAAGGATATCCATGTTCAGGCTGGTGATGCCGCGGGCGCGCAGCCCGTCCACCGTCTGTTTGGTGATCTCATAGCTTTGCGGGCGACCGATGACTTCCTGGATCATCGGATCAAAGTCCTGCACACCAATTGAAGCGCGGTTCATCCCAGCGGCGGCAAGCGCGTCCAGACGGGCGTCGTCAACCTCGGACGGGTCAATTTCGACCGAGAACTGGGCATTCTCTGCCAAAGGCATCGTGTCCAGAATGGCGGCGGTCAGATCGGTGATCATGTCCGGTTGCAACAGGGTTGGCGTACCACCACCCCAATGCAGGTGTTCGATTTTCACACCGGGTGCCACAAGCCCTTTGATGGTCGCAAGCTCGGTCTTGAGGCTTTCAAGATAGGCGGCCACGGGTTCGGCTGTCGCCGTGCCTTGGGTGCGGCACGCACAGAACCAACACAAGCGGCGGCAAAATGGGATGTGAACATAGAGCGACACGCTGTCGCCCGCTGGGATCGCCTGGATCCAGTTCGCGGCGGTATCGGGGCTGAACCCTGGCTTGAAGTGCAAAGCGGTCGGGTAGCTCGTATAACGAGGAACCCGAGCGTCAAAAAGTCCAAGGCGTCTGAGTTGCGTAAGTGTTTGCATTCGACTAGTCTCTATAGACGAACGCGCGCGCAACATTGATCAGGATCAAGCGGGATCAGATTCCCGGTGGAAAACGCTATGAACACAGCAATTAAAGATTTCACTTTCAATTCCCGCGAGTGTGGATCATGTCCGATTCGCCATCGGGCTGTTTGTTCGAAATGTGAGCCGGACGAGTTGGATCGGCTTGAGGAAATCAAATACTACCGGACCTATGAGGCGGGACAGCCTGTGTTGTGGGCCGGCGACCAGATGGAATTTGTCGCATCCGTGGTCAGCGGAATTGCCACCCTTAGCCAGACGATGGAGGATGGGCGCACCCAGATGGTGGGCCTGTTGTTGCCGTCTGATTTCATTGGTCGTCCGGGGCGGGATTTTGCACCCTTTGATGTGGTGGCGGTCTCGGATCTGACAGTGTGTTGCTTTCGGAAAAAACCGTTTGAAGAGCTGATGGGCAGCACCCCGTCGATCGGCACACGTCTGTTGCAAATGACGTTGGACGAGCTGGACAGCGCGCGGGAATGGATGCTGGTTTTGGGGCGCAAGACCGCACGTGAAAAGATTGCCAGCCTATTGGCCATCTTGACGCGCCGTGATGCGACGTTGAACCAGCTGACCCCAACCTCTGGCATGACGCTTGATTTGCCACTGACCCGTGAAGCGATGGCAGATTATCTTGGCCTGACGCTTGAGACGGTGAGCCGGCAGATTTCGGCGCTGAAAAAGGCCGGGATCATTGTGCTTGAGGGTAAGCGGCATGTAATTATTCCAGATTTCGCGATCCTGATGGCGGAAACTGGGGATGATTATGATGGTGGGTTATTGGCCTGACGCCAGTAGAAGCCTCTGCTTTGAAAGCTAGAAAGCGAGCCGTATTTGCGGCTCGTTTTCTTTTGATAAGGTCTGTTTTGATCCTCGTGTGGAATCAATGCGCCAGAAATACAGGTTTCTCAGCCACTTCCAGCATATGCCGGGTGGCACCGCCCAGGATCGACTCGCGGAAACGCGAATGGCCATAGGCCCCCATCACGATCAGATCCGCGTCTTTGTCGCGCGCATGGCGGTTCAGAATGTCGGACACGCGGGGCAGGGTGCGGGCCATGACCGTGACCTCTGCGCGCACCCCATGGCGGGACAGCATTTGGCTGAGCGCACCGCCGGGATCAGAGCGTTCCGGCCCGTGGGTGGGTGGATCGATGATCGCGATGTAAACATTGTGGGCCTTTTGCAAAAATGGCATCGCAAGGCGGATGGCGCGCAGCGCTTCGGCGCTTTCGTTCCACGCAACAACCACATTCTCGATTGTCTCAGGAAGGTCGGATCCGTCTGGCATGATAATCACCGGGGCGGAACCGTTGAAGAGTGACGCCTCGACCGTGGCTTCGGCGTCATGNNGGCCGCGCCCTTCGCCGTAGGGGCGGGGCAAGACGACAAGGTCGGCGAACCGTGTGTGGTGGGCGATCATGCCGCTGAGGGCAACCATTTGCGAAGATAGGCAGGTTGCGGACCAACCAAAGGTTGCGCCGGACAAGGCCTTGCGGGCGTGTTCTTCCATCTCAGAGGCGGCATCGCGGGCCATCGTCAGGTTATCCTGGATCATCATCGCTGACGCACCTGCGTAGTAGAACCCCTGTTGCGAGTGATCAACGCCAAGGCAAAGCGTGTTCAAATGCGCCTCGTTTGTGCGCGCGAGGGTCTGTGCAGCCTTAAATGAGGCACCGCAAATATTTTTGTCTGTAAGGACGGTGGTGATGGTTTTGTAGTCCATGGATGGCTCCTGAAGGTGTTGTTCATAGCCTGCACAACCGCCGCCTGCGACGCTTTGACATGGGTCAAAGGCAAGAAAACAGCCTTGGTGCGACAGTTTTGATATGGATCAAGGTAGTCACAAGGGGATAGGTCCAAACCGACAAAAGTCGACAAGTGTGTCCGAATCCCAGATTTTTCAAGGCGGGCACATTCATGACAAAGACGAAGGGACGCAAAATGTGGGATTACCTAAAATTGGTAGTGTATGGCCTTATTGCAGTTTTGGCCGCCATTGCCGCTAGCTATGCTCGCGATCTCGCGTATGGGGTGCATGCCATCCTGGTGACGCTTATCGCGACTGGCCTTTTTGTTTATTCGCTGAAAAAAGTGGGTGAACCTAAAGTTGTTGAAACAGGATATATGGATGGGCCCGTACGTGTGGGCGTGGCGCTGACGGCCTTTTGGGGCGCGGTTGGCTTTTTGGTTGGGACGTTTATCGCGTTCCAGTTGGCCTTTCCGCAATTGAACTTCGGCTGGGCCGAAGGGTATTTGAACTTTGGTCGCTTGCGTCCGCTGCACACCTCGGCAGTGATTTTCGCATTTGGCGGCACCGCGCTGATCACCAGCTCATTCTATATTGTACAGCGCACCTGTGGCGCGCGCCTTTGGGGCGGCAATCTGGCATGGTTTGTGTTCTGGGGATACCAGATCGTGATCTTGCTGGCAGCCACTGGATATCTGTTGGGGGCAACCCAGTCGAAAGAATACGCAGAGCCTGAATGGTACACCGACCTGTGGTTGACCGTTGTTTGGGTTGCTTATTTGCTCGTATTCCTTGGGACGTTGATGAAACGCAAAGAGCCGCATATCTATGTGGCCAACTGGTTCTATCTGTCGTTCATTGTGACCATCGCGATGTTGCATGTTGTGAACAACCTGGCGATGCCAGTTTCGATCTTTGGGTCGAAATCGGTTCAGCTCTTCTCGGGTGTTCAAGATGCAATGACACAGTGGTGGTACGGCCACAACGCCGTTGGCTTCTTCCTGACCGCGGGTTTCCTTGGCATGATGTACTACTTTGTACCAAAGCAGGCTGAACGTCCGGTTTTCTCGTACAAACTGTCGATCATCCACTTCTGGGCTCTGATCTTCCTGTATATCTGGGCTGGTCCTCACCACTTGCACTATACTGCGCTTCCCGATTGGGCGGGCACATTGGGCATGGTTTTCTCGATCATCCTTTGGATGCCATCGTGGGGTGGCATGATCAACGGTCTGATGACCCTGTCGGGGGCTTGGGACAAACTGCGCACGGACCCGATCATCCGTATGATGGTTGTGTCGATCGGCTTCTATGGCATGTCGACGTTTGAAGGTCCGATGATGTCGATCCGCGCTGTGAACGCCTTGTCACACTATACCGACTGGACCATTGGTCACGTGCACTCTGGTGCGCTTGGTTGGAACGGTATGATCACCTTTGGTGCATTGTACTTCCTGACGCCGAAACTGTGGAACCGTACTGGTCTTTACAGCCTGCGTCTGGTCAGCTGGCACTTCTGGCTCGCCACCATCGGTATCGTTCTTTACGCATCCTCGATGTGGGTAACCGGTATCCTCGAAGGTCTGATGTGGCGTGAAGTTGACGCACAAGGCTTTCTTGTGAACTCGTTCGCTGACACCGTGTCTGCCAAATTCCCAATGTATGTGGTTCGTGGTCTGGGTGGGGTTCTGTTCCTCTCGGGTGCGCTGATCATGTGCTACAACCTCGTGATGACCGTATTGCGTGCCCCAGCGATCGAAGCTGATGCACCTGCTGCGGCTCCGGCTGAATAAGGAGGGGATGACGATGGGAATTCTTGATAAACACGTTGTTCTTGAAAAGAACGCAACGCTCTTGCTCGTCTCCAGCCTTTTGGTGGTGACAGTCGGCGGCATCGTGGAAATCGCACCGCTTTTCTACCTCGAAAATACCATCGAGGACGTGGAGGGCATGCGCCCCTACTCGCCGCTTGAGCTGGAAGGTCGGAACATTTATGTGCGTGAAGGCTGTTATACCTGTCACTCGCAAATGATCCGCCCAATGCGTGACGAAGTTGAACGGTATGGTCACTATTCACTGGCAGCAGAAAGCCAGTATGACCACCCGTTCCAATGGGGTTCCAAGCGGACAGGGCCTGACCTTGCCCGTGTTGGGGGCCGGTACTCGGACGATTGGCATGTGGATCACCTTTCTGATCCACAGTCGGTTGTTCCGGAATCGGTGATGCCCAAATATGCCTTCTTGGCAGAGCGTATGATCAGTCCGAAATATGTTCGGGACCTTCTGGAAGCCAATAAGATTGTTGGTGTGCCTTACACCGATGAGCAATTGGAAGCCGCCGAGGCTGATTGGTTGACCCAAGCAGACCCCGAGGGTGACAACTCCGATGTCGATGCATTGATGGCTCGTTATCCAAAAGCGCAAGCGCGCAACTTTGATGGCAAGCCGGGTGTGTCGGAAATGGATGCACTGATCGCTTACATGCAGATGTTGGGCACATTGGTTGATTTCTCGACCTTTACACCTGACGCAAGCCGGTAAGGAGCTGGGATGATGGATACATATAGCCTTATGCGCTTGTTCGCAGACAGCTGGGTCCTTTTGGCCATGTTCCTCTTTTTCCTCGGGGTTGTGTTCTGGGCGTTTCGCCCGGGCAGCCGCGAGATCCATGAGGACACGGCCTCCATCCCCTTCCGCCATGAAGACAAACCTGCCGGTGACCGGGACTAACGTCATGTTAATCCCCCGGCGCTCAGCTCAAGGAGTTGTGGCAAATGAGTAAAAAACCTGTTGAAAAGAAAGAGGTCGAGACCACCGGCCACGAATGGGACGGGATTGAAGAATTCAACAATCCGCTGCCTCGTTGGTGGGTCTGGGTGTTTTATGTGACCATCGTTTGGGGCATTTGGTATTCCATCGCTTACCCCGCTTGGCCAATGATCAAAGGCGCGACAGCTGGCTATCTTGGCTGGTCGACCCGTGGCGAGGTTGCACAAGAAATCCAGCGGTTCAAGGATATGAACGGCGCGCTGGAAACTGAATTGGCCAGTGCTGATCTGACCGCGCTGGAGCGTGGCTCTGACCTGCACAACTACGCCATTCAGTCGGGCCGTGCGACCTTTGCGACCTTCTGTTCGCAATGTCACGGCGCGGGTGCCAACGGCATCACCGAAGGCTCGGGTTATCCGAACCTTCTGGACAATGACTGGCTGTGGGGTGGTTCGATTGAAGACATCCAAACAACGGTGACCCACGGGATCCGTTCGTCAGATTTCGAAGACGACACTCGTTTCTCGGAAATGCCGGCCTTTGGCGACGACTATCTGTCGGATGAAGAAATTGGCCAAGTTGTAAACTATGTGATGAGCCTGTCGCCCGTCACCAAAGCTGACGCAGACGCCGGTATGGCTGACGCAGGTGCCGTGGTGTTTGCCGACAATTGTTCGTCGTGTCACGCCGAAGATGGCACCGGGGATCGTTCGCAAGGCGCACCGAACCTCGCTGACGCCATCTGGCTTTATGGCAGCACCAAAGATGAGATCATTCAGACTGTTTCTGTTGGTCCAAAAGGCGTGATGCCGGCCTGGAAAGGCAAGCTCACCGACAGCCAAATCAATGCTGTTGCGGCCTATGTACATGGATTGGGCGGCGGCGAATAAGCCATCGACCAACCCAAACCTGATCCGGGGCCTCACTCCCCGGTTCGGCACCAGCCCCTGATCCTGTTCGCGCGTTTCTCCGGGGTTGGTGTCACTTACTAGAAAGAGCCCGGGCCTTTGTCCGGGCTCTTTTCATATTGGCGGGTAATTCGAAGGCACGTGCTGATGTTGTGGCCGGTGACGATTGTGACCTCTGACTTTCAGCCGCGACAAAGGTTGATCAAAAGGGAGGGGGCAAATGAAGCTTGCGACGTTCCTGGCGCGAAGCAAAGGATTGCTATGTCATCCCGAAAATTGAATTGTTGCAGGTGCGGCCTTTTGACGGGCTGCGACGAGACGCCGCCGCGACAAAATTGAAAATACAATTATAACAACCGCTTAGATTGGTTCTTCGCATGTTCAATAGTGAAAATTTTTGATCCACATCAATGCTGAAATGTAGAATAATTCTTACTAACAAACTCTCACGATTATCAGGACTGGACCCTGTCAATGTCAGACGCCCCGGAACAGCTTTACGCCGCCCGCGAACCCGTATTTCCAAAACGGGTCAAAGGAATTTTCCGCAGCCTTAAGTGGTGGATCATGGGGGTTACCCTTGGTCTTTATTACCTCGCGCCTTGGATCCGCTGGGATCGTGGTCCAAACCTGCCGGATCAGGCGATTTTGGTCGATATGGCCAACCGCCGGTTCTATTTCTTCTGGATCGAAATCTGGCCGCATGAGTTTTATTTCATAGCCGGTCTTTTGATCATGGCGGGGCTTGGGTTGTTCCTGTTCACCTCTGCCGCAGGGCGGGTCTGGTGTGGCTATGCCTGTCCCCAGACGGTCTGGACAGATCTGTTCATTCTGGTGGAACGCTGGGTCGAAGGGGACCGCAACGCGCGTCTTCGTCTGCACCGTCAAAAGTGGAATGGCGAAAAAATCCGCAAGCGTTTGGTGAAGTTTCTCATTTGGATCGTCATTGCGGTGGCAACTGGCGGGGCGTGGGTCTTTTACTTTGCTGATGCGCCGACGCTGCTGGTGGATTTGGTCACGGGACAGGCCCATCCGATGGCTTACTCCACAGTGCTTGTGTTGACCGCCACGACATTTTTCTTTGGCGGGATCGCACGTGAGCAGATTTGTATCTACGCCTGCCCATGGCCCCGCATTCAAGCGGCGATGATGGACGAAGATACCATCACCATTGCGTATCGTGATTGGCGTGGGGAACCCCGTGGGCGCGGCAAAGATCGCAGCGATATGGGCGACTGTATCGACTGTAATGCCTGTGTGAACGTCTGCCCAATGGGCATCGACATTCGCGATGGCCAGCAGATGGAATGCATCACCTGCGGCCTTTGCATCGATGCCTGTGACGAAATGATGGATAAGGTTGGCAAAGAACGCGGGTTGATTGATTACCTCGCTTGGAAAGATGAAACCAACGAACGTGCGGGCAATCAAAAAGTGCCGGTGATCAAACATCTGCTGCGCCCACGCACCATGCTTTATGTGGGTCTTTGGGCCGCTGTTGGTATCGGCCTGACCGTGCTGTTGTTTGTGCGCCCCGCTGTGGATGTGACGGTTCGCCCTGTGCGCAACCCAACCTATGTGACCCTTTCTGATGGTGCGATCCGCAACACTTATGATGTGGGTGTGCGCAACCGCCATGGGGACGAATGGCCCTATTACTTTGCGCTGCCGCTTGGCTCGGATTTGAAGCTAGAGCTGGAAGGGTCGGACAAACTTGTGTTAGTTGCTGATCCTGACACCGAGGCCAAACAGCGTGTTTACGTGATTGCCCCTGCTGGATCAGAGGCCGCCACCAAAGACCGCACTGAAATCCGGCTTTGGATTGTGGATGGGGTAACGGGCGATCGGGCCCATCTTGATACTGTGTTTAACGGGCGTGGCCGCTAAGGCCCACCCCAACCGGCCAATGCCGTTTAGGACAAGAAACATGACACAAGAGACTGGCAAAAAAGAATTTGAGCTGACTGGCAAGCATGTGCTGGCCATCACCGTGTCGGCCTTTGCCATCATCATCGGCGTGAACCTGTTCATGGCTTACTCGGCGATCGCAACCTTTCCCGGGCTAGAGACCAAGAACTCCTATGTGGCCAGTCAGGAATTTGACCGACTGAAGGCCGCGCAAGTGGGGTTGGCGTGGGATGTGGGTGCCAAGATCGAAGGGGAAACCCTGATCCTCGACATCAAAGACAAAGCCGGCGATCCGGTAGAGGTGGCGTCGATCTATGCCATCCTTGGTCGTGCGACCCACGTGAATGATGACCAAGAACCCGCGTTCACCCAATCCTCAACCGGGGCCTATGTTGCCAATGTCGGGGTGTTGGAGGGGGGCAACTGGAACTTGCGCCTGAATGCCACCGCCGAAAACGGCGTGGCGTTTCAACAGCGCATCCAGATCTTTTTGTCTGACAGTTAATCCAAAGGTTTCTCATGTCTGTTCCTCTGTCCGCCTGTCCCGCCTGTGACGCTGCACCCCTTGCCAAAGCGCAAGCAGGAAAGGGGTATGCGGGCAATGGGATGGAGGCGAAACGCATCATGCTGTCTTTGCCGCATATCTATTGCGCGGCCTGTATCGCGGGTGTTGAAGGCAATCTTGCGAAACAAGATGGCGTGCGTGCTGCGCGTGTGAACCTAACCCTGAAACGGGCGACAATTGATGTTGATCCTGATGTCGAGCCAGAGACATTGGCCAATTACCTGACGGGCATTGGCTTTGAGGCTTATGAGCTGGATGCGGGACAGTTGACCTCAACAGCGACGGATAAAATGGGCAAAGACCTGTTGATGCGTCTGGGTGTGGCCGGGTTTGCGATGATGAATGTCATGCTGTTGTCGGTGGCGGTCTGGTCGGGGGCGTCTGATGCCACACGCGATATGTTTCATTGGATTTCGGCGGCCATCGCCACTCCGACCGTTGGGTTTTCGAGCCAGGTGTTTTTCAAATCCGCCTGGACTGCGCTGCGGGTAGGCCGATTGAATATGGATGTGCCGATTTCCCTGGCAATCCTATTGGCGCTTGGCATGTCGCTTTATGAAACCGCGCAATCGGGCGAGCACGCCTATTTTGACGCGGCCCTGTCGCTGACCTTTTTCCTCTTGGCTGGTCGCTATCTTGATTACCGCACCCGGTCCGTGGCGCGCTCCGCGGCAGAGGAGTTGGCGGCACTCGAAGTCCCCCGTGCCTTGCGTTTGACCGATGCGGGCGATGAACAAGTGTCCGTCTCTGATCTTTCAGTTGGCGACATCGTGCGCGTGGTTCCGGGCGCGCGTGTGCCTGTGGACGGGATTGTTGTCACCGGGGAAAGCGAACTTGATCGCTCTCTTTTGACTGGGGAGCGCCTGCCTGTGGCCGCTGGTCCCGAGACCATCGTCTCAACCGGCGAGGTGAACCTGACCGGCCCGATGACCGTGCGCGTGACGGCCGCGGGGCGCGACAGTTCATTGCACCGGATGGCCGACCTTGTGGCGATCGCGGAAACCGCCCGTAATCGCTATACTTCGCTTGCGGATAAAGCCGCGAAAATCTATGCGCCATTGGTACATATCTTAGCGCTTGGGGCGTTTTTTGCCTGGCTTTGGATCTCTGGTGGTGACGTGCGTTTTGCGCTGAACATTGCGGTCGCCGTCTTGATCATCACATGCCCCTGCGCACTTGGACTCGCAGTCCCCGCCGTCACCACCGCCGCGTCTGGCCGTTTGTTCAAACAAGGCATGTTGCTGAAATCCGCCACCGCGATGGAGCGTTTGGCCGAAGTGGATCATGTGGTTTTTGACAAAACCGGCACGCTGACCCAAGGCAAACCGGTGATGGATGAAAACACCCAGCACCGCACGCAAGATCTGGAAATTGCCTTGGCGTTGGCAGAGGGATCCAGTCACCCACTTGCGCTGTCTTTGACACAAGCTGCCCGCGCAAAGGGGATCACCCCTGCTGAAATCTCAACCGTGCGCGAGGTGCCCGGCAAAGGCATCGAAGGGCTGTGGAATGGCAAAACAGTGCGTCTTGGTCGAGCCGAATGGCTGGGCGCCAATGCGGTTGGTCAAACGGCGACCTATCTGTCGGTGTCTGGCGCGCGACCTGTCAGTTTTACTTTCACGGACAATCTTCGCGAAGGCGTGGACACAGCCATTTCCGCATTGAAAGCACAGGGCATGGGGATCACGTTGATCTCCGGTGACGTACCAGCGGCGGTTGCGGATATTGCCGGCCGGGTTGGGATTTCGGACTGGAAAGCGGATACATTGCCCGAAGGCAAAGCCGAATATGTCGCGCGTTTGGGCAAATCTGGAAAACGCGTTTTGATGGTTGGGGACGGGTTGAATGATACCGCGGCTTTGGCCGCCGCTCATGTCTCAATTTCGCCTGCCTCAGCGCTTGAAGCGGCGCGCGTTGTGTCGGACATCGTTTTGTTGGGGCAATCCATGGCCCCCTTGGGCGAAGCCACGTTAATGGCCAAATCAGCGACGCGCAGAATTAAAGAAAACTTCGCCATTGCAGCAGGGTACAACGCGATTGCCATTCCCATTGCGCTGATCGGACTGGCCACACCTTTGGCGGCGGCCCTTGCCATGTCCCTGTCATCTGTGACAGTTAGTTTGAATGCTTTGCGGTTGAAAAAAGGCTGAACCGATGAATGTGCTGGTCTATCTCATCCCAGTTTCGCTCCTGCTTGGGGGCGGCGGATTGGCGGCGTTTTTCTGGACGTTGCGCAGCGAGCAATATGACGACCCCGATGGCAATAGCCAGCGGATCCTGTCAGATCGTTGGGATGACACACCGCCAGAAGAGTGAGCTTTGATAAGGGCGTCTCAGAAAACTAAAAGTGCTTTAAACCAAGTTAAGATCACGCGCGATCATGGCCGCATGGGTCCGATTTTTTGCCCCCAGTTTGCGCACCACCGCCCGCATATGCATCTTTACCGTGACTTCCTGAATGGAAAACGCATGGGCGATTTCTTTGTTTTGTAGCCCGTCGCAAAGGCCGCGCAAAATCTGTAACTCACGCTCTGACAATTGCACCAGAGAAACAGAGGCAGGATTGTGAACAAGGTCGGTAAACACACATAAAAACTGTCCTTGCCGCGCCAGTTCTAACGCGTGGGACATTTCTTTTGCGGGCAGATCTTTGGATATCACTGCGTTTGCGCCAGCCCGATAGGCACGCTGCGCCAATTCCAGTGACCCGCCGCGTATAAGAAGCGCAAAGGGGCGCCTTTCATGCAGTTCAGACAGGTGATTGACGCCTTTAAGCCCCGACAGGCCCGGCGAATCAAATTCAAGCACAAAAAAGTCAAATTTCCCGCCCCGCTTGCGGGTGTTTGCCAGATGAGTGATCGCGGCTGGCACCGTTTCAATTGGTGTCAGATCAATGCCGTTTTGATAGGGAAAAGCAGCGGCAACACTATTCGCAATAGTTGTATCGGCTGTAACGACGAGTGTTTTCAATGAGAGACCTGTAAACGCGCCAAAATTGGTTTTTAAGTAATCAAAACAGTGTCACATAGGGATGCTTTGGAACACCTATCAATAAGGATAGGTTTTCATTGGGTTTTTGTAGAATTTTGCAAATTGCAAAAAACAAATGGGCGGTATCGTAGGTATGGGTTCTATTTTGCAATGAAAGCCTGTGGCGAAGGAAAAAACACTGCATTCAATCAGTGCGGGAAATATCGCCTTGTTGGAGTCTCTGCAGAACAGAAAGAACCTCGGGGCCGATCTTTTCCACAATCAAGGTCACCCCCTGTGCGGTTGGGTGGATGCCGTCGCGCTGAAATAGCGTGCGCAGCACCTCTTGCCTGTTTGGTTGTTCTTCAAATGCGGCAAAGAAATTAGGGATGAATTGGCTATGAAAACGTGCCGCAAGTTCAGGGAAGGCCATGTCATAGCTGGCCTTATGGTCGGGGCCGAAATTTAGCGACGCCGGGACCCGGATCAGGATGGTCGGCAGCCCGCGCGAGGTGAGTTCAGACAAGATCGCCTCAAGATTTTTGCGGGTTTCCTCCGGAGGAAGGCCGCGCAGCATGTCGTTGCCACCAAGGTTGACCAGCACGGCGTCGATATCATCGGTCAAAGACCACCCCAGCCGCGCCTGTCCGCTGGCTGTGGTGTCGCCGGAAACGCCAGCGTTGATCACCATAATGTCAGCGGAGTGCGTGGCCAGCCAGGCCTGAAGCTGCGGGACAAACCCTTCGTCTTGCGCAAGCCCGTATCCGGCGGTCAAACTGTCGCCCAAAGCCAGAAGTTTTATGGTCTTTGCCTGAAGGGCTGTCGGCTGAAGCCAACCGACAACAAGCGCCAGGACGAGCCCGTTAATGAGTCTGCTCAAATTGAACTGGGGGGTCCACTTGAGAACCGTCCATTTGGCCCCATATGCATGTGAACTCATTGATTTTCTCCCCAAAGGTGCCAGATGCCGTTTTCCAACCCAGATGCCGTTTTGACCCTGACTGATGTGCGGCTTACGCTTGGCCATAATGCCGGTCGCACCGAAATCCTCAAGGGGATAGATTTATGCGTGTCGCGCGGTGAAACATTGGGGCTGACGGGGCCATCCGGGTCTGGCAAAAGCTCTCTCCTTATGTTGATGGGCGGGCTTGAACGCGCGACCGGCGGGCAGGTCCATGCCCTTGGCAAAAATCTTGGCGCGATGGGCGAAGATCAACTTGCCCGCTTTCGCAGAGATCATATGGGGGTGGTGTTTCAATCTTTCCACCTTATCCCGACCATGACCGCGCTGGAAAATGTTGCAACCCCGTTGGAGTTGGCGGGAATGCGCGATGCATTTGAGCGCGCCGAAGAAA
>DDMF01000092.1:2761-5563 GCA_002340515.1 Rhodobacteraceae bacterium UBA2553 | reverse complement strand
TCGGGCGGCGAACAGCAACGCGTGGCACTGGCGCGTGCTGCGGCGCCCCGGCCTGATATTTTGCTGGCCGATGAGCCCACGGGCAATCTGGATGGGGCGACTGGCGAGGCTATCATGGATTTGCTCTTTGGCTTGCGTGACCGCCATGGTGCCACACTGATCATGGTTACGCATGCGCCAGAACTTGCCGCGCGTTGTGATCGCATTCAACATATCCAAGATGGGCTTTTGGCATGAGCGCGCTACGGCAGGCCGCCCGATTTGCACGACGAGATATGCGCGGCGGACTTCGTGGGTTTCGGATCTTTCTGGCCTGTCTGGCGTTAGGCGTGGCGGCAATTGCGGCGGTCGGATCGGTGCGCGAAAGCCTTCAGGCGGGATTGGAAAGCCAAGGCGCCGTGCTTTTGGGCGGCGATGCGGCGGTTTCTTTCACTTACCGTTTTGCGGATGATGCTGAGATACAGGTGCTGGCCGAACAAGTGAAGGATGTGTCGGTCATCGCCGATTTCCGGTCGATGGCAGTGGTCGGTGAGGAACGTGGCCTGACGCAGGTAAAGGCGGTGGATGACCTCTACCCGCTTTATGGTCAGGTTGTTCTGGATCCCCCCGTATCACTTGAGATGGCCTTTGCCGGGCAAAATGATTTGCCCGGCGCAGTGATGGATGACCTTTTGATCAACCGCCTTGGGCTTTCAATCGGTGATCAATTCGAACTTGGCGGGGCCGCATTTGTGTTGATGGCCGAGCTGGTTAATGAACCAGACAACGCCACCGGGGGCTTTGGGCTTGGCCCGCGCACGATGGTGCATCGGCAAGGTCTTGTGGGGGCGGGTTTGCTGGCTGAGGGCACTTTGTTCGACAGCCAATACCGGCTTCGTCTGCCGGATGGTGCAGATCTGGAGACCGAGAAATCACGCGTGATGACCGCGCTTGAGGATCATGGCGCCCGCTGGCAGGATGCGCGCAATGGTGCCCCGGGGATGAGCCGTTTTATCACCCGGCTTTCAACCTTTTTGGTTTTGGTTGGCCTTGCGGGATTGGCCGTCGGCGGGGTGGGTATTTCCGCAGCGGTGCGGGCCTATTTGGATGGCAAAACTGAAACGATTGCAATTTTACGGGCTCTTGGTGCAGAGCGTCGTGTGATTTTCCTGACGTATTTCCTGCAAATCACGGTGTTGGCGGTGATTGGGTTGATCATCGGGTTGGCGCTTGGGGCCATGATCCCGGTCCTTTTGGCCCCTTGGATTGCCGGCGCCTTGCCGGTAGAGGCAACCATCTCGGTCTATCCCGGCCCGCTTGCCGAGGCGGCCCTTTATGGGGCGTTGGCGGCCCTATTATTCACGCTCTGGCCATTGGCGCAAACCGAAGATGTGCAACCCGCCGCTCTTTTCCGCGATGCCGCCCTTGGCGAGGGCCGGTTGCCGCGCCCGCTTTATATTGGGTTAAGCTNNAAGCACCGCGATATTGGCGTTGCTGGTCTGGGCAGCGGCGACGCTGTCGGGGATGGTAAATCTGGCGATGTGGTCGTTTGTTGGCATTGCGGGGGCGTTTGCGGCACTGGTGCTAACCGGTCTGGGCATTCGCTATCTGTCACGTTGGCTGGGACATCGAAAATGGCTGCGCGGCCACCCGATTGCGCGTATGGCGCTGACGGCGGTTGGTGGACCGGGCGGCGAGGCGGGGGCTGTGGTTTTGTCCCTAGGCCTCGGGCTTGCTGTGCTGGCCGCAGTGGGTCAGATCGACAACAATTTGCGCGGCGCGATTTCGCGCGAACTCCCAGATGTCGCCCCGAGTTTTTTTGTGATCGATATTCAGCCTGATCAGATTGACGGCGTACAGGCGCGACTGAAGGATGATGCGGGCGTCACACGCGTTGATACAGCCCCAATGCTGCGCGGAGTGATCACCCAGATCAATGACCGTCCGGCGGCTGAGGTGGCTGGCAATCACTGGGTGGTGCAGGGCGATCGTGGGTTGACCTATTCTGACCGTCCGACCCGGACCAAAGTGGTGGCAGGGGAGTGGTGGCCTGAGCAGTATGACGGGCCACCACAAATCTCTTTTGCTGCTGAAGAAGCCGAAGAAATGGGGCTCGGACTGGGCGATATGATCACCGTCAATATCTTGGGACGAGATATCGCGGGCGAGATTACATCGCTGCGGGAGGTCGACTTCTCTCAGGCAGGTATGGGGTTTGTTTTGACAATGAACCCGTCGGCCTTGCAGGGCGCACCACATACATGGCTTGCCACGATCTATGCAGATCAAGCGTCAGAGGCGGCCATTCTGCGCGACCTAGGAAAAGCCTATCCGAACATCACGCTGATCTCTGTGCGCGATGCGATAACGCGGGTCACCGGGTTGATGGGGCAGGTGGCAGCAGCCATTACCTATGGTGCGATGGCCACTTTGGTCACCGGTTTTGTGGTCCTGATGGGGGCGGCGGCAGCAGGCGAACGGGCGCGCACCTATGAAGCGGCCGTCTTGAAAACGCTTGGCGCCACGTGTGGAGAGATTTTGCTAAACTTCGCACTGCGTTCTGCGGTTCTTGGGGCGGCTGCGGGTGTGGTTGCGGTGTTTGCAGGGGGTGTTTCTGGTTGGGCGGTGACCCATTACATTATGGAAAACGACTTTGTGTTTGAACCTGTGTCGGCCATTGCGATTGTAACGGGAGGGGTGGTTGCGACCATCCTTGCGGGGCTGGTATATGCTTGGCGGCCCTTATCGGCACGGCCAGCACAGGTATTGAGGTCGCGTGATTAAAGCGCTTCCAGTTTTTATTGAAGCATCTGCCATCGCTTT
>DDMF01000092.1:2073-2691 GCA_002340515.1 Rhodobacteraceae bacterium UBA2553 | reverse complement strand
GATATTTTGGGCAAGAAAAAGTGGCCAGTGGGAGACTATCTTGGTTCGTGATTGGGCCGATGCTCTTTGCGGATGACCAGTTTCAGGCCCGACCAGACCTCATCCACGGCGCAGACCTTAACGTCGACGAGGGTGGTGGTGAGCGCCGTGTCGCGGATCACATCTTCGGTCATATCCGTGGGCACCTTAGAGGCCTTCTTGGGCCAGCTCATCCAGATCATGCCGTCTTTGTGGAGGGCGGATATGAGGTGTGGCAGGGCGGCTTCAAAGGCGGCGCGGCTGTCTGTGAACATGTGGATCAAGTCGTAGGGGCCGGTGAGAGTATTCGCCATGGCGTCATCCACACAGATAAAGGCGCGGCTTTTGGTCAGGTGATTTTGGGCAGCGGGGCGGTCAATCCACGCAACGCGCTGGCCATCTTTGAGGCCGAGTTTCTTGGCCAGGGGTGTGCCGGAATATCCTGTCATGTGGTTAGGATATGGCCCAATAGCCCCAAAGCAAAGCCCAGAATAGCACCAAGGGGTGGGCTCCAATGGCGTGCAAGGGGAATTTGGGGGGCAATGTCTTGGTACATAAGATACAGAATACCTCCTGCAGAAAAGAGCATGAGCCAACCCA
>DDMF01000092.1:0-2038 GCA_002340515.1 Rhodobacteraceae bacterium UBA2553 | reverse complement strand
CATTTTCCAGCAGTGTCATGCAATCAAGGCGGCGATTGGACCCAAGGGGACCAGAAGTAGGAAGAGGATCAGGCGTTTGGATCTGGGCAAGGCGGACGTCTCGGTAAGCTCGCGGTCTGCGTTGAAGCCCTCGGGCAGGTTTTGTGCGCCGATCAAGCCCGCAAGCAGCAAAGCGAGCCCCGGTTTGGCGGTGAGAACTGCGCCCAATGCGATTGTTTCCGGGATAAAATCCATCAGCATCGCCATGAATTGCGACTTTGATCCGCCGTGGCGTGACAGGGCCATATCGGCTGCAAGTGCCGCGATTGCGCCAAGCAGGAAGGGGATTAAGGCAAACGCTCCGGCGACACGGTCCACCCCTTCGGGGATCAGGACCAATGCGACAGCAGACAGTAGTGCACCCGCGCCAAAGGCCATAACCCAGTGGTTGGTTTCGTTCCGGATCCATCCTGGAAGGATCCGGTCAAATCCGGAAAGCCACGCCCCAAAAGGAATGGCCGCCCCAGCAAGGGCGGCCAATGTTATTGCATAGAAAAGATCGCTCATCAGAGGGTGCGTTCGACCATCATTTTCTTGATCGAGGCAATCGCCTTGGCCGGGTTCAACCCCTTTGGACAGGTCTTGGCGCAGTTCATGATGGTGTGACAACGATAGAGTTTGAATGGATCTTCCAGATCGTCCAAACGCTCGCCTGTTGCTTCATCCCGGCTGTCAATGAGCCAGCGATAGGCGTGCAGCAATGCGGCTGGCCCCAGATACCGATCACCATTCCACCAATAGCTTGGGCAGGAGGTTGAACAGCTGGCGCACATCACACATTCATAGAGACCATCAAGTTTCTTGCGGTCTTCAATCGACTGACGCCATTCTTTCGCAGGGCGATTGGTTTTGGTCTCGAGCCACGGCATGATCGACGCGTGTTGGGCGTAGAAATGGGTGAGATCCGGGATCAAATCCTTGACCACGGGCGTGTGGGGAAGGGGATAGATTTTCACATCACCTTTGATCTCATCCATGCCGTAAATACAGGCCAGCGTGTTGATCCCGTCGATGTTCATCGCGCAGGACCCACAGATGCCTTCTCGGCATGACCGGCGGAATGTCAGCGTTGGATCAATCTCGTTCTTGATCTTGATCAGTGCGTCCAAAATCATTGGTCCACAATCGTCCATATCGACGAAATAGGTGTCGACCCGTGGATTTTGCCCGTCATCCGGGTTCCAGCGATAAATCTGGAACTTGCGCACATTGGCGGTGCCGGTGGGTTTGTCCCAGGTTTTCCCGACACGCACGGTCGAATTTTTGGGGAGCTTGAATTGTACCATCTGGCGTCCTCCTTAAAACGTGCGCGCTTTGGGCGCGATTTTCTTGAGTGCAATGCCGCCTTCGGCTTCGGTGGTCAGCGGGTCAACCACAACCGGACGATAGGTCAGGTCCACCTTGTTGCCCTCGACACGAGACACCGTGTGAACGCGCCATTTCTTATCGTCGCGTGTTGGGTAATCTTCATGCGCGTGCGCACCACGGCTTTCCTGACGGGCCTCAGCACCGTGAATGGTGGCCAGCGCGTTTGGCATCAGGTTGGCAAGTTCAAGCGTTTCCATCAGGTCAGAGTTCCAAACCATCGAACGGTCGGTCACAGACAGGTCGTCCATTTTCGCCGCAACTTTGGTCATCTTCTCAACGCCCTCTTTCAGCGTCTTATCGGTGCGGAATACGGCGGCGTCTGCCTGCATCGTTTTCTGCATCTCAAGGCGCAATTCGGCGGTGGAGACGGTGCCTTTCGCGTGGCGCAACCCATCAAAACGATCCAAAGCCGCGTCAACGGACGGTTGGTTCAGCACCGGGTTGGCAGCCTCGGCATCGACAATCTTGCCAGCGCGGATTGCAGCGGCCCGACCAAAGACCACAAGGTCGATGAGCGAGTTTGACCCAAGGCGGTTCGCCCCATGCACAGAGGCACAGCCCGCTTCGCCCACAGCCATCAGGCCCGGCACAACGCCGTTTGGATCTTTGGCGGTTGGGTTCAGCACTTCGC
>DDMF01000086.1:36015-40824 GCA_002340515.1 Rhodobacteraceae bacterium UBA2553 | reverse complement strand
AAACTGGGGGCGGTTCACACGCCCGCTTATCATTGATCAGCCTGAAGAAAACTTGGACCCAAAATCGGTCAACGATGAGTTGGTTGACTTGTTCATCGCAGCAAAAGCGAAGCGGCAAGTGATCATGGTCACCCACAATGCAAATCTCGTAATCAACACTGACGCTGACCAAATCATTATCGCCAACGCCGAAAACCACACAAGAGGCGAATTGCCTGAAATAACCTACATGTCGGGTGGTCTGGAAAACGCAGAAATACGAAAGGCGGTCTGCGACATTCTCGAAGGTGGTGAAGTCGCGTTCAAAGAGCGGGCGCGTCGATTGCGGGTGCGGTTGAAGAGATGACGCATTTTAGATGGAAGAATTGCTTCGCTGATGTTCAGACTTCCAAGCACGACATAACAATTCGGGCGTACTTTGACGATGTAATTGTACCTTCAATAAAAACCTTGGAGCAACGTATCAGTGAATTGGGTCAAAGCGACGATCCAATAGACATGTTCATTCAGTCGGACACCTTGGATGTGCTGCAAGAAGCAAAAATGGCATTTGCACTATCCATTCAATCGATTTGGGAACGTCAACTGAGAACGTATTTAGTTGGTTGCGCCAAAGAACTTCGCCCTACTGAAGGCTTAAAAAAACAAGTGGAAAAAGCAAACTGGGATGCGTTGAAAAAAATCTTCCGTGAACTTCGCGGTCTTAGATTGGAGAGCTTCCCAAGCTTCCCCTTGCTGGACAGGCTTCAACATCTGGGAAACGCGTGCCGACACGGCGACGGAAAATCGGCCAACCAGTTACATCAGCTCTGTCCCGAACTGTGGAAGCCGATCCCTCCGATGCCCGTCGATTTTGGGGATGCAAGTGAGAACCCTCCCTCCGTGAGTTCAATAGACATTTCCTCAGAGCATTTACGGCAATTCGTCGAAGCAATTGCGCAATTTTGGGATGATACCACCTACATCTACAATGAGAGTAAAGGGTTCTACCTGGGTGTTTGGCGGCGCATGGCCGCAAGGTCATTGGTCAAGGGGTCGGCCCAACCGTGATCCTGTGAATGACAGTCAAGCGATGAACACATTAATTTCAATGCAGACACAATGATTTGGAAGTGTGATTCAGCTTTAGTGAGACTTGAAATCGCAGCGAAACCATCCCTTCATATTTAAAATTCCCGCACCTCAGATCGTCAGATCCAGAAATTTAGTTTTTTTTGAAAATAAATTTTCTGGGTAGGTCAGAATGAGGCGACCACTTGGAAATGCGATGATTTGACGCAATTATCCTTCGTTTTCAGGTGGTTGGTCTTTTTCTCTTAACGCATTCAAAAATATAGATTTATTGCGAAGCTTTCCACGGTTACTGCGATCACAAAAAATTTTGATCTAGGTCAATAGGTCGCGGATTGCGCCGGGGTATGGCTATGGAAGCAAGCCACAAATCAGCGAGCCAAACCCAAGTGAACGCAACCCCATCACGTCGTGCCCTGCTAAGAGGCAAGATCCATGAGATCCCGCGTCAGCGCCCGTTAGGGGCCGCTGGTGAAATGGCGTTTCATGATGATTGCACCCAATGTGGGGATTGCGCACGGGCCTGCCCCGAGGGGATCATCCTGCGCGACAAAGACGGCTATCCTGTTGTGTCCTTTTCACAATCGGCTTGCACCTTCTGCGCGGCCTGTACCGACGCGTGTGAGACAGAGGCCCTTTCGTCAGACCGAGCTTGGCCGTGGCGCGCAAAAGCCACATCGACATGCCTGTCGATGAATGGTGTTCAATGCCGCGCCTGCCAAGATCACTGCGATCCGCAAGCCATTCGTTTCCGCCTGCAACCCGGCGGCAATGCAATGCCACTATTTGATAAAGACACTTGCACCGGGTGCGGCGGTTGCGCAGCACCTTGCCCCGTCGATGCCATCGACTTTTTTCAAATCCAATCCGAAACGGAGGCCCGCCCATGCTGAACATCTGTGGCTGCCTTGTTCACACAATGCCCGACAAAACCGCAGAGGTTATTGCCGCCATTGATGCGTACGAGGGCGGCGAAGTTCACGCCCATGAAGACGGCCGCATCGTTGTGACCGTCGAAGACACGTCTGACATGCGCGCATCTGAGCAGATTATGGAAATGCACCAAATTCCCGGTGTGTTGACCGTGACCCTTACCTATCACCACTTCGAAGAGCTCGACGAGGACGTCGACGCCCCTTCGCCGACCCAACACTGAAACGGGAGACCCTCCATGACCACGTCCCGCCGATCCTTCCTTAAAGCCACCGCCGCCGCCGCAACCGCGTCTGCTGCTGGCATCACCTTACCTCAGGCTGCAAACGCCCAGGTTCGCAAACCGGATATCCGTTGGGATAAAGCCGCCTGCCGCTTTTGCGGAACGGGCTGTTCCGTTCTGGTCGGCGTCAAAGATGGCAAAGTTGTTGCCACCCAAGGCGATCCAGAAGCCCCCGTGAACCGCGGGCTGAACTGTATCAAGGGCTATTTCCTGTCCAAGATCATGTATGGTTCCGACCGTCTGACCACGCCGCTGTTGCGTAAATCAAACGGCGTCTATGACAAAAATGGCGACTTTGAGCCCGTATCTTGGGATGAAGCCTTTGATGTAATGGCCGCGAAGTGGAAAGAGACCCTCGCGAAAAAAGGCCCAACCGCTGTGTCCATGTTTGGATCCGGCCAATGGACTGTTTGGGAAGGTTACGCCGCTGCCAAACTGATGAAAGCGGGCTTCCGGTCAAACAACATCGACCCCAACGCGCGTCACTGTATGGCGTCTGCTGTGGCCGGCTTTATCCGGACCTTTGGTATTGATGAGCCAATGGGCTGTTATGATGACCTTGAACACGCCGATACCTTCGTGCTCTGGGGGTCAAACATGGCCGAGATGCACCCAATCCTGTGGTCGCGTCTGACCGACACACGCCTGACCAAACCGGGATCCGAAGTGCATGTTCTGTCGACCTTTGAACACCGCTCGTTTGAGCTGGCGGACAATGGCATGATCTTTGCACCGCAAACCGATCTGGCGATCCTGAACTACATTGCCAATTACATCATCGAAAATGATGCGGTGAACTGGGACTTTGTTGAAAAGAACACCCACTTTAAGCGCACCAACACCGATATTGGTTATGGCCTGCGCCCAGAGCATGCTCTGGAACAGGCCGCTGAAAACCCAGCGCATAACGGCACACACGGCAAGCTTTCGGACATGACGTTCGAAGAATACAAAGAAGCCGTCGCACCTTACACGGCTGAATATGTATCCGAGCTGTCAGGTGTGCCTGTTGCATCCCTGGAACGACTGGCGCGCCAATATGCGGATCCAAATCGCAAGGTGATGTCGCTGTGGACGATGGGCTTCAACCAGCACACACGCGGTGCTTGGGTGAACTCGCTGATGTATAACGTACACCTTTTGGTTGGCAAAATCTCCGAGCCGGGCAACTCGCCCTTCTCATTGACCGGTCAGCCATCCGCCTGTGGCACCGCGCGTGAGGTTGGCACCTTTGCCCACCGTCTGCCCGCTGACATGGTAGTGGCAAACGAGAAGCATCGCGACATTTGCGAAACCTCTTGGGGCATTCCAAAAGGAACCATTCCTGCCAAGCCTGGTTTCCATGCTGTGTTGATGCACCGCAAGCTCAAGGACGGTGATCTGAACTGCCACTGGGTGCAATGTACCAACAACATGCAAGCGGCACCAAATATGAATGAAGAGGGGCTGCCGGGCTATCGCAACCCTGAAAACTTCATCGCTGTGTCTGACCCATATCCAACCGTGACGGCCCTTGCCGCTGACTTGATCTTGCCCACCGCAATGTGGGTTGAGAAAGAAGGCGCCTATGGCAACGCGGAACGCCGCACCCAGTTCTGGCGCCAACAAGTGGACGCGCCGGGCGAGGCGAAATCGGATGTGTGGCAGGTGATGGAATTCTCCAAACGCTTCACCACCGACGAAGTCTGGCCAGCAGAGCTTTTGGACACCATGCCGGAACTGAAAGGCAAAACGCTTTTCGAAGTTCTTTATGAGAACGGCAAGGTCAACAAATACCCGCTGTCTGAAACCGCCGAAGGGTTCAACAACGACGAATCCAAAGACTTTGGTTTCTATGTCCAAAAAGGCCTGTTCGAAGAATATGCCGAGTTTGGTCGCGGTCACGCTCACGATCTGGCGCCGTTTGACACCTATCACAAAGCCCGCGGTCTGCGCTGGCCCGTCGTGGACGGCAAAGAAACGCTCTACCGCTTCCGAGAGGGGTATGACCCTTACGTGAAAAAAGGCGAAGGCGTTAAATTCTACGGCAAGCCTGATGGCAAAGCGAACATCATCTTTGCGCCATATGAACCCGCCGCTGAAGCCCCGGATGACGAATACAACTTGTGGTTCGTGACCGGTCGTGTGTTGGAACATTGGCACTCTGGCTCAATGACCCGACGTGTGCCTGAATTGCACCGGTCTTTCCCATCAGCTGTGGTGTTCATGCACCCAGAAGATGCCAAGGAACGTGGCTTGAAGCGCGGGCAAGAGATCACCGTCTCGACCCGTCGTGGAGAAGTGAATTCGCGCGTAGAAACCCGTGGCCGCAACAAGATGCCGAAGGGCGTCGTGTTCATGCCTTGGTTCGACGAAGGCCAACTGACCAACAAGCTGACGTTGGACGCGACGTGCCCGATCTCGAAAGAGACCGATTTCAAGAAATGCGCCTGTAAAATCGAACGTGCTTAATCGTACTTAAACTCACGGAAACAAGACCATGTCCGCCAATACCAACCGCAACCCCTTGCCTACAAACCGGC
>DDMF01000086.1:29437-36009 GCA_002340515.1 Rhodobacteraceae bacterium UBA2553 | reverse complement strand
GGCGGCAGGGGCTTGTGCGGTGGCGGGCATGGCCATCACCAAACTCGCAACAGACGCGCGCGCGCTGCCTGTTCAGGCGATCCGCCCCCCCGGAGCCTTGCCGGAAGAGGACTTTCTCGCCGCCTGCATCCGCTGTGGTCTATGCGTCCGGGATTGCCCTTATGACACGCTTGTGCTGGCGGAATTGGGCCTTGAAGGCCCTGCCACTGGCACACCGTTTTTCACCGCCCGCAACATTCCGTGCGAGATGTGTGACGACATTCCCTGTGTCAAAGCCTGCCCAACAGGCGCGCTTGATCACGGTCTGACAAATATTGATGACGCCGACATGGGCCTTGCCGTGTTGATTGATGAAGAGCATTGCTTGAATGCCCTCGGTCTGCGCTGTGATGTCTGTTACCGCGTCTGCCCGGTGATTGATAAAGCGATCACCTTGGAACGCCGCCATAATGAACGCTCGGGCCACCACGCCATCTTCATGCCCGTTGTGCATTCCGATCATTGCACCGGTTGTGGCAAATGCGAAAAATCCTGTGTGCTGCCGTTTGAAAGCGCCATCAAAGTGCTGCCGGTTCGTGTGGCACAAGCAAAAGCCGCAGAGCATTACAAACTCGGTTGGGAGGATCGCAATCCCCTTGTGGATGAGCTGATTGACCTGCCAGACCGTCTGCCCGGACCGGGCACGGATAACCTCGTGGCACCAGGGGGCTATTTGCCGTCAGGTGTCGAAGGTCTGCCTGATCCCAGCATGGACGGCGGCTTTGCTCCCAGCTATGGGCTTCCCGGAACCGGGGGGGCAGGGCAATGAGCGAGAAAACCGCACTTCCTGTCGGGCAAGAGGCCATTCAAGACAAAGGCTGGTGGCTGGCGCACAAATTCCTGATCCTGCGCCGGATCACACAGGCCGGATTTCTTGGACTGTTCCTGCTGGGGCCATGGTTCGGCATCTGGTGGGTGAAAGGCAATCTGGCGGGGTCGCTGACCCTGGATATTTTGCCCTTGACCGATCCACTTGTGTTGCTGCAAGGCATGTTCGCCCAACACTGGCCCGAAACAACCGCCATCATCGGCGCGCTGATTGTAGGCGTTGCCTATGCGCTGATCGGCGGGCGGGTCTATTGCAGCTGGGTCTGCCCGATCAACCCAGTGACCGATGCGGCGCATTGGCTGCATGACAAGCTTGGGTTTGCCAAAGGCTGGCAGCCCAAACGCGGCACGCGCTATTGGGTGCTGGGCATGGTGTTTGCCGCCTCGGCCCTAACCGGAACCATCGCATGGGAGTTCGTGAACCCCGTCTCGATGCTGCACCGTGGCCTGATTTTCGGCATGGGCTTTGCCTGGACGTTTGTCCTTGCCGTGTTCCTCTTTGACCTTGTTGTGTCACGTCGCGGCTGGTGTGGGCATCTGTGTCCGGTGGGGGCCTTCTATGGGCTTCTCGGCACCGGATCTGTGCTGCGTGTCAGTGCGGTCAAACGCGCCGACTGCGACGATTGCATGGACTGCTTTGCGGTCTGTCCCGAAATGCATGTGATCACCCCCGCGCTTCGTGGCGCAGAAGGTGACACCCCCCTCATACTGTCTTCGGACTGTGCCAATTGCGGTCGTTGCATCGATGTATGCGCGCCGGATGTCTTTAAGTTCACCACCCGGTTTGATGATACCCCCGCGCCAGCCCGCGCGGTCCGCCGGAAACCCAAACGTCAACCCGAGGCCAGTCGCGCGGCCTGAAAAAATACGGGAGTAGCCCAATGAGAAAGAACCTGTTGATCAGCGCCATCGTCGTCCCGACGCTTTTGGCCGCAGCTGCGCTGGCACAAAGTGCCGGTGGCGTGAATACGCTTCGCGGTGCCGCAGTGGATGAAACTGTGCCTGTCGAAGATGTCTTTCACCAAGATGAAAGCCGCTTTACGCGCAACTATCGCCAGCAGCCGCCGCTGGTGCCCCATTCGATCGACCAATATCAGATCGACCTAAAGGCAAACCGTTGTTTGTCTTGTCATGACTGGACCAACGCGGGCGACCGCAAGGCACCGACCTTGTCGATGACCCACTATCAGGACCGCGAAGGCAACCAATTGGATGTGGTGGCCGGCACCCGCTGGTTCTGCACCCAATGTCACGTCCCGCAAGCGGATGCGCCTGCGCTGGTTGATAACACATTTGAGGCCTCGAACTGAGGCGGGAAACCGTAAGGGAAAGGAAAACGGACATGTCTGATACAAATCCCGGTTTCATCCGCCGCACCTGGCGCTGGTTCTGGACACCGACGGGTGCAATATCGTTGGGCGCGTTGATTGTCTCTGGCTTTATTGCGGGCGTGGTCTTTTGGGGCGGCTTCAACTGGGCGCTTGAGATGACCAACAAAGAAGAGTTCTGCATTTCGTGTCACGAGATGGAAGACAACGTCTTTGCCGAATATCAAGGCACGGTGCACCAATCCAACAGCTCAGGCGTGCGTGCGACCTGTCCGGATTGCCACGTGCCGAAAGATTGGGGTCCTAAGATCATTCGTAAGATCCAGGCGTCAAAAGAGCTGTATGGTCACTTCATTACGAAATCGATCTGGACCCGCGAGAAATTCGAAGATCATCGGATTGATATGGCTGCCCGTGAATGGCGCCGGATGAAATCCACCGACAGCCGCGAGTGCCGCAACTGTCACAACTTTGAATTCATGGATTTCACCCAGCAAGAAAACCGTGCAGCAGACAACCACCAGATTGCGCTTGATGAAGGCAAAACCTGTATTGATTGCCACCAAGGTATCGCACATGAATTGCCCGAAGGCTGGCAGGTGCGTTATGAGCAGATGGTGGACCAATTGGCGTCTTCTGGTGATCTGACCCTGCCCAATGGTCGTGTTGTGGCAGAGGCGAAAACCGAGATCGAAGGTTTCTTGGCTGGCGCTCACTAATAAAATACATAATCTGAACGGGCCGGGGGAAACTCTGGCCCGTTTGCTTTTGGGGATGGCGGAGGCTGGGGGCTGACGCCAAAACACCTAGGGACTGCTATGAAACTCGCCTTTACTATTGCGCCGGGTCGCGGTGAAACCAACGTGCTTTTGGCGGATGTCGCCGAACGATTGATCAACCGGAATATTCATGTCGCAGGCACGGTTCAGATCGACACAGATCGTGGTGAAGACCGGAAATGCGATATGGATGTCAAAGTGTTGCCCAATGGCCCTTTGATCCGCATTTCCGAGGATCGCGGCGTTGGCGCGCGCGGGTGCCGCTTGGACACCGACGCGCTTGAGGGGGCGGTGTCAGATACGGAAGCGGCGCTTGAAAAAGGGGCCGAGCTGCTCTTGGTCAATAAGTTTGGCAAGCACGAAGCCGAAGGTCGCGGCTTTCGCCAGGCCATTGCCACAGCCTTGGAAAAAGACATCCCCGTGTTGGTGGGCGTGAATAAACTCAATCGCGAGGCGTTTTTGGAGTTTTGCGGAGAGGTGGCAGAAGAACTGCCCGCTGAAGTGACCGCGATTTCCAATTGGCTGGATCGGGCCCTTCAATCCTGACGACTGCACTTGCGCATGAACGCCACGAAATTATCTTTTGCAGACAAAGAACAGACCAAGATGCACAGGAAAGATGTGCGTTTTTCAACGTGGTATTGACGGGAGAGAAGTGGTGGGCGACCCTGGAATCGAACCAGGCGTGCGTCTCCGCGAGGGAGTTACAGTCCCCTGCCACACCTTGCGGCCTGTCGCCCACTTCTCCTGCGCCTAAGCGCCGGATTGGGGCTGATTAAACCGCCCATCCGGTGGGGTCAAGACGAAAAAGACGCGGAAATGCACTTGTCTCGCCACGCTGGACAGAGCATTGTCCGGGTCTTGTTGTTTTACAGGTGGATCAGGGCATGAAGAAACCAAAATGGGTGGTTCAAAAAGAGAAAGCGCGGCGCGATGCTGATGCGGAAACTGTATGGCTTTTTGGCCTTCACGCGGTGCGTGATGCGTTGATGAACCCCGAGCGTGAGAAATTGCGCCTGATGGTGACCAAAAATGCGGCCGACAAGCTGGCAGAGGCGATTGGCATCAGCGGGATGGAACCAGAAATGGTCGACCCGCGCAGCTTTGCAGCCCCCATTGATCCGCAATCCGTGCACCAAGGTGCCGTTCTGGAAGTGAAGCCCCTGAAATGGGGCAAGCTTGCGGATCGCGCGGTGGATGCGGGCGAAGGGCAGCCCATTATGGTGCTGCTTGATCGTGTGACAGATCCCCATAACGTCGGTGCCATTCTGCGCTCGGCTGAAGTGTTCGGCGCCAATGCTGTGGTCGGCACGGCCCGTGGCTCGGCCCCAGAAACCGGGGCGCTGGCCAAAACAGCATCTGGCGCGCTGGAGCGCCAACCCTACGTGCGCATTCGCAATCTTGCCGACGCGATGGAAGAGCTGAAAGCCATGGGCTATGTGGTGTTTGGTTTGGACGGTGAAGCCGAAGTGACGATTGAGGCCGCCTTGGCGGACGCTCCCAACCGCCCCGTGGCCTTGGTGCTGGGCGCCGAAGGGCCGGGGCTGCGCGACAAAACCAAAGCAACCTGTGATCAGCTGGTGAAAATCCCGTTCGCCCGCGAATTTGGCTCGCTTAACGTGTCCAATGCCGCTGCGGTGGCGCTTTATGCGACACGAAACACGCGCTAATCACGCCGTAGATCACAAGGCCATCACTTCCCGTTGAGGTGGGGTGAAATTGGCGCGAAAGACCGTCAGATTGTGGGAAACAAAGGAGACCCACATGACCGACCTTATGCTTTCGCGCCGCCATGTACTGGCCGGCCTCATCGCCACCCCAATTGCGGGGGCGGCACTTGTCAGCCCCGCTTTGGCCGCATCTGCCCCCATCTATGCCGAAGAGGGCATCGCCTGGGATGGCCACGACCCTGTTGGCTATTTCACAAACGGGGCACCCACCCCCGGAACGCCTGAGTTTTCGTTTGATTACAAAGGGTCAAAAGTGCTGTTCGCCTCGGCCGAGAGCCGCGATATGTTTGTGGCAGACCCTAACAAATACGCCCCTCAGTTCGGTGGATATTGTGCTTACGCCGCCAGCAAAGGCTACATCGCCCCAACGGTGCCCGAAGCCTGGACAATCTATGAAGGCAAGCTTTATCTGAACTTTTCGCTGCGTGCGCGTGAACTATGGGCAAAAGACATTCCTGGCAACATCGCCAAGGGTAACAGCAATTGGCCGGGCATCCTCGAGGCGTAAGCTCACAGGGTTTCACGGTGACGTGTGATCCTCTTTTATTCTGCCAGATGGGACATATCTGTTGATCAGAGAGCGGGATGGAACCCCGCTGTCGTTTACACTGTCCCTCGTTCCAACACCTGCGCCCGAACCTTTGGTTCCGGGCGCTTTTTTTGTCGCATGTTGAAAGATGCCCAACTGGTGTTATCTGTGGGCTATGACAGAGCAAAACAATGACACCCGCATCGCCCAAATCCTGACATCGACCAAAGTCATTGGTCTTGTGGGATTGTCGAACAAGTCCGAACGCGCCAGCCATCGCGTGGCGAATTTTCTGGCAACAAAGGGGTATCGCGTCATCGGCGTGAACCCCGGCCTTGCAGGGCAAGAGATGTTTGGAGAGGTCGTGGTGGCTTCTGTTTCTCAGCTGCCAGCAGAGACCGATATGATAGATCTGTTCCGAAATTCCGACGCGGTTGGTCCCATTGTGGATGAGGCGCTGGGCGCTTTGCCGGGACTGAAAACAGTTTGGATGCAGCTTGAGATTTTCAACGCAGACGCGCGGGAGAAGGCGGAAGCCAAAGGTATTGCTGTGGTCGAAGACCGCTGTCCGAAGATTGAGTTTCCGCGCTTGTTTGGGGATCAAAGCTTGGCAGATCTTCAAAAGGCGAGCGTGTAAGGGGCGCTGCCCCTCGGCCTGCGGCCTCACCCCGAGATACTTATGACAAGAAAAAGTGGGGGCTAGCTGCGGCTGGCCTTTTCTTCGATGCCAGACAGCCCCTGGCGGCGGGCAAGTTCGTTCAGAACGTCATCAAGCGCCACATCGCGGGCGGCGAGCATGACCAACAGATGGTAAAGCACATCGGCGGCTTCATAGGTCAGGTTTTCACGGTCATCTTTGGCCGCAGCGATGATCGCTTCAATGGCTTCTTCACCGAACTTTTCGGCGCATTTCTCTGGTCCCTTGGACAGCAGTTTTGCTGTCCATGAGCTGTCAGGATCTGCGCCTTTACGTGTGGCGATGACCGCCTCTAGATCTTTAAGTACGCTCATTTCACCCATCCACTCGCATTGGAATTCCGGCTGCAATCATGTGGTCTTTGGCTTCGCGGATCGTATAGTCGCCAAAGTGGAAAATGCTTGCGGCCAATACGGCCGAGGCGCCGCCTTTGGTCACGCCTTCGACAAGGTGGTCAAGGGTGCCCACACCGCCAGAGGCGATCACTGGCACATGCACCGCATCAGAAATGGCGCGGGTGAGCGGCAGGTTAAAGCCCGCGCGCGTGCCGTCCCGGTCCATGGATGTAAGCAGGATTTCCCCAGCGCCCTTCGCCTCGACCGTACGGGCAAACTCGACCGCATCAATGGGTGCGCCGTTTTC
>DDMF01000086.1:29219-29399 GCA_002340515.1 Rhodobacteraceae bacterium UBA2553 | reverse complement strand
GCGCCGTTTTCATCCAGCGCGGGTTTGCGTCCGCCGTGGGTGAAAATGCCCCATTTGATGCCATTGCCATCGGCGTCATATTCCACGGTTTTGGCGTCGATTGCGACGACGATACATTGCGACCCAAACCGGTCCGCAGATTGTGCAATCACATCAGGATCGGCCACAGCGGCGGAGTTG
>DDMF01000086.1:6732-29183 GCA_002340515.1 Rhodobacteraceae bacterium UBA2553 | reverse complement strand
CCGCGCCTGCCAACAAAAGGTCGCGCACATCATTGGGGGACCGCACACCGCCGCCAATGGTCAGCGGCATAAAGCATTGCTCAGCGGTGCGGGTGGCCAGATCAAACATGGTGCCGCGGTTTTCATGGGTGGCGTGAATGTCCAGAAAACAAAGCTCATCTGCGCCCGCCGCATCATAGGCCCGCGCGCTTTCTACCGGGTCGCCAGCGTCAACAAGGTCAACGAAATTCACGCCCTTGACCACTCGGCCATCTGCTACGTCAAGGCAGGGGATGATGCGGGTTTTGAGCATGTGGGATCCTTGGGGTTTGGTCAAACCGGTTTAGGCGATGCACGTATCAAAGGCAATGTACCGCAGCCCGAACATCGACGATCTGAGTGTTGTGAGATTAAGCTTTCAGTGCCGCCAGCGCCTCAGCCAGATCAATCGCCCCGTCATAAAGCGCTCGGCCCGAAATGGCCCCATCCAACGTCACCCCACAATCGCGCAGGGCAATCAGATCCGCCATGGAGCTTACCCCACCTGAGGCAATGACAGGGATCGACACGGCACGCGCCAAATCCGCCGTGGCCTCAATGTTTGGCCCTTGCATCGCACCATCGCGGTTGATGTCGGTGTAGATGATCGCGGCGACGCCTGCGTCCTCAAAGGATTTCGCAAGATCGGTGACCATCACATCGGTTTCTTCGGCCCAGCCTTTTGTGGCCACGCGACCGTTACGCGCGTCAATACCGACGGCAACCTTGCCGGGGAACTCACGTGCCGCTTCGCGCACCAAATCGGGGTTTTCAACGGCCACCGTACCAAGGATGACACGGCTTAGGCCCTTTTCGATCCAGGTTGAGATTGTCGCCATATCGCGAATGCCGCCACCCAATTGGGCCGGCACGTCGATTGCCGCCAGAATACCCTCAACTGCCGCTGCGTTCACCGGTTCCCCCGCGAAAGCGCCGTTCAGATCCACCAGATGGATCCAGTCACAGCCCGCATCGGCAAAAGCTTTGGCCTGGGCGGCTGGATTGTCGTTAAACACCGTCGCTGCCTCCATCTCGCCACGCAACAAGCGTACACATTGGCCGTCTTTCAGGTCGATGGCGGGGTAGAGGATCATGGGGCTCTCCTGTAAATATCGGTCTGTGATCTGCGGCCCTTTTGGCATGTCATCCTTTGTTGGGCAAGGCTCGGCAACGGTGCGCCAATTGCGCCCTTTCGCCACGTCAATATTGCCAGACTGGGCAAACTGCGGGCAGGATGGAAAAAAAGAATGCTCAGGGAGAGAAAGATGAAACGAGTTTTGGCCGCAGTTGCGGTGACATTTGCGATGGCCGCCCCCGCATTGGCGGATCCGGTTTTGGGTGTTTGGAAAACGCAGGTGGACGATGGGCATTATGCGCATGTGACATTCTCAAAATGCGGTGGCGAAAAGATTTGTGGCGTAATTTCAAAGGCTTTTGATGCAAGCGGTGAAATCACCACCCCCAATATCGGCAAGCGTTTGGTCTGGGACATGCAGGCACAGGGCGATGGGTATTACAAAAATGGCACCATCTGGCAGCCCTCGACCGGCAAAGAATTCAATTCAAAAATGACCATGTCCGGCAGCACCTTGAAAGTGTCCGGATGCGTTGCGCTGTTTTGCAAAAAGCAGACCTGGAAGCGTGTGAAGTAACACAAAAGCATTCCTTGGCAGCCACCACAAATGGTGCCACTCACGTTAAAACGCCGGGGCGGGGAGGCCTCGGCGTTTTTTTATGGCAAAACTGTCGGAGTGCATGCTGCCGCTATGGCTTCCAGTTCAGGAAGTTCCCAATCATGCGCAGCCCCGTGGCCTGGCTTTTCTCCGGGTGGAACTGCGTGCCGATGATATTGTCGCGCCCGACAATGGCGGTGATGTCGCCGGCATAATCACAATGGGCCAGACGTTGCGCTGAATTTTCCACAAGCATATGGTAAGAATGTACAAAATAGACATGCGCGCCGGTTTCAATGCCGTCAAAAATCGGATGGGGATTGTCGATGATCAGGTCATTCCAACCCATGTGAGGCACTTTGAATGTCGGGTTGTCCGGGGTGATTTTCACGACCTCACCGGGGATCCAATCAAAACCAGCCGTGTCTTGATATTCGCGGCTGACGGTGGCCAGCATTTGCATGCCGACGCAGATCCCCATGAAGGGGCGCCCTTTTTGCATTACTGCTTCATTCACCGCTTCAAAAATTCCGCGATGATCATCAAGCTGTTGTTTGCACGCGGGAAAAGCCCCGTCACCGGGCAGGACGATACGGTCCGCGCGGGCGACATCTTCGGGGGATGAGGTGACAATCACCTCTCCGGCCCCGGTTTCCACGGCCATGCGTTGAAACGCTTTTTCGGCCGAGTGCAGGTTTCCGCTGTCATAGTCGATGATTACGGTCAGCATGAGGGTCTCTCCGGGTGGTGGTGATTGCCTGCCTGAATTCGCGCAATTCCTTGCGGGCGTCAAGTCTTGCCGGGAGATCGTGCAGGGGGCAGGGCCAGATGGTCCAATATACCCATGGCCGCATCAACTGGGCCCAGCGGGTACCCATCTTTGCCTTTTGGGCCAAATTGGCCCGAAACCGCAATGTGGGTATAGCCGCGTAGAAACGACCGTACTTGGAGTTCGATGGTTTCCAACGAAAGGTCCTCATGCACAAAGGGCAGGCAAAAGGATCGAAAGTTCATATAGATCCCCTGCAGCTCTTCTGTGACGTTCCCTTCAATTATATCTTTTGCATTGATGGAAAACATCTCATCAAAGAGCGCCGGGTGGGCGACGGCGAATTCGATGTAACACAGGCACATGGATTTCAATCGCGTCAGGGCATCGGGATTGGTACAGCCGTCACAGTTTGTCATTAGTGCTCGAAGTTGGTGGAACCCTTCCAAAGCAATGGCGTGTTTCAAGCCCGCAAGCCCATTAAAGTGATGGGCCGGGGCCGCATGCGACACGCCAGCGCGCGCCGCACATTTGCGCAGGGTCAGCGCCTGCGCACCACCCTCGGTCAGCAATGCAATGCCCGCATCGACCAATGCATTGCGTAAGTCCCCATGATGATGGGGTCTTTTCGTTTTATCCTGTTCGCTCATTGAACTTAGCTTAGTCGCCAATTTGACACTGTCAACAAACAACTTGACAGTGTCATGGACCCTATGATCTCTAACACAAAGTTGACGCAGTGTGAGCGTCAGGATGGTAACGAGTGTTCGATCATTTTTTCTGTGATCCAGTATTTTGTCTTCCGGCGTCCTGATCGCTTTTGGCGTCATCCGTTTAGGGCCGGATTTTGCCGGTCTTAGGCATCGCCGGAGACTTGGCTGACCCCTTTGACCTGTTCCCGGTCAATCCGGTCATATCCCCAAGATAAAGGGCTTGGGGGTCAGTCGTTCCAGTGGTTTTCTAATCGTCACAGGAAGGTCTCTGTTCGATCATGATGGCAAATGAAAAACCGCGCCCAAGAGCGCGGTTTGTGTTGTTTTTGACTGGTATTTCGCTGCGCTTAAAGCGCACCTTTGGTCGAGGGCAGGGCGTCTGCCATCCGCGCATCCGTCTCAACCGCCATCCGCAACGCTCGTGCAACCGCTTTAAAGGCAGCCTCGGCCACATGGTGGGCATTGAACCCGTGGATCTGGTCGATGTGCAACGTAATGCCGCCGTGGGTCGACAGGGCCTGAAAAAACTCGCGCACCAGTTCAGTGTCGAAATTGCCAATTTTGGGCGCGGTGAAACCCACATTCCAGATCAGAAACGGACGCGCAGAAAGGTCAAGGGCGGCGCGCACCTGTGCGTCATCCATCGGCAAGTGACATTCCCCGTAACGACGGATGCCTTTCTTGTCGCCAAGCGCCTGGGCCAGCGCCTGACCGATCGCAATGCCGGTGTCCTCGACGGTGTGGTGATCATCAATGTGATAATCCCCTTTGGCGCGCACGGTCATATCAATCAACGAATGGCGCGACAGTTGATCAAGCATGTGGTCGAAAAACCCAACACCTGTTTGATTGTCGTACTGGCCTGTGCCATCAAGATTGATCTCAACGGTGATATTGGTTTCCGCGGTTGAGCGGGTGACCTTTGCGCTGCGCATCGGCGTGTCCTTTTGCTGTCTGGCCTGCTTTATAGGGCGCTGGCGTGCGCCAGAAAAGCAGGCATTTTCAAGTTCCTGTCTGCCTGTGGCATTCTGGCAGGCGTCCAGTGGTATTCAGACACAGAGTGTGGCAGTTTGCCGAATAAGACAGACCCGAAAAAGGAACCCGCCTATGTCCACCTGTGTCTTTGTTCAATTGCGCTGCCGCCCGGGCGCGACGTATCAAGTGGCCGAAGCCATTGTGCAGCGCGAAATTCACTCGGAACTCTACTCAACGTCAGGCGATTTTGACCTGATGCTGAAACTCTACATCCCCGACGGTGAGGACGTAGGAAAATACATCAATGAACAGCTTGTGGCTGGCATTGATGGGATTGAACGGTCTTTGACAACACTGACCTTCAAAGCCTTTTGATCACGCGGCAAGCGCAGGCAGGGTTTCGGATGTAGGCAGCTTGAGGATAAAGCTAAGATCCTCGTGGCTCATATAGGTCATAAACCCGCGCAAAGGCGTGTCTTTTCCTTTGATGTGCCACGTCAGCGCGCCGGGGTCGGAATGCATATAGCCTTCACGTTCCATCAGCCCGCGATAGGCCAAGCCTTCGGGCATAAAGCCAAAGATGTGATCGGGTGACCAGCGCAATACGCAGGTGGCCATCGCAAAGCGTGCCAGCGCGCCGGGCAAGCCCGTCCCACGAAACCGTGGGTCTCGTTTCACCCAAAGCTCACCATGGTAAAAGACCTGTCCGCCGATGCGCCCAGCTCCGGGGCCGGGCCGGTAAGTCGAGCGCTCCATGTCCAAATCCAACCCTGTTGGTGGGAAGTCGCGAAAGTTATGGGCAAGATAATCTGACAGGCGCAGCCCGCCCAAATCAAACATCCGCATGGCCTGAGTGTGAATCAACTCTCCTTCACGGGTCCAGCCAAGGATCCAGAACGCATTGCTTTCGTTCATGGTGTGAAGCGCCGGATCAAACGGTTTGCCGACGGCCTGTTCCGGGCGGTGTTCGGCCAAAACCGCGCTATAGTGTTGAAAATCCCAGCCAATTTCCAGCACGAGGTTGTGCTGTTCTGCCAGATCAAGAATGGCCGACACATATTGAGCGCCGGCAAAGGTATCATGGATGGTCATTAGAATCTCCCGTGCAACCAGTGATAGGGAGAAGGTTAACCCAAGGGTGTGTACGCGTCCCTGATTCGTGGAAAATGACAACCAGTGATAGAAATGTGCCTGTTTGGGTAGTGTTGCACCGGGAAAAGAGCGGCAGGGAGCCGCTACTTTGGTGGCGTAATATCCATGATCATTGCCTCTGGCATCGAGGTGCGCAGCTCTTCGGGCAGATCTTCGATCAAGATTTTATGCGTGCGGTCCACCAAAGTGGCGAGGGCAAAGCTGCCGTCGGGGAAGCGGCAACCTAGGGCCAGACGGTGATAACTGATCGATTCCAGCTCTGCCTCGGGGGTGCGGCGCACCTTGGTAAAAATATGGTCCAGACGCACGCCTTGGTCGGCTTGCACCATGCGAAAGGGTTCGGTCAGAAGCCGGGCAAACCCTTCGCCCCCCGGCAGATCCGCAATCCCGCGCCCAACTGACGAACGTTCCCATTTCCAACCGAACCAAGTGGCAAAAGACGATTGTTCGCCCACTTCGGTACAGACCCAACCATCCTCATTGGGGCGAAAGACCATCAAATAGGGGCGCAGGGGGGCAAAGGCCTCGCTTTCAATGCGCCCTTCGGCGCTGGCCCAGATGTGAAACCCCCAGCGGATCAGTGGCGCCGAGCTGCGCCAGATCTCTGACAAAGGGTGCTGCTGCAGCAAATATGGCACGGGGCCGTCCTGAACCGCCAATCGAAACAAACCGCTACGTTGGCTGGTTTCATTGTGCAGCCATGCTTCGCCGCGGGCGAGCAGTGTATTGGCCTCGCCCAAGCTGTCGCGCCCCATTTGGGTCAGGCGATACTGTCGATCCTCCAGATCAAACAGGGGGGCACCTTTAAATTCTTCAAGCAACGCGATGTGGCGTCGTACGGTTTGGCGTGTGCTGCCCAGCTCGCGCACCGCCACCGACAGGTTGAGCGTGTGCGCCAACGTTGCAAAGGAGCGCATCATCTCAAATAACAGGGCTGGGGCTTGGTCGGTAGACATATGGGTGAGCTTTTGACCGTGTGGTTGTATTTTGATGGGTAAAGGTTAACGCATGTCACCGTAGTTTACGGAAGGAACCCCTTGTTTTACAAGTCATGTAACGTCTGAATGGTAAATAAATCACCCATTAGCGGTAAAATTTTACACATTTTTGTTCATCGCTCATCAATTGCTTATTCACGGGCTTATGGCACTCTCGCTATACGGGAAACAAATGAAACGGTGAGATTATGGTGCATCCAGTGGACGCCCATGTGGGGCGAAAAGTAAGAGAAATTCGACTGCTGCGTGGCATGACACAGGCCAATGTGGCCGAAAAATTAGGTCTGTCCTTTCAACAATTGCAAAAATACGAAACGGGCCACAATCGGATTTCGGCAAGTCGCATGTATGAAGTGGCGCAATTGTTAAGCGTAGAACCTTCGTATTTCTTTGAAGGGTTTAGTGACACGAAACAGGCGGTGGCGGCGCATCTTGATGAACGCACCGCACGTGCCGCAAAGGCGTTGTCCTCAATCAGTGACGATGCCGTGCGCAACCAGATCCAGACCATGATCATGGAGCTGGCATCACGGGAAACGGGCGAATTTCGCCAATCAGCCTGATAACCGACCGGAGCGTTTGGTGCGTCGGGCCGGTTGGCTGACGGTCAAACACTCTGCTTGCGAAAAACGGATGGGCCTTGCCCGTCCGTTTTTTTATGGGCAGGCGATTTTTATGGGCAGGCGATATTGGGGCCGAGGTTCCGAGGCAACCAACAAAAAAGCCCCCGAAAAACGGAGGCTTTTTTGATTGGAGCGGGCGAGGCGATTCGAACGCCCGACCCTAACCTTGGCAAGGTTATGCTCTACCCCTGAGCTACGCCCGCACCGTGTTCGTGATCTTGCGATCACTGGGGTTTGTCTGCTGTGACGGGGCCGATCTTTCGATCTTGTCACACCCTGACGAGGGACCATTGGAGCGGGCGAGGCGATTCGAACGCCCGACCCTAACCTTGGCAAGGTTATGCTCTACCCCTGAGCTACGCCCGCTTCCTTGGTGAGGCGTGATGTAGGAAATCCAGCCGCCCCCTGCAAGTGGAAAATGCATATTGCCCCGTCTTTTTTGCAGAAAATGCAGATTGGTGCGGAATTACGGGTCAGAACAGCGCGTGGGCAATATTGGCCAGTCCCGCAAGCCCGATCATGGCCAGTGTCAGCAACATGCCGGTCTTGCGCAGGGGAATGATCTGTGGCGTACGGCCAAAGCCAACAGCATGCATGACACGCCCCGTGAGCAGCATCAGACCCAACAGATGCACCGCCCAGATCGGCGCGCCCTGAAGTTCGGTTAATAGCAACAGCAACACCCCAATCGGCACATACTCCATACAGTTGGCCTGGGTGCGCATCGCCTTGATCATCAGTTTATTATCCGCATCCCCAACCGAGATTTTTTCGGTCTGGCGGGTGCGGATCACCTTGCTGCTGAGATACAGAAACAAAAGGGCCAAAAGGCCGGCATAGATGGGTGTCGCGATGAGAGTCATATCTAGTCCTTAAACGAAAACACCCGGCCAGCATGGCGGCTGACCGGGTGTTTGAAAAGGGGGATGTCGCGGCAGGATTATTCCAGCTCGATCAATAAATCCTTTGCATCAATCTGGCTGCCAGCCGCCACATGAACGGCCTTGATTACGGCGTCGCGTTCGGCGTGGATGCCGGTTTCCATTTTCATGGCTTCGATGGTCAACAGAAGATCACCCTCATGCACCTCTTGGCCAACCGAAACCGCAAGGCTGGCCACAACGCCGGGCATTGGGGCGCCCACGTGGTCTGGGTTGCCTTCGGTGGCTTTGGGGCGCGCTTCGGTGGTGGCTTTGACCAGTCGGTTTGGCACACGGATCACGCGCGGCTGACCGTTCAGTTCAAAGAACACCTTCACCTCGCCTTTTTCGTCCGTTTCACCGACAGCTTGCAGTCGAATTTCCAAGGTCTTGCCCGGATCAATTTCCGCCGCGATCTCTTCGCCCGGCTCCATGCCGTAAAAGAAGGTTTTGGTGGGCAGGGTCCGCACGGGACCATAGGCACGGTGACGGCCCATATAATCAAGGAACACTTTGGGATACATGAGGTAACCGTTCAGATCCTCATTATCGACTTTAAACCCGTTGAGTTCCGATGACAGATCTGATCGGGCGGCTTCCAGATCAATGGGCGCTAAGCCTTCGCCTGGGCGGGCCGTGTCGGGGGCTTCGCCTTTCAGCACTTTCTTGACAATCCCATCCGGGAACCCCCCGGGGGGCTGGCCCAGATTGCCCCGCATCATGTCGACCACAGAATCGGGAAAGGAGAGATCGGTGTTTGGGTCCTCAACCTGATCACGGCTCAGGCCCTGGCTGACCATCATGAGCGCCATGTCACCCACCACTTTCGACGACGGGGTCACTTTGACAATATCGCCGAACATTTGGTTCACATCAGCATAGGTCTGGGCCACCTCGGACCAACGTTCCTCAAGCCCCAAAGACCGGGCTTGCGCCTTGAGGTTGGTAAATTGACCGCCGGGCATTTCGTGCAGGTAAACTTCGGACGCAGGTGATGCGAGGCCGCTTTCAAACGCCACGTATTGCCCGCGCACATGCTCCCAATAATCGTTGATCTCGCGGATCGCCTCAATCGACAGGCCGGTGTCGCGATCAGTGTGGCGCAGGGCCTCGACAATCGATCCCAAGCAAGGCTGCGACGTGCCGCCAGAAAACGCATCCATTGCCACATCCACCGCGTCCACACCAGCCGCAGAGGCCGCCAAGATGGTTGCGCCAGCGATGCCGGATGTGTCATGGGTGTGGAAATGCACCGGGATCGAAATCTCGTCCTTCAGCGCCTTGATCAGCACCGAGGCAGAGGCGGGTTTCAACAGCCCTGCCATGTCTTTCAGGCCCAGAATATGCGCGCCAGCCGCTTCCAGCTCTTTGGCCATATTCACATAGTATTTCAGGTCGTATTTCGCCCGGTCCGGGTTCAGGATGTCGCCGGTGTAACAGACCGTGCCCTCAATAATCTTGCCGGACTCGCCGACTGCATCCATCGCCACGCGCATGTTTTCAACCCAGTTGAGGCTGTCAAACACCCGAAACACATCCACACCGGTTTCCGCCGCTTGGCGCACAAATTCTTTCACCACATTGTCCGGGTAATTGGTGTACCCCACGCCGTTTGAGGCGCGCAGAAGCATCTGCGTCAGCACGTTCGGCATGGCGGCGCGCAGATCGCGCAGACGCTGCCACGGGCATTCCTGCAAGAACCGATAGGCCACATCAAAAGTCGCGCCCCCCCAGCATTCAACCGAGAACAGCTGCGACAGGTTTGACGCATAGGCCGGGGCTGCCTTGATCATATCAATTGACCGCATCCGGGTGGCCAACAGCGATTGGTGCCCATCACGCATCGTGGTGTCCGTCAGCAAAAGTTGCTTTTGCGCCAGCATCCAATCGGCCACAGCCTTGGCACCTTTGTCTTCAAGCAAATTGCGCGTGCCCGCAGGAATAACTGTCCCATGGGCCGGGGCTTTTGGGGCCTTCAAATCCATTGGCGGGGCCGCGCGACCTTCGGTCTCGGGGTGGCCGTTCACGGTGATATCCGCAATATAGGTCAGCACCTTGGTGCCGCGATCCCGGCGTTTTTTAAAGTTAAACAGGCCGGGCGTTTCGTCGATGAACTTGGTGGTGTATTCGTTTGACAGGAAGGTCGGGTGCTTCAGCAGGTTTTCCACAAACGCAATATTGGTCGACACGCCGCGAATACGAAACTCGCGCAGCGCCCGGTCCATCCGTGCAATTGCGGCTGATGGAGTTTGCGCATGTGCGGTGATTTTCACCAAAAGACTGTCGTAATAGCGTGTGATCACGCCGCCCGCATAGGCCGTGCCGCCATCCAGTCGAATGCCCATACCGGTGGCCGAGCGATAGGCCGTGATGCGGCCATAATCGGGGATAAAGTTATTTTGCGGATCTTCGGTGGTGATCCGGGTCTGCAAGGCATGGCCGTTCAGGCGAATTTCGGATTGATCGGTTTTGCCCGTTGCCTCGACCAGCGATTTGCCTTCGGCGATCTTGATCTGAGCTTGCACGATGTCGATGCCAGTGACCTCTTCGGTCACCGTATGCTCAACCTGAACACGCGGGTTCACTTCGATAAAGTGGAAAGTACCGGTGTTCATATCCATCAGGAATTCAACGGTGCCAGCACATTCATACCCAACATGGGCACAGATCTTGCGACCCAACTCGCAGACTTCGGCGCGTTGTGCCTCAGACAGGTAAGGGGCAGGGGCGCGTTCAACCACTTTTTGGTTGCGGCGCTGCACGGAGCAGTCGCGTTCAAACAGGTGGTAAATCTCACCGTGCTTGTCGCCAAGGATTTGCACCTCTACGTGGCGGGCGCGGGTGATCATCTTTTCGAGATACCCTTCGCCATTGCCAAAGGCGGCTTCCGCCTCGCGACGACCCTCAAGGATCTTTTCCTCCAACTCACCTTCGGACAAGATCGGGCGCATGCCACGCCCGCCGCCGCCCCAGGATGCCTTGAGCATCAAGGGATAACCAACATCAGCGGCCTCGGCACGGATCACATCCATGTCGTCACCCAGAACCTCGGTGGCTGGGATAACCGGAACCCCTGCCTCAATCGCTACGCGGCGGGCAGAGGCTTTGTCCCCAAGGGCGCGCATCGTGGCAGCCTTGGGCCCGATAAAAGTGATGCCATTGGCTTCGCAGGCATCCACAAAATCGGGGTTTTCCGACAATAGGCCGTAGCCGGGATGGATTGCATCTGCCCCGCATTCAAGGGCCACCCGGATGATTTCGTCGATCGACAGATAAGCCGCAACCGGCCCCATGCCTTCGCCGATTTTATAAGCTTCATCCGCCTTGAAACGATGAAGACCCAACTTGTCTTCTTCGGCGTAAATCGCAACAGTTTTCTTGCCCATCTCATTGGCGGCACGCATCACGCGGATGGCAATTTCACCTCGGTTGGCAATTAGAATTTTCTGGAACTCGCGCATCGGCATCTCTCCCCGGTGTCGATGGTGGTGTCTGGATTTCGTGGGTGATTGGTAGGGAATGCTGCATCGCAGCGCAACCGTTTTGTAACGATTGCGCAAGAATTATGTCAAAATTGGTTATTTTTTATTACCAATCGCTTCACCTATTGCGTGCAAGCAACCCGCCAGCCCCACGTATGATATGTCCATCAAGCTCCAGCGTTACGATTTCCGCCGAAAGCTCATGCGCCGGATGGCCCAACTCCTGGATCAATTGATCTTCTGCCAGGGGACGTGGGCCCAGACGCGCCAAAATTTGGTCGTGCAGCTTTGATGTTTCAGTCAGACTGCGCGCCGGTTGTGGCGCCGAAATCGGCTTTGGGGCCGAACTCGGTTCCACAGCGCTACACTGGCGGGATTCGACGGATGAAGGGTGTGAAAATGCGCCGCTGATCGCCTCGAATACGTCATCTGCGTGGCGAACCAGGGTGGCGCCATCGCGGATCAGCATATTGCATCCCGCGGTGCGGGCATCAAAGGGGTGTCCGGGGACCGCCAAGACGTCGCGCCCCTGATCAAGGGCATTGCGGGCTGTAATCATGGTGCCGGATTTGGCGGCCGCCTCAACGATGACCACGGCTTGTGACAAGCCTGATATGATTCGATTGCGGAGAGGGAAATGGCGGGCCTGCGGGGACAGGCCCATCGGCTGTTCCGACAGACGCAGCCCATTTTCAGCAATAGCTTTGCCTAGTTTGGTGTTTTCAGACGGGTAAATCAGATCAACGCCGCCGGGCATGACGGCGATGGTCTGACCATGCTCCAATGCGGCCTCATGGGCTGCGGTGTCGATCCCGCGGGCAAGGCCAGAAACAACAACATAGCCGTCGCGGGTCAAATCTTTCGCCAATCGCCCGGCCATACGCAGCCCAAGCGAGGACGCGTTGCGTGCGCCAACAAGGGCGACCATCGGGCGCGCCAGCAGCGAGATATCACCCATCGCCCACATCAATGGGGGCGCATCGGGAATTTCAGTCAGCGACACGGGATAATTGCGGCTTCCCCAACAAATCAACTGTGCGCCTATCTTTTGGGCGCGGCGCATTTCCTCTTCCACAACAGCCAGAGGACAGGGTTGATACTCATTGATGCCAGCCGCCTGCGCAACATCCGGCAAGGCGTCCAGCGCCGCTTGTGCGGTGCCATGTTCGCGGATCAGCTTGAAAAAACTTGTCGGGCCAACGCGGCGTGACCGCAAGAGACGGAGCCAAGCACGCTCATCTTCCGCACATTGGGGTGAGGGGGTGGGGTGGTTGGAAGGGAAAAAATCCTCGGCCATGTTTGTATCCGTCTCTTGCCGGTTAACCATGCGCGGGGAAAGGTTAACGCCGTCCTAACGGATTTGAGAAAGTTTGAACTCTTTTGGAAACACCTAAGATCTGACCCTGATCAGGATGTTAGGCTTGTGGCCCCAACTTCTTGCGCGTGCGGCCCAATGTGCGCCAAAATACCAGCCCTGCAAGGGCGCCGGGGATTGCAAACAAAAAGAGATGTCCTGAAACTGTGTGTAATGTTTCTGTGTCGCGCGTCAGGGTAAGCCACAGCCCAAACGCCTCAGCACTGCCAAAACCAATCAAAACTGCCAACCTTCGGCTTTGCCCGACTTTGCGCCCGATTGCCACGAACAGAGCAATCGCAAGGGGCATCAACGGAACAATCGCGACTTGGCCGACAGTGAGGGCTGCGGCAAACAAGACAACGGCGCTCATCACTCTGCCCATTTGCGCAAAGTCTGCGTCACCTCCGCCAAGGGTTTGCACGCCATAAATGACCGCCCAAAACACAAGGCCAATGACAAAAAGTAATACGCACGTGATTAACGCGGAAATGGCGTAGATCACGAGGGGTGGAAATGTGGGGCGGGACGTGTCGGTCATGCCGCTGATCCCCCCACGGTCAAACCGCCGATCAAAAGCGTGGGTTGCCCAACGCCAACCGGCACAGATTGCCCGGCTTTGCCACAGGTGCCCACGCCCGGATCCATGCGCATATCGTTACCAATCGCGCGGATTTGTTTCATCGCTTGTGGCCCGTCGCCAATCAGCGTGGCGCCTTTCACAGGCGCGACCACTTTGCCACCTTTCACAAGGTAGGCTTCAGTACAGCTGAACACGAATTTCCCATTGGTGATATCCACTTGTCCACCACCAAAGCCCACCGCATGAATGCCGTCTTTTAACTCTCCCAACACGTCCTCTGGCGTGGCGTCGCCACCTTCCATAATGGTGTTGGTCATGCGTGGCATGGGGGCGTGGGCATAGCTTTCGCGGCGTCCGTTTCCGGTGGGCGCGACCCCCATGAGCCGCGCGTTTTGGCGGTCTTGCATGTATCCCACCAGCACGCCGTCTTCGATCAACACGGCGCGGCCTGTGGGTGTGCCTTCGTCATCGACCGACAGCGATCNNCCACCACCGTGACACCCCTGGCCGCGACTTGTTGACCGACCAGACCAGAGAACGCAGAGGTGCCTTTGCGGTTAAAATCCCCCTCAAGCCCGTGACCCACCGCTTCGTGCAGCAGGATGCCGGGCCAGCCGTTGCCCAACACAACATCCATTTGCCCAGCCGGTGCGGGAATGGCCTCAAGGTTCACCAGGGCGATACGCAATGCCTCACGCGCATGCATTTGCCAGTTCTGGGCCTCAATCAAACCGGTCAACCCAATGCGGCCGCCCCCGCCGGACGAGCCACTTTCGCGCCGCCCGTCGGTTTCCACGATGACTGAGACATTTAGTCGCGTCATCGGGCGGGTGTCAGACACCAACCCACCGTCCGGACGTAGGATATGCACCTCTTGCAACGACGCTCCCATTGAGGCCGAAACCTGCACCACACGGGAATCCAGACCGCGGGTGAAGGCATCAATTTCGCGCAACGTGTCAATTTTCACCGAAAACGCCGCATCATTCATCGGGTCAGCATCGGAATAGAGCTTTCGATTGGTCGGTGTGGGCGCATCCGCCCATGTGCCACCGCCATCACCCACCGCCAATTTTGCCGTGCTCGCAGCACGTTGCAGGGCGGCTTCGGAAATTTCCGTGGAATGCGCATAGCCCGCGGTTTCATCTTTGACCGCCCGCAAACCAAACCCTTCAGAGGCGTCATAGCTGGCATTTCGAATGCGCCCATCGTCAAAGACCAGCGATTCTGATCGGCGACGTTCGAGAAATAACTCGCCATCATCTGCGCCACGGGTGGCGTCGGCCAGAATCTCAGTGGCGTTTTCGAGGTCAATATGGGTGTCGAAGGGGCGAAACTGTGTGGCGTCGGTCATTTGGTCCTCGAAATCGTCGATTTGACATGGATCATTGCTTAACCTGAGAAGGTTTTCCTTGTTCCTCTCGTTGTAATATGGTTTCAAGCCAAAGAGAAACAACGGAATCTTGCGGGATACCTCTTGGGTTTGATTTCAGACCAAAAAAAGAGGAACGCTGTCAGGAATTGCCGTTGAGATGGAGATGATCCGGGGGAATGTCGGGGTGACTGCCGACGAACCCTCCGCGGACAGGGATGAAAAGACGATATGAAGCGTTTCAGCAGCGTAATTGCAACTGCAACTGCCATTTTGGCCGCCACCGGTGCCATGGCCCAAGATAGCTTGGGCAATTTGGAAGTGAAAGGTGCGCCCGTTGATGGCGGTATGGGCTTTCAGCCCGCGGCCACCTCAATCGCCGAGGCGACTCAGGGCTTGGACCAGATGATCTTGATCATCATCACCGCGATTTCGTTGTTTGTGACGGGGCTGCTGATCTGGTGCATCGTTCGGTTTAACCGACGCGCCAACCCAACGCCGTCAACCTTTTCCCACCACACCCCGATTGAGATTGCGTGGACTTTGGTTCCGGTTGTGATCCTTTGCTTCATCGGGGCGTTTTCGCTTCCGGTACTGTTCAAGCAGCAAGTGATCCCTGAAGGGGATGTTGTGATTAAGGCGACCGGATACCAGTGGTACTGGGGCTATGAATATCCCGAGCATGAGTTTGGCTTTGACAGCTTCCTGTTGGACAAATCCGCACTTGTTGAAAACGGCTATAAAGAAAGTGATTATCTTTTGGCGACGGACACCGCTGTTGTGGTGCCAACGGGCAAAAAGATTGTTGTTCAGGTGACTGGTGCTGACGTGATCCACAGCTGGACCATTCCCGCCTTTGCTGTGAAACAGGACGCCGTGCCCGGCCGTCTGGCAGAACTGTGGTTCGAAGTCGACGAAGGCAAAGAAGGCATCTATTTCGGCCAGTGCTCAGAGCTGTGCGGAAAAGACCACGCCTATATGCCGATCACTGTAAAAGCTGTGACCCAAGAGCAATATGACGCTTGGCTGAAAGGCGCGATCGAAGAATTTGCGGGCAACCCTGCTTCGATCCCTGCTGTTCAAGTGGCATCTGCCAACTAAACCCTCTGGTGGGGCGACGGTTTCCCGACGCCCCCTTTTCGTACCCCATCCGCCAGCCCCGGCCCTGATTGCCCCGGCAGCCTGAGTGAGGACATATGAGCGACGCCAGTTTTGATACTTCCTGCGACACCCGCGAGGCGGAGTTCGGCGATTATTTTGCCCTTCTTAAGCCGCGCGTTATGTCGCTTGTTGTGTTCACCGCCCTTGTGGGGCTTGCGGTGGCGCCTGTTGGCGTGCACCCGCTGATCGCGTTTGCCTCGATCTTGTTTATCGCCGTCGGCGGCGGAGCTTCTGGCGCGTTGAATATGTGGTGGGACGCTGACATTGACCGGTTGATGAAGCGCACCCAGTCGCGCCCGATCCCATCCGGGAAAGTGAGCGAGGGCGAAGCGCTGTCGCTCGGCGTGATCCTGTCGTTTTTTGCCTGTGTGATGCTGGCACTGGCCGCCAATATCATGGCTGGCGCGCTTTTGGCCTTTACGATCTTTTTCTACGTGGTGATTTACACCATGTGGCTGAAACGCTGGACCCCACAGAATATCGTGATTGGGGGCGCCGCGGGTGCCTTCCCTCCGATGATTGGCTGGGCGGTTGCGACCGGCGGCGTGTCGATTGAAAGCATTTTGATGTTTGCCCTGACATTCGCTTGGACCCCACCGCATTTCTGGGCCTTGGCGCTTTTTACCAAAGGCGACTATGCCAATGCGGGCGTGCCAATGATGACTGTGACCCACGGGCGCAAAGCCACCCGTGCGCATATCCTTGGTTACTCCTTGGTTCTGGCGCTTGTGGCCATCGCGCTGGGCGTGACCTCTATTGGCGGACCGACCTATATGGTGGTTGCCGTGGTGCTGAATGCGATGTTCATCAAAGGCGCATGGGATGTGTTCCGCCGCAATGATGACGCCTCTGAGGCGGATAAACACAAAGCGGAGCGCGGGCTGTTTAAACTCTCGCTCGCTTATCTGTTCCTTCACTATGGCGCGCTTTTGATTGAGGCGGGTCTGAAACCATACGGTCTAGGAGGCTGGGGTTAATGGCGTTTAAAGAAGATCACGAACTGCACAAACGCCGCTTTGGCCGCAATCTTGGCCTTGGCCTTGTGCTGATTGGTTTTGTCGCCCTCGTCTACGGGATCACCGTGGTCAAAGTCGGCGAGCTTTACAAACCCGCGGCGGAGGCTTCTGAGTGAGCTTAAGCGCCCTTCATAAAACAGCGCTTCAGGCGGTGGGTGTGGTGATCGTCATGGGATCACTCGCCTGGGCATCTGTGCCGTTTTACGACTGGTTCTGCCGGGTCACAGGCTTTGGCGGCGCAACCAGCGTTGCGGCCAAGGGATCGGACGTGGTGCTGGATCAAACGGTGTTGGTGCGGTTTGATGCTTCGCTGGAACGCGACATGCCGTGGGAATTTAAACCCCTGCAGCATGAAATGCGCATCAAGATCGGCGAAACCGGATTGGCCTTTTACGAGGCTTACAACCCCACCGACCGGGTGATCGCCGGCACCGCAAGCTATAACGTCGCCCCCTATGCCGCCGGCGGGTATTTTACCAAAATTGACTGCTTCTGTTTTGAAGAGCAGGTGCTCCAGCCGGGCGAACGCGTCACCATGCCGGTGACCTTCTATGTCGACCCGGAACTGATCGACGACCGTGAGGCGAAATTCGTCAAAGCCATCACGCTGTCATATACTTTTCACGAAACAGACCTGCCCGAAGAGGTTGCTAGACTGGCAACCACTCCGACGGCAACTGCTAACTAAGGGCCTGAAATCAGGCTGGAATACAGGGACCTAACGCAAAATGGCACACGCTAAGAACCACGATTATCACATTCTGCCCCCGTCGATTAACCCCCTTCTTGGGGCGCTGTTCGGCTTCATCATGCTGTTTGGCGCCGTTAAATGGATGGCCGAAGGCATGCCTTGGATCTTCGCGATCGGTCTTGCGGGTGTCCTTTACGTCATGTTCGCCTGGTGGTCGGATGTGGTGCACGAAGGGGAAACCGGCGATCACACTCCGGTGGTGAAAATCGGCCTGCGCTACGGCGTGATCCTCTTTATCATGTCCGAAGTCATGTTTTTTGCGGCCTGGTTCTGGTCCTTCTTCAAACATGCGCTTTACCCAATGACCGAAGGCTCGCCGAAAATTGACGGTGTCTGGCCTCCGGTTGGGATTGAGACCTTTGACCCTTGGCACCTGCCGCTGATCAACACGCTGATCCTGCTTCTGTCGGGCGCGGCGGTCACTTGGGCCCACCACGCGATTGCCCATGAAAACAACCGCAAAGACCTGATCAATGGTCTGGCCATCGCAGTGCTTCTGGGCGCAATCTTTACCGTGTTCCAAGTCTATGAATACAGCCACGCGCAATTCGGTTTTGCAGGCAACATCTACGGTGTGAACTTCTTTATGGCGACAGGCTTTCACGGCTTTCACGTGATCGTCGGCACCATCTTCTTGGGGATCTGCTGCCTGCGCGCCATTCGCGGTCACTTCACCCCTGAAAGCCATGTCGGCTTTGAAGCTGCCGCTTGGTACTGGCACTTTGTGGACGTCGTTTGGCTGTTCCTCTTTGCTGCTGTCTACGTTTGGGGCGGTTGAGCCTGACCCAAATTCGGTCCTAATAGGGGGCGTGGGGGAAACCTCGCGCCCTTTCTCCTTTCCCCGACCCATGTCCCGGGCCAATTTCCAAAGGTTGTTCAGATGAACTGGAAGTTCCTTGTCACCGCCGTCCTGAGTGTGATTGTCTTGGCGATCTTTATCGGTCTGGGCACATGGCAGCTTCAGCGGATGAACTGGAAGGCGGGTGTGATTGCTGAGATTGAGGCCAAGATTGCAGCAGACCCCGTGGATCTGCCAAATGCACCTTCACCCGAGGCAGACAAGTTTCTGCCGGTACAGTTCTCAGGTCAGATCAACGCGCCCTATATCCGCGTGCTCGCCTCGCACCGCGATTTCGGCGCGGGCTACCGGATAATCTCTCCTGTGACTTTGACCGATGGGCGCCGGATCCTTTTGGACCGCGGCTTTATCAGGCTGCGCCAAGCTCTGGCGCATGCGCCCGCCACGTCCCTGTCCCTTACCGGCAACCTGCATTGGCCCGAGGATCGCAATTCCTATACACCCGAAGATGATTTGGCAGACAATATCTGGTTTGCCCGCGATGTGGAAAAAATGGCCGCGCATCTGGGCACTGACCCGGTGTTTGTGATCCTGCGCACGCAAACCGACCCGGCCCTGCACCCGATGCCCGTGACGACCGACAGCATCCCCAACCGCCATCTTGAATATGTCGGCACATGGTTTTTGCTCGCCATCACATGGTCGGTGATGACAGGCTTTGCACTTTGGCGTATGAAGCGCCGGAACGCTTAAATCCGCACGCTTAAAGGATGACCCAAATGCGCTATATTTCGACCCGTGGACAGGCCCCGGTTCTGAGCTTTGAAGACGCTATGCTGACCGGTCTTGCCCGTGACGGCGGCCTTTATGTGCCCGAAACCATCCCGACCATGACCAAGGGTGAGATCGCGGATTTGGCGGGTGTGTCTTATGAGGAAGCGGCCTTTTGCGTGATGCGCCCCTTTGTCGAAGGCAGCTTTTCGGACGAAGAATTCCGTGAGATTATCGCCAAGGCTTACGCAGGTTTTGGCCACGATGCGCGCGCGCCCTTGGTGCAACTTGAACCCGGTCATTTCCTGCTGGAACTGTTCCACGGGCCGACCTTGGCGTTCAAAGATTTTGCAATGCAACTGATTGGTCAGTTATTTCAAGTAGCACTCGCCAAACGTGGCGAGACGGTGACCATCGTCGGTGCAACCTCTGGCGATACAGGCTCTGCCGCGATTGAAGCGTTCCGTGGTTTGGACAACGTCAACGTCTGCATCCTTTACCCGCATGGCCGTGTGTCTGAGGTGCAGCGCCGCCAGATGACCACGCCTACGGAATCAAACGTACACGCATTGGCCGTGGATGGTGATTTCGACGATTGCCAGGCGCGTCTGAAAGACATGTTCAATGATTTTGAGTTCCGAGATGAGGTGAAACTCGCCGGTGTGAACTCGATCAACTGGGGCCGGGTGCTGGCGCAGGTTGTGTATTATTTCACCTCGGCTGTGGCCGTCGGTGCGCCGCACCGCAAGGTCAGCTTCACCGTGCCAACCGGCAACTTCGGCGACATTTTTGCGGGCTACATCGCCAAGCAAATGGGCCTGCCGATTGAAAAACTGGTGATTGCTACCAACCAAAACGACATTCTGCACCGCACGATGGAAACCGGTGCCTATACCAAAGCGGGCGTGACCCCGTCGATTTCACCGTCGATGGATATTCAGGTCAGCTCCAACTTTGAACGCGCGCTGTTTGACGCTTACGGTCGCGACGGCAAGGCCGTGGCGGGACAGATGGATGATCTTGCAAATGGCGGATTTTCCATCAGCCAAGGGGCGATGGAATACTTGCGCGAACAATTTGACAGCGGCCGCGTGTCTGAAGATGAAACCAAGGCAGAGATCAAGGCGAGCTTTGCCCATTTTGGCGAAGTCCTGTGCCCGCATTCCGCCGTTGGCGTGAAAGTGGCCCGCGATCACTTGGGAGCAACCCCGATGATCACACTGGCTACAGCACATCCCGCCAAATTCCCCGCCGCCGTAAAAGAGGCCTGTGGTCAGGATGCCCCCTTGCCCCCGCGCATGGCGGACCTATTTGAACGTGACGAACGTGTGACGCGCGTCGGCGGCGAGCTTGAAGCGCTTAAAACCGTGATCCACGAAAAGATTGGACAATAACCTAAATGACAGTGCAAATCGGGCGACTGCCCAACGGCTTTCGTGTGGCGACAGAACAGATGCCGGGGCTGGAAAGTGCCAGCTTGGGAATATGGGTCATGGCCGGTGGGCGCCATGAGACCGCGCCGCAAAATGGCATCGCGCATTTTCTGGAACATATGGCCTTTAAGGGCACTGAGAAGCGTTCCGCGCTTGAGATTGCCGAGGCGATCGAGGATGTGGGCGGATATCTGAACGCCTATACCTCGCGTGAGGTCACGGCCTATTATGCGCGGGTTCTGAAACAGGACGTGGCGCTGGCGTTTGATGTGATTTCCGACATCGTGCTGAACCCGGTGTTTGATCTGAACGAGATCGAAACCGAACGAGGTGTGATCTTGCAAGAGATCGGCCAAGCGCTCGATACGCCGGACGATGTGGTGTTTGATTGGCTGCAAGAGGTGGCCTTTCCGGATCAACCTTTGGGCCGGACCATTCTGGGCCCTACGGAACGTGTGCGCGCCTTTAGCCGCGAAGATCTGGCTGGGTTTGTCGCACAGCATTATGGCCCCGAACGCCTGATCCTGTCGGCTGCCGGTGCGGTCGATCATGATGAGATTATGCGCATGGCAGAGGCCACATTTGGCGGCCTGACCCGTGGCAGCGCGCAGGAAGAAGTGCCGGCGACATGGGCCAACGGCGAACGGATTGAGCTGCGCCCCGGATTGGAGCAAGTACATTTCACGCTGGGGCTTGAGGCGCCGGGATACCGCGATGATGCGTTTTACGCAGCACAGCTGTTCAGCTCGGGTCTCGGTGGCGGCATGTCCTCGCGCCTGTTCCAAGAGGTGCGTGAAAAACGCGGCCTGTGTTACTCGATCTTCTCGCAACTGGGGTCTTATGACGACACCGGGATGATGACGATTTATGCGGGCACCTCGGGCGAAGATATTTCCGAACTTGCCGGGCTGACGATGCGCGAACTGATGCGCAGTGCCGAAGATATGTCGACCCGCGAAATGGAGCGTGCGCGCACGCAAATGAAAGCGGGGCTTCTGATGGGGCTGGAAAGCCCATCCTCGCGTGTGGAACGTATGGCACGCCTTGTGGGTATCTGGGACCGGGTGCCGGACCTGACCGAAACGGTTGAGAAAATCGATGCTGTCACGCTGGATGAAATACGCGCGATTGGCGCGAAAATCGCCGGGGAGGCAGCCATGGCGATGGCTGTTTACGGCCCAGCAGAGGACGCCCCAAGCCTGGCCAGCCTGTCTGAGATGCGAAAGGCGGCATGATGATTGGCCCGTTCTCGTCCCGGTCACGCAAGAAACTGCGGATCGAAACAGAGCGTTTGACGCTGCGCCCGCCGCAGCATGGCGATTATCGCGCCTGGGCCGCTTTGCGCGCGGCCAGTCAGGATTTCCTAAGCCCGTGGGAGCCCACTTGGGCCGGGGATCACCTGACGCGCAAAAGCTTTACCAACCGGGTCTATTGGGCCAACCGATCGGTGGCGGGGGGAACCGCATTGCCACTCTTCATCATTCGGCGCGAAGATCAGGCGCTGATCGGGGCAGTGACGCTGGACAATATCCGCCGTGGTCCTGCGCAGGCGGGCACCACAGGTTATTGGGTGGGGGAGCGTTTTGCGCGGATGGGGTATATGCGCGAAGCGCTTGAGGCGCTGGTGCATTATGCGTTTAACGAGCTTGATCTCAGCCGGTTAGAGGCCGGGTGCTTGCCAGAAAATACCCCTTCGCGCGGGGTGCTTGAAAAGGTTGGCTATAAGTACGAAGGCGTGGCGCAATCCTATTTGCAAATCAACGGACGCTGGCGCAACCATGTTCTCTATGCCAATCTCAGATCAGACCGGCGTGGCCGTACGATGGTTGGGTGACAGCGGGTTATGTTGCGGGCCTCGCGCCGCTCGGCTGCCTCCGGCGGGGATATT
>DDMF01000086.1:6510-6714 GCA_002340515.1 Rhodobacteraceae bacterium UBA2553 | reverse complement strand
TTTTTGACAAGAAAAAAGAGGGCGTGATGCGAAACGTGGACGGGAATTTTGAGACGCAGTTGCGGTCTGAATTGCCGGAGGATGTGTTTCGGGGTCTGGACACGCGCTATTTGGAGGAGCCGCGCGGGTTGTTTCAGGGGGCAGATGGTTTGCTGTTGGCACCCAGAAATGTCGGCCAAGTGTCGAGTATTTTAGCGGCCTGCC
>DDMF01000086.1:0-6455 GCA_002340515.1 Rhodobacteraceae bacterium UBA2553 | reverse complement strand
GGTCATCTTGTCGCTGGAGCGGATGAACGCGGTCCGTGAGATTTACCCAGATGAGAATGTTGTGGTCGCAGAGGCCGGGGTTATTGTTGCCGAACTGCAAGCTGCGGCTGAAGGCGTGAACCGTCTGTTCCCCCTGTCCTTGGCCTCTGATGGTTCTTGCCGCATTGGGGGATGTCTGTCGACCAATGCGGGTGGCGTAAATGTGTTGCGCTATGGGAATGCCCGCGCGCTGTGTCTGGGGCTAGAGGCGGTGATGCCAGACGGGCGGATCTGGCATGGCCTGAAGCGACTTCGCAAAGACAACACCGGGTATGATATGGGCAACCTATTGTGTGGGGCCGAGGGCACTTTGGGTGTGATCACTGCGGCCTCACTGCGGCTTTTTGCACGCCCGAAATCTATGGGAACAGCGCTTTTGGTGGTGCCGGACCCGGCTGCGGCTTTGGCTTTATTATTGTTGGCGCAAGAACAGGTCGGCGAAGGGATTTCGGCCTTTGAGCTGATCTCTGGCACCGGGTTTGCATTTCTGGATGAGGCGGGGCTGGGCGGCCCTCAACCGTTCGAAGACCGCCCTGCTTGGTCGGTATTGATTGAGCTTGGACTTGGCGCAGGCGGGAGCGCTGAAGAGGTGTTAACAGATCTGTTCGCGGCCGCCCTTGAGGCTGATTTTGTGGTGGATGGGGTGATTGCCCAAAGTGGCGCGCAGCGCGACGCCCTGTGGAAGCTTCGCGAGGAAATACCGTTGGCCAATCGCCAAATAGGCGCAATTTCCTCTCACGACATTTCGTTGCCTCTGTCGGTGATCCCGGCGTTTTTGCGTCAGGCCGATGCGGCATTGGCCGCGATGGCAATGTTCCGGGTGAATGCCTTTGGTCATTTGGGGGATGGTAATCTGCATTACAATGTCTTTCCGCCGAAGGGGCATGAGACGCAAGATTTTGCCGGGCAGGTCGCGGCAATCCGCGAAATGATCTATGACTTGGTACATCAATTTGGCGGGTCATTTTCCGCGGAACATGGTGTGGGTCGGTTAAAACCAGCCGAGCTTGAACGCTACGGCGATCCGGTGCGTTTGGCCGCGATGCGGTCGATCAAATCTGCGCTTGACCCAAACGGGATTATGAACCCGGGGGTGATGTTTCGCGCGCCGTAACCATCCCCTGAGCCACAGCGCGCTTTAACCGCGCAAGCGTTAGGGCAACGATCAACTTATGTGCGGGGGCCACCGGCCACATATAAACTTTTCCAAACCAGTTATGTGTCAGAACGGATGAGGTGATTGTCACGCGGCCATCCTGTGCTGTGACACAGGTCATCACGTCCAGATGTGTGTCGCGTTCGGTGAGTGTCAGCCGGTGGGGCGTGATGTCTTCTATAAGAAAGAAATCAAGCTTATCCCCTACTTCAACATGGGTGACGGGCGTGTTGGAAAAACCGCCGATGCGTTTCACCCCAAAGCGCGCGGCGATGGCATCGCGAATTTTGAACGCGGATTTAAGAAAGGGGACGGGCTTGGACATCGCGAGGGTCCAGGCCTGAAGGGCGGTAAGCGGTGGCGCATTTGGACCGAGAACAACCGAGCGGCTATCGTAAAAACTTAGCTCATGGCGCGGCGCCAAAGTTTGCGCGGCAAAGGGATTGTCTCGCAGTGGCTTTGATGGCTGGGGCATGTGATGTCATTTCTTGCTTGTGTCCGTTAGACGTAGGTGGAAACGCTCTAGATCAGCAAGGGCGCCATCACAGAATAATTTTCCGCAAAACGCGTTGGGTTAGGCAAAAAATGACGCCCCACCGTGGGTGCAGCGGGGCGTCACACTATGAGTTACATGTGCACAAGCAGCGTCTGTTGCTCCCAACAGACAGGATCTGTTTAGCGATCATTGGTTAACAAGCGGTTCATGTACATGGTTTTTTGAAGGGACCTTAAAGCCCGTCAAACTCGCACAGAACATGCACATCCATGCCCAGATTTTCGAGAACTTTGCGCCCGCCAAGCTCCGGTAAATCCACGATAAAAGCACAGCCAATGATCTCGGCGCCAACGCGCTCCAAAAGTTTGATCCCAGCCCCTGCGGTGCCGCCAGTGGCCAGTAAATCATCCACCAAAAGCACCCGTTCACCGGGTTGAATAGCATCGGTATGCATCTCTACAACGGCTTCGCCATATTCCAAGGTGTAGGCTTGCGAATGGGTCTCGCCGGGCAGTTTGCCTTTCTTCCGAATAGGAACAAATCCGGTGCCCAATTGGTGCGCAATGGCCCCCCCGATGATAAAGCCGCGCGCTTCAAGTCCGACAACCTTATCAATGGGTTGCCCCGCATAGGGGTGCAGCATTTGGTCAATCGCCATGCGCATCCCGCGCGGGTCGGCAAACAGCGTGGTGACATCGCGAAACAGGATCCCTTCGTGCGGGAAATCAACGATGGTGCGGATATAATCTTTGACGGTTTTCATGTCTTTCCTTCGGTGACGATGCGCATCAATGCTTCAAGCGGCCCTCGGCGGAACTTACGCAACCAGAACAAGGCAAACAATGCGGCACAGGTGACAAACCCCACAGAATAGGCAAATATTTCGAAACTGCTCAATTGCCCGCTTAGCAGGTCCATGCTTTCCAACAGGCCCATTCCGATCAGAATATGCGCGGCATAAAGGGTGAGCGTCATACGCCCCGGTGCGACCAGGATCTGGTCGAGGCGCAACAGGGTCAGCAGCGGCGTGAGGAGCAAGATGCCCCCTAAAACAGCCGTCGCCGTGGCCGCAGATGCAACCATATACAATACGCCGGGCGGAATGGGCGTGGTGCCCAAAAGCTCGCCCAGCTCCGGCAGTTCAACCAACAATGTGCTGGCCCATTGGGTAACAAAGGCGACGGTTACGCCCACAATCAACATCGTGATTTGCACGGGTGCACGGCTAAGGCTTTGCCGCCCCAGCCAGATGCCAAACAAAACAAATGCAGCCCATGGGAACACCGGATGCCAGCCGTTGTAAAATGTGTGGCGCAGAAACCCGGTGAGGGTCCAAAAATCGGCATAGACCAAAGTGTCCCAGTTCCAGCCCTGGTCATAAGTCAGCATTGCTTGGGCAAGTGCGCCGATCACGACGAACCCAGCGACGCCAAGCAGAAGGACACGGTTTGAGGCCCCGATAAACAGCGCACCAACAAGAAAGTACAAGGCGTAGAAATGAAGGATATCCGCGTCGAAAATCAGCATGTCCGCCATGCCAACTGCAAATAAAAACAGCGCGCGGCGCAGGGTCAGGTGCCAGGCAGGGTTGCCCAGCGCAAAGCCAACGCCAGCCAGAATGACAAAAAGCGCCGCCGCGCGCCCCTCGGTCAATCCCGTGATCAAGGCGGGCCAATCAACAACTGATCCCGCATCCACATTTGCGCCGCCCCATCCGCCTTGGGTTGTGACCTCCGCCGCGATGCGAAAATTAACCAACACCATGCCGAAAAAGGCGACAAAGCGAGCAATATCAACGCCCTGAAGCCGCACTACAGCACGCGTCCTGCAACGGCATCAAGCTTGGCCAACAGGGCGGGATCCCGTTTTTCTGGGGCGGTCATAATGGCAAATTCCAGCGCGCGGTCACAGCCATGCGGGCAGGGCGCGCGCGTGGTGCCCAACGCGTCTGGCAGGCGCGCCACCAGATCGCGGGCCTTACTGGCATTCCCGGTCAGGGTCGCAATCACCTGCGCCACATCGACATTGTCGTGATCCGGATGCCAGCAGTCAAAATCGGTGACCATCGCGACCGACGCGTAACACAGCTCTGCCTCACGGGCCAGTTTGGCTTCGGGCATATTGGTCATGCCAATCACATCCGCGCCCCAGCTTTCGCGGTACATCCGGCTTTCGGCCAATGTGGAAAACTGCGGGCCTTCCATCGCGAGATACGTCCCGCCTTTGTGCACGGTAATCCCAGCGTCTTTGGCCGCTTGATAACAGGCATCACCCAAGCGCGGACAGGTGGGATGCGCCAGCGCCACATGGGCCACACAACCAGTGCCAAAAAAAGATTTCTCGCGCGCAAAAGTCCGGTCGATAAACTGATCCACAATGACAAAGTCACCCGGCGGCATGTCTTCGCGAAACGACCCACAGGCCGAAACGGAAATGACATCGGTGACCCCCAGCCGCTTCATCGCATCTATATTGGCGCGGTACGGAACTGAAGTTGGGGAATGCACATGACCGCGCCCGTGACGGGGCAAAAAGGCCATCTTCACGCCGTTTAAAACGCCGGTCAGGATCTCATCTGACGGGCGGCCCCATGGGGTGTCCACCGCTTGCCAGCGGGCATTTTCCAACCCGTCGATGTCATAGACGCCTGATCCGCCAATCACGCCAATTACGGTGCCCGTATCCATGCTGCTCTCCTGTCCGGTTTTGTTCGGACTTTGGGGGTATGGGCGGTGGCTGGCAAGTGGAATTACGAGGCGACCCTTGCCGTCGGCGGCCTACGATTGGCGCATATGTGGCGCATAGACCAAAGTTCTGGTGCGCAGGGAAATGCGGAACGGACACCAGAAACTCGGACCTGTGATCTTGGACCTGTGATGATGCCAAACATTCAGCGCGGCCATGTCCCAGTGGGGTGATCATCATCAAATCACGATGCGACAAGGGGTAAATTCGGGCTGGACCCTTCACAGGTGTTTCTTTTTCATGCGAGACCCGTTAGGAACCGGGCTTGCGAACAACCCCTCCTGCAAGGTGAATTTATGCCCCGAGCCCTTTTGGCACGCTATGCCGCCCGTATTGAACGCCCCGATTACCGGCTGTCGCCGAATAATGCGCTGACGCCTGCGCGGATCAAAACCGAAATCCTTTCAGGTCTGACCGTGGCCTTGGCGCTGGTGCCCGAAGCCGTGGCCTTTGCGTTTGTGGCCGGTGTACATCCGCTGGTGGGGCTTTATGCGGCGTTTCTTGTTGGATTGATCACCGCGCTGATTGGTGGTCNNCCGGGGATGATTTCCGGGGCCACGGGCGCGCTGGCTGTGGTGATGGTCGCGTTGGTGGCGCAACACGGGGTAGAATATCTGTTCGCCACGGTGGTTCTGATGGGGCTGTTGCAGGTGTTTGCGGGCGTTATGCATTGGGGCAAATTCATTCGCCTTGTGCCGCACCCGGTGATGCTTGGCTTTGTGAATGGGCTGGCGATTGTGATTTTTCTGGCCCAGCTCACCCAGTTTAAAGATCCGGACAACACCGAAATGTGGCTGTCGGGTATGAAGCTTTATTCCATGCTGGGCCTCGTCGGGTTGACCATGTTGATCATCTGGGGCCTGCCCAAAGTCACCAATCTGATCCCCGCCCCCCTGGCTGGGATCGGCGTTGTCGCGGCGATTGTGATCGCCTTTGGCATTGATGTGCCAACTGTGGGCGATTTGGCTTCGATCAAGGGCGGGCTGCCCAGCTTTCACTGGATGTTTGGCGAAGGCGAAGGGCTTTACGGCACCGCCCTTGCACCGCTTACCTTTGAAACCCTGCAAATCATCTTTCCCTATGCCGTGATCCTGGCAGCAATTGGCTTGATCGAAAGCTTGTTGACGCTGAACCTTGTCGGTGAAATGACCGGCCAACGGGGCGGCGCCTCGCAAGAATGTATCGCACAAGGGACCGCCAATGTGGTCACCGGGTTCTTTGCCGGCATGGGCGGTTGCGCGATGATCGGCCAATCGATGATCAACGTGAAATCCGGTGGGCGCACACGAATTGCAGGTATTGCCGCGGCGGTGTTTTTGCTGCTCTTCATTGTTGCCGCCTCAAGTTGGATTGAGCAGATCCCACTGGCGGCCCTTGTGGGCGTGATGTTCATGGTGGTGATCGGCACATTTGCTTGGAACTCGATCCGCATCCTGACCCGCGTGCCACGACTGGATGCTTTTGTGATCCTGCTGGTGACCGCCGTCACCGTCTACGAAGATCTTGCGGTGGCTGTGGTTGTCGGTGTGATCGTGTCTGCGCTGGCTTTTGCTTGGCAAAACGCATCGCATATTCATGCGCGCACCCGGGTTGAAGGGGATCGCAAGGTCTATGAAATCGAGGGGCCGCTGTTTTTCGGTTCGGTCGAGGGGTTCATTGAACTGTTTGATGTCGACGGTGACCCTGATGAGATTGTGGTCGAATTTGCCGACAGCCGCGTGGTGGATCAATCTGCCCTGCAAGCGATCGAAGCAATTGCGACCAAATATGAAGCTGCGGGCAAAAAGATCCAGCTTCGCCATTTGTCGCGTGATTGCCATCAGTTGCTGAACAAAGCAGGGCACCTGATGGTCGACAGCGATGATGACCCAGATTATGAAGTGGCTGCGGATTACTCGGTCAAAACCGGGATCTTAGGATCGCATTGATCTGAAGAACCAAAGACATAAAAAGGGGCGCCACATGGCGCCCTTTTTATGCGGCGACGCGCCCTTAATGCGTTTCGGGGTAAACTTGAGA
>DDMF01000087.1:7963-12046 GCA_002340515.1 Rhodobacteraceae bacterium UBA2553 | reverse complement strand
TTGCAGCACATCTTGGGGCAGGGCGGCGGCGTCGCCTTCCAGACCCGAGACAAAGCCATCAAAGCTGCCCCATGCATTGGTTGCGCCACCTTTCAGGGCGTCCGCAAAGGGGGCTGCCGCCTCGGGAAGGCCATTGGCAAAGTCACCAGCCGCTTGAGGACCGTAAGGGCCAAACGACAGCTGTACGATATGCAGGATGTAATCGATGAAGGCCGCACCATAGGTGGACATCGCAAAGGCAAATGAGCCAAAGATCACAAACACGCTTAGCAAGATCAGCGACAGAACCAGATTCAGGTTTGAAAGATATTTCACCCCCCGACCAACGCCTGACACAGCCGATAGGATCGACATTGCCATAATCACCACAAGACCGGCCACAAGACCCACTTTACCCGGCGCAGGTGCGTCACCTGACATATCCATCATCCATTCCATCCCGGTGATGGCATACATCCCGTCGATGAACTGGCTGACACCAAAGCCGATGGTCACAGACACACCCAGAATGGTTGCCACAACACCCAGCACGTCAACGATATGACCAAAGAAGCCATTCACGTATTTGCCAAACAGCGGAGTCAGCGCGGAGCGGATGGTCAGCGGCATGTCACGGGTATAGGCATAATACGCCAGCGACAGGCCGGTCATCACATAGATCGCCCAAGCATGAAAGCCATAGTGCAGGAAGGTATAGCGATACGCCGATTGCAGCGCTTCTTCGGTGTTGGGGGCAACGGCACCTGACAGCACCACAGGGTTAGATCCCCAAAGGCCCAGCGGCTCTGCGGTCGCAAAGACCATCAGACCCACACCCAGACCGGCCCCAAACATCATCGAAAACCAAGAGAAGTTCGAAAACTCGGGTTTCTGACCGGGCAGGCCCATCACGCGGCGCCCGGTTGAAGGGATGATCGCGACAATGGCCAGAAAGAAGAGAAAGGCGCCGACGATAACGATGTAGAAGGAGTTGAACCCTTCCAGTAATTTCCAGTTCAAGCTTCCCAATGTGGAATTGGCGTTGCCTGGAAAGACCAGCGCCCAAATCACCAGTGCCACCATGATCCCTTTTGAGATCAAGGCAATTGGAATGCTGTTCCCTTCGTAAAAACCAGACGAAGCCTTGTTTATTTCAAGCTCCGTGAACGGTGGTTTGATACTCATGTTCCCTGTCCTTTTATAGTTTTAGGAAAACAGGTTATTTCCCTATGTCCCATTGAACCAGAGTGGGGCAATTCACCTGTTCACCAATACTCACTATGGACATATTACTGTTCATTTGCGACGAAAATGTCGGGAATGGCGCGCGTGAGGTCTTCTAGGCCCATATTAAATCCTCGGTTCCAGACAGGAATGACGGCAGAAAATATGGATGAAACGGAGGCCACATGGCGCAAGAAGAAGAGACCACATATGAGGCTGGGCAGGACAATGTTCAGGTCATGGGTCTAGATATCCACAATCCGGTGTTTGGCGTATCCGCCGCAACCATTGTGGCATTTGTATTTTTTACCCTGGTGTTCAAAGAACAGGCAGCGGAGTTCTTTGGCTGGTTGCGTCCGGCACTGACCAGCAAGTTTGATTGGGTGTTCTTATTGGCGGGCAACGTCTTTGTGCTGTTTTCACTGGCGCTTGTGGTTTCGCCTTATGGCAAGATCCGGTTGGGCGGCGCGGATGCCAAACCTGATTACAGCTATACGGGATGGTTCTCGATGTTGTTTGCCGCGGGCATGGGCATTGGCCTTGTGTTCTGGGGTGTGGCGGAACCGATCTCGCATTACGGGGCGTCTTTGGGGGGCACTGCCGTCGAGGCTGGCGTGCGCACCGACTGGGCGCCTTTGGGGGCGGCTGTGGGGGATCCGGACGCGGCACGTGATCTTGCGATGGCGGCGACGATTTTCCATTGGGGTCTGCACCCTTGGGCGGTCTACGCGGTTGTGGCGCTTGCGCTTGCGTTTTTCAGTTTTAACCGGGGTCTGCCCCTGACCATGCGCTCGGTGTTCTATCCGATCTTTGGCGAGGCAACCTGGGGCCCGCTTGGGCACATTATTGACGTGTTGGCGGTGTTTGCGACGATCTTTGGTCTGGCAACCTCGCTGGGTCTTGGGGCCACGCAGGCGCTGGGCGGGTTGAACTATCTGTTTGGCGTGCCGGTGAGTGACGGGATGAAAGTGCTGCTGATCATTGTGATCACCGTATTTGCGCTGATCTCGGTTGTGGCGGGTTTGGACAAAGGCGTGAAACGTCTGTCCGAGGCGAATATGATCCTTGCAGGGGCGTTGCTTGTGCTGGTGATCATTGTGGGGCCAACCGTGGCGATCCTGACCGGGTTCTTCGACAACCTCTGGGCTTATGCGGTAAACCTGCCGGCGCTGTCGGGCATTGTGGGGCGTGAAGACGCCAACTTTATGCAAGGCTGGACCGCGTTTTACTGGGCATGGTGGATCAGCTGGTCGCCTTTTGTGGGCATGTTCATCGCGCGTATCTCACGCGGGCGCACCGTGCGTGAGTTCATCGTCTGCGTTTTGCTGATCCCCACCGTGGTTGGCGCGATCTGGATGTCGGTCTTTGGTGGGGCTGCCTTGGACCAAATCATGGGGGATGCCATGAACGGGGGAGGCCAAGCTTTGAAAGACGCCGCCCTTGAGCTGAAGATGTTTGCCATGTTCGAAGCCTTCCCGCTGACCGGTATCCTGAGTTTTGTGGGTATCGTGCTGGTCATTGTGTTTTTTGTGACTTCGTCCGACAGCGGGTCTTTGGTCATTGATGCGATCACCGCCGGGGGCAAAACCAACGCCCCCACCGCACAGCGTGTGTTCTGGTGCATCCTAGAAGGGGCCATTGCCATTGCGCTTTTGCTCGGCGGTGGACTTGCAGCCCTTCAGGCCGCGGCCATTGCAACGGGCTTTCCCTTTGCCATTGTGCTGATGCTGATGTGCGTGTCGATCTTCTTGGGTCTTAGGGCTGAACGCAAAGGCAAGTGAGCCTAAGCTGAAAAGAATGAAAAGGGCTCCCATATGGGGGCCCTTTTTGTGGACTTGACGCCTGTCGGGTTCACGGGGTAGCCATTGGGAAAGGTCCGCACTTGGCTGCGGGCTGCTGAGGCAAGGGGCGACCCGCTCAGCTGGCTGGAAGACCTGCCGGAACGGAAAGCTTTTGGGCGCGCCGATCTGGAAATATCCCGGCGCTCTCGGATACGGGAGAGAATGATGAAAGACACCACCACCACACTCGACACCACATGGGTGCGCAGCCAGTTCCCGGCCTTTGCCGAGGATGTGTTGCAGGATCAGGCCTTTTTTGAAAACGCGGGCGGGTCCTATACCTGCGCGCAGGTGATAAACCGCCTGACGCGCTATTACACACAACGCAAAGTTCAGCCCTATGCGCCTTATGAGGCGTCCACCTTGGCGGGTGCGGAAATGGACGAGGCGCGCAGCCGTTTGGCGGCGATGATGGGCGTGGACACGGATGAGCTGTCGTTTGGGCCATCCACCACACAGAACACTTACGTTCTTGCCAATGCGTTTCGTCAGCACCTGAACGCGGGGGATGCGATCATCGTCACCAATCAGGATCATGAGGCCAACACCGGCCCGTGGCGCCGTTTGGCGGAAGAAGGCATTGAGCTGCGGGAATGGCAGATTGATGCTGAAACCGGTCATCTGAACGTGGCGGATCTCGATAACTTGCTGGACGAAAAGGTGAAACTGGTCTGTTTCCCCCATTGTTCCAATGTCGTGGGCGAGATCAATGACGTGGCTTTGATCTGTGCCAAGGCGCGCGCCAACGGGTCTTATACCTGCGTCGATGGGGTCAGCTATGCGCCGCATGGGTTTGTGGATGTGGACGCGCTGGGCGCGGATATTTACCTGTTCTCGGCCTATAAAACCTATGGGCCGCATCAAGGCATCATGGTTATTCGTCGCGGCTTGGGCGAGGCGCTGCCCAACCAAGGGCATTACTTCAATGCAGACAGCCTTTACAAACGCTTCACCCCCGCGGGGCCGGATCACGCGCAAATTGCGGCCTCGGCCGGTATGGCGGATTATATGGAGGCGCTTTCGGCCCATCATGGGCAGG
>DDMF01000087.1:769-7937 GCA_002340515.1 Rhodobacteraceae bacterium UBA2553 | reverse complement strand
GGCAGGCCGCTAGTGGTGCGGCGGCGGCACGGGCGGCGCATTCCTTGATGCGCGCCCATGAGGAGGCTTTGCTGCAACCGCTTTTGGACTATGTAAGTGCCAAGAACTCGGTGCGTCTGTTGGGGCCAGATCAGGCCGCCAATCGTGCGCCAACCGTGGCACTGGCCTCGCAAATGCCCGGTGAAGAGCTGGCGGTGAAGCTGGCCCCGATGGGCATTATGGCGGGTGGTGGTGATTTCTACGCCGTGCGTGCGCTCACCGCACAGGGCGTGGACCCGACCCACGGCGTGCTGCGGGTCAGCTTTACCCATTACACAACCGAGGCGGAGGTCAGCAAACTGATCGCGGCCCTGGATCAGGTGCTGTAAGCAGCATAGGCCGTCAATAAGGGGGGCTTCGGCCCCTCTTTATTCGCACGCCATTGTGTCTGATCTGCGCGTCATTTCGCCCATGCAGCACGGCATTCTGCACCTGCAGAACGACCATCTTGCCAGCTCACCCCCACTGCGCCTAGCCTATTGGCATTCAGGTTTAGCCTCGGGGGGAGCCATGATCCTGACATCCACACAGGGCCATTCCGGCCTGCCACGCTATTTCGCGCGCGTTTTTGCCCTTGTTCAGAACCTGAACCGGGGGCAGCTTGATTTCCTGTTGCCCGATGGGCGGCGGTTCCGGGCGAGGGGGGCCAAGCCCGGCCATGTGGCGGAATTGCATATCCATGATCCAGATGTGTTTGCGCGGCTCGTGCGCGAAGGGGATCTTGGCTTTTGTGATGCCTATATCGAAGGAGATTGGTCGACCCCGGATCTTCAGGCGTTTCTGGATCTGATGCAGGACGACAATGACACGCTTTACTATGGGTTTCCGGGTATGATCTTTGTGCGTGCATACGAGCGGCTGCGCCATGTGATGAATGGAAATTCACGCAGGCAGGCCCGCAAAAACATCTCTCACCATTATGATTTAGGGAATGATTTCTATCGGTTATGGCTGGACGACAGTATGACCTATTCCTCGGCTCTGTTTCGGTCGGGGCAGGAAAGCCTGGAACATGCGCAACAGCAAAAATACGCGTCCATGTTGGAACAAATGGGCGTCGGGCCGGGGGATCATGTGCTGGAAATCGGCTGTGGCTGGGGTGGATTTGCGGAATATGCGGCGCGGCGCGGGGTGCGGGTCACCGGGCTGACGATCAGTCAGGAACAGCATGATTTTGCCGTGACGCGAATTCATGATGCGGGCCTGTCAGATCTGGTGACGATCCGGATGCAGGATTACCGCGATGAGACCGGCGAATACGATGGGGTTGCCTCGATCGAGATGTTTGAAGCGGTGGGCGAGAAATACTGGCCGATCTATTTTGAAACCGTGCGCAAATGTCTGCGCCCCGGCGCGCAGGCCGTGCTGCAGATCATCACCATCACTGAAAGGCGGTTTGAAAGATATCGCAAGGGCGTTGATTTCATTCAAAAATACATATTTCCCGGTGGGATGCTTCCGTCAAAAACGCGACTTCGATCAGAGGTGGAGCGCGCAGGGCTTGCGTTTCGCGACCAGATCACCTTTGGCGAAAGCTATTCTGTCACGCTGCGCCGTTGGCATGATGTGTTCAACGCAAAATGGGCGCGTGTGTCGCTGTTGGGCTTTGATGACAGGTTCCGCAGAATGTGGAATTTTTACCTGACCTCTTGTGCAGCGGCCTTCCACTCGGGTAATTGCGATGTAGTACAGGTGACGCTCCAGAACCCGGCACCAAGCCCGGCCTGACCGCGAAACACGCGGGCGTCCCTGATCAGGAGGAGAGCAGTATGCCCAGCAAAATGCCCACGGCCGCGAAACTCGTGGCCAGTATTTTCTTTGCCGCCTTGGGGTGGTTTGTCGCGGATCTGACCAAACCCTATATGCCCGAAGGCCGGTCGTTTGAATGGCTGTCACCGGGGCTTGCCGCCGTTGGCCTGTTGGTGGGCTGGCGCTTTACCGGGAAACGCATTGGATCGGAGATGGGGGGCGCTGTGGGCATTGGTCTGTCGTCTGGATTTTTGCTGTGGTTTCTGGGTCTGTTTTCCTTTTCAACGTATGAAATGCTGCGCTTGTCGCTGCGTAAATCCTATGATGGCCCGGTCGAGGCGATCCGGGCGGTGGTGGAAATTGGTCTGGAATTTGGGCTGATGTTGTCGCAACCAGATGTGATTGGCACCTTGGTGCTGGGCAGTCTTCTGGGCGGTTGGCTGACCCAACGCACCGCGCGTAAGTGGTCGTAACACCATGAAAAACCTGTTTTTCTATGGCACGCTGTGTCATCAACCTTTGCTTGATCTTGTGCTGGCGGGGCAGTCGTTTTCGGCGCGTGCCGCCATGTTGCCGGATCACGTGGTCTTTTGGGCCAAAGATCAGATTTTCCCGATGATCACGACCCAACCGGGTGGTCAGGCAGACGGTCTGTTGGTTGAAGGCCTGACTGAGGAGGCCATTGCCCGGCTGAACCACTATGAAGGTGGTTTTGCCTATACATTGGCTGAAATGACGGTGCTCACCGAAACCGGTCCCGCAGAGGCAGAGGTCTATTTTCCAGAAGACGGGTTGTGGACGCCTGGCGTGCCTTGGTCGCTTGCCGATTGGGCCAAGGATTGGGGCGACATCACTCTTGAGGCCGCATCTGAGGTGATGTCTTACATGGGGGTGCTGTCGACCCAAGAGATCGCAGCGCGGTTTCCGATGATCCGCCTGCGTGCGGCCAGCAAGGTTCGTGCGCGCAACACGCCAAGCCCAGCAGAACTTCGCACCGATTGGGGGCCGGACCGCTTGAATGTGTCCAAACGCGCGCGGCCTTACACCAATTTCTTTGCGATTGAGGAACATGACCTGTCGTTCCCGCGCTTTGATGGCACGATGAGCCCAGAGGTCAATCGCGCCGCCTTTGTTGGCGGCGATGCGGTCACGGTGCTGCCCTATGATCCCATCCGCGACACGGTGCTTTTGATCGAACAGTTTCGCATCGGGCCTTATATGCGCGGGGATTTGCACCCGTGGATCTTGGAACCCATTGCCGGGCGCATTGACCCCGGCGAGAGGCCTGAGGTCACCGCCCACCGCGAGGCGCTGGAAGAGGCCAATTTGACTCTTGGTGCGCTGGAAAAAGTGGCGTTTTACTATCCCACACCGGGGGCTGTAACCGAATACCTTTATTCCTATGTGGCGATCTGTGATCTGCCCCAAGAGGTCGCGGGATTGGGTGGGGTTTTGGGCGAGGCGGAAGACATTCGCAGCCATATCCTGAGCTTTGAGGCGCTGATGGATTTGGTGGCCAGTGGCGAGGCGGACAATGGGCCGCTTTTGCTGTCGGCGATGTGGCTGTCGCAAAACCGTGATCGGTTGCGCCACGCTTCTTGAAGTCCTGCGCCCGCGCGCCTACACATAATAGGAACAGACGGTCAAACCGACAGAATTTGCGCGCGCGAAAAGGGAACATCATGGATATCAAACAAGATCTTGCAGCCACAGTGGGTAACACCCCATTGATCCGTCTGAACGCTGTCTCTGACGCGACGGGATGCGAGATTTTTGGCAAGGCCGAGTTTATGAACCCGGGCCAGTCAGTCAAGGATCGCGCGGCGCTTTATATCATCAGAGACGCGGTGGCGCGCGGCGCCCTGCAACCGGGCGGCACCATTNNGTTCATTATTCGTGATGCCATCGCCAAGGGATTGCTGAAACCCGGCGGCACCATTGTCGAAGGCACGGCGGGAAACACCGGGATCGGCCTTGCGCTGGTGGGCGCCTCTATGGGCTATAAAACCGTGATCGTGATCCCGGAAACCCAGTCGGAAGAAAAGAAGGATATGCTGCGTTTGGCAGGCGCAGAATTGGTACAAGTGCCAGCCGCGCCCTATCGAAATCCGAACAATTTCGTGCATTATTCGCGCCGTTTGGCTGAACGACTTGCACAATCCGAACCTAATGGCGCGATCTGGGCCAATCAGTTCGACAATGTCGCCAACCGCCAATCGCATGTGGAAACCACCGGGCCAGAGATCTGGGAGCAGACCGACGGCAAGGTCGATGGCTTCATCTGCGCGGTCGGCTCTGGCGGGACATTGGCGGGCGTGGCCGAAGTGCTGCAACCCAAGGGCGTGAAGGTTGGTTTGGCCGACCCAATGGGTGCGGGGCTTTACAGCTATTACACGACCGGCGAGATCGCGATGGAGGGCGGGTCGATTGCCGAAGGCATCGGCCAAGTTCGCATCACCAAGAACCTCGAAGGGTTCACGCCGGATATGAATTACCAGATTTCCGACGAAGAGGCGCTGCCTTATGTCTTTGATCTGTTGCGCGACGAAGGGCTGTGCCTTGGCGGATCATCCGCGATCAATATCGCCGGTGCCGTGCGCATGGCACGCGACATGGGACCGGGGCATAAGATTGTGACGGTGCTGTGCGACTATGGCACGCGCTATCAATCAAAGCTCTTTAACCCTGTATTCCTAAAGGAAAAAGAGCTTCCGGTGCCAGAATGGCTGGATCGGGACGCGGCGCTGTTGCCTGAGGTTTTTGAGGACGTCTGATGCTTCGACTTTTTCTGGCCGCCTGCGTTGCGGTTTTGCCTTTGGGGGCGATGGCGCAAGAGGCTGTAACAGAGGGCGTTGCAACATTTGCAGCGCCTGCTTCTGTTTCGGATGCCACCAATGTTCCTGCGGCAGAGCCGCCAGACGAAAACGATCCGTCGGCGATTGTGACCTTAGGCGATGGCGCACCAGATTACAGAGCATGGAGCCAGCTGGCAGATCGGGTCGAGCAGGCGCTGGATGTGGGGCGTGCCTCGGACCAGGTGATGGCAGATCTGCGCAAGGATTTGACTGAATGGCGCGAGCTTTTTTCGGGCGCGCAAAAAGAAAACTCTATCCGTATCAATACCTTAAAGACACAGATTTCCACATTGGGGCCGGAACCAGAACAGGCGGGCGTGGAGCCGGAAATTCTGACCCAGCGCCGGACCGAACTGACCGCCGAATTGAACGCGGCCCGTTTGCCTGTGCAAACCGCTGAAGAGGCGTTTTCACGTTCAAATGTGCTGATTTCAGAAATTGACGGGCTGATGCGCGGCCGCCAGGCCGACCAGATTGTGAAATTGGGGCCCACCCCGATCAATCCGGTGCTGTGGCCGCAGGCTTTGGTTGATGTCCGCACCTCAGCCCGATTGGCTTGGGCTGAGTTGGAAGCGAGTTGGGGCAGTGACGCCCAGCGGAAGGATTTCCAGCAGGATCTTCCGGTCACGTTGGTGTTTTTGGCAATTGGGGCTGTTTTGCTGCTGCGGGGCCGCCATTGGATGATGCAGCTTGGGTCCTATCATCGGCGCAAACGCAGCGGGTCATCGCGGGGCGTCGTAGGATTTATCGTCTCGCTGGGGCAAGTGATTGCGCCACAGATCGGCATCTATTTTCTGGTGATTGCGCTCTATCTTGCCGGGGTTTTGGGATTGCGCAGCCAGGTGGTTGCGGATGTCTTACCACAAATGGGCATGTTGATCTTTGGTGCGCTCTGGGTGGGCAACCGGGTGTTTGGGATCGAAGGCGCAAGCTGGACCATATTGGAATTGCCCTCGGCTGTGGCCCGGACTGAGGCGCGGGTAAACGTGGCCTTTCTGGGGGTGCTTTTGGCGTTTTGGGCGCTGTTTCGGGATGTCGCGAATTATGAGGGGTATTCCGATGCCACCCGCGCGGTGCTGCTTTTTCCGATCATTGCGCTGATTGGGTATTTCCTTGTGCGGATTGGCCGATTGCTGCGGCTGCACACGCAATTGCGGGCGCGCGATGAACAAAACGGTGCCTTTCGCAACAATGTATTGAACCTCGTCTCGACCGCCACGACGCTGGTTGGATTTGTGGGGCCGGTGGCCGCCGCGATTGGTTACAGTTCCTTGGCCAGCTGGTTGTTGGGCCCTTGGGTTCTGACCCTTGCGTTGCTGGCGTTCTTGATCATTTTACATCGGTTTTACATTGGGCTTTATGGGGTGATCGTTAAGCGTGACGAGGAAGAGGCGGAGCAGGCGCTTTGGCCCATTCTCATTTCTCTTGGCACCGCGGTGATGTCGTTGCCGGTTTTTGCACTGATCTGGGGGGCACGGACCACGGATTTGACAGAGCTGTGGACCAAGGTGATGGCCGGGTTTAAGCTGGGAGATGCCACCGTCACGCCGCGCACATTCATGATTTTTGCGATTGTGTTTGTGGTCGGTTATGTGGCGACGCGTTTGCTGCAATCCATGTTGAAAACCTCGATCCTGCCGAAAACAAAACTGGATATCGGCGGGCAAAATGCGATTTCGTCCGGGATTGGCTATGTGGGGGTCTTCCTCGCGGCGCTGTTGGCGATCACCTCGGCGGGGCTTGATCTGAGCTCGGTGGCGTTGGTGGCGGGGGCCTTGTCGGTCGGGATCGGCTTTGGCCTGCAAAACATTGTGTCCAACTTTGTTGCGGGCATTATCTTGTTGATTGAACGGCCCATTTCCGAAGGCGATTGGATCGAGGTCGGGGGGCAAATGGGCTATGTGCGCGACATTTCGGTGCGCTCGACCCGGATCGAGACATTTGATCGCTCGGACGTGATCCTGCCCAACTCAGACCTGATTTCCGGCGTTGTGACCAACTATACGCGCGGCAATGCCATTGGCCGGATCATCCTGCCGGTGGGTGTTGCTTATGGCACGGACACGCATCGGGTCGCGGAGGTGTTGATGGAGGTTGCCGAAAACCATCCAATGGTCACGGTGAACCCGCCCCCTGCGGTGCTGTTTTCTGGATTTGGGGCGGATGCGCTGGATTTCGAAATTCGCGCGGTCCTGAGTGATGTGAACTTTTCAATGTCAGTAAAAAGCGAAATGAATCATGAGATTGCGCGACGCTTTGCCGAGGAAGGCTTTGAAATTCCGTTTGCACAGCGTGATCTTTGGTTGCGCAATCCCGAAGCCCTGCAGCCAAAACCGAAAACCACCGCAAAACGGAGGAAAAAGTCCACTGCTCCGGTGGCGATGACCGTGGAAGACATGCAAAACAACAGCGATGAAGGTGTGGAAGGAGAGGCCGATGAGTGACGCTCTTTATCTGCAAGATGCGTATTTGACCGAGGCACCAGCGACGGTTCTGGGCCATACGGATCGGGGCGGTGTGCTTGT
>DDMF01000087.1:0-678 GCA_002340515.1 Rhodobacteraceae bacterium UBA2553 | reverse complement strand
GGCGGCTAAGCTGGCCGGGTGGTGAGATGGTTGTGGCCACAAGTGTGAAAGGCGAGGGGACAACGGTTCTCGTGCCGCATGATGGGGCAGTTCTGCCCCCGATTGGCGCCGAGGTGATGCAGCATCTTAATTGGGATTTGCGCCTGCGCCATATGCGGATGCATTCTGCGTTGCATCTTTTATCCGTGGTGATCCCGCTGCCCGTGACAGGCGGGCAAATCGGGGCGGAAAAATCCCGTCTGGATTTCGCTATGGAGCATCCGCCCGAGGATAAACTGGCGTTGGAACAGGCACTAAATGCCCTGATCGCGCGTGATCTTACCGTTTCAGAACAATGGATTACCGATGAGGAGCTTGTCGCCAATCCGGGACTTGTGAAAACCATGTCAGTGCAGCCACCCAAAGGGGCAGGGCGCGTGCGCCTTGTGCGTATGAGCTCCGAGGATGAACAGGTTGATCTGCAACCCTGTGGTGGCACCCATGTGAAATCCACCGCCGAAATTGGCCGGGTCCGTATTGGCAAGATCGAGAAAAAAGGCCGTTTGAACAGACGTGTGGCGCTTCATCTCGTTGATTAAGGTGACGGGGAAATTGTTTTGAAATCGGGCAGAAAGATGCTTGAAACCCACCGGGTTTGCCCTTAACAACGCCCTCGGACAGGTGGCCGAGTGGTCGAAG
>DDMF01000083.1:26931-27864 GCA_002340515.1 Rhodobacteraceae bacterium UBA2553 | reverse complement strand
AAGAGCAGCCCCCGGTCGCACCGAACACCGAAACATCAGAAACGCCGGCACAAGCCGTCACCTTGCCACCCTCTTTGGACAGCGCCCCCGAAGCCGCCACATTGGTCGAGGCCCCGATATCGATGCCAGAAACGCCAATCGCCGCCTCGGGTGGTGACACGTTCGAAGGTGACATGTCCGAAGATACCGTTGCGCCAGAAAGCCAAATTGAGGCCCCCACAACGGCGTTCGCCGAAACGGCTGAGGCTGCGGGGGCGCCGGATGCCCCCTCCGAGATGCCAGAGGTCACGAATATAATCGCTCCTGATCAGCCTCAACACGAGGAAATGGGGCCGCCGGCAACGGATATCGCAGCGAGCTTGACCGAAAAATCGCCGTCGACCGCGACACCCGATATGCCAGATATCTCGCACATCCCAGCGGATCCAATTCCGGGACAAACCGCAGAGCAACCTGACAGCGCAACACTCTCCATTCGTCTGGCCCGTGCAAACGGAACAGACGCACATCTGCCCGTTCTTCAGGCCTTGGCGGATCGTCTCGATGCCCTCGCCGTTCAGATGAACCGCTCTGGCCGGTCGTAAGGGAAAAGAAGTGTGCATTGGGGAAGAATTCGTGCGGTTTCCGGCTTGCCCTACGCGTGAAAATCACTATGTAAGGGCCTCAGTCGGGCTATGGCGCAGTCTGGTAGCGCGTCCGTCTGGGGGACGGAAGGTCGCAGGTTCGAGTCCTGCTAGCCCGACCATTATTATCGCAGGTGCTGCGGTTCAAATCATGGCCCCCCAACTTGATTTGACACGCCCCGCCGGGGTAAGACGAACGCACAAAACAGCCCGCCCCTTATTGGGGTGGGCGTTTTTGTTTATGGGCCCCAGCGCCCCACAGGGAGAACCGCAATGACATCAGATGTACAAGCCAGTGTATCGGCAGGGG
>DDMF01000083.1:0-26906 GCA_002340515.1 Rhodobacteraceae bacterium UBA2553 | reverse complement strand
TGGCCGATAGTCAAATTCGGCAGATGATCACGGAAGGGGGTATTGCGGCATCTTCGCCAATCCTGAACGACCAGATCCAGCCCGCCAGTCTGGATTTGCGCCTTGGCGAGCGCGCCTATCGGGTCCGTGCCTCCTTCCTTCCCGGACTTGGCCGCACCGTCACCGAACGCCTTGCTGATCTGACGATGCATGAGTTTCCGTTGACAGGCGGCGCTGTCTTGGAAAAAGGCTGTGTCTATGTGGTTCCCTTGATGGAACATCTGACTTTGCCAAGCGGCACGTCGGGGGCTGCCAGCGCAAAATCCTCCATTGGGCGGCTGGACCTCATGACCCGCGTGATCACCGATCAGGGTGTAGAATTCGACCGTGTTCCGGATGGCTATACTGGGCCGCTTTTTGCCGAGATTTGCCCGCAGAGCTTTTCGGTCGTGGCCCAACCCGGACAGATGCTGACGCAAATCATTTTCCGTCAAGGCCGCACATTTCTCACCGACGAAGAGCTGCGCGCCGTGCATGACAAAACGCCAATCGTCTCAGGCACCCCTGTCATTTCTGATGGGTTGGGGTTTTCGGTTGATCTGAAACCATCCAACGGCGATCTGGTCGGCTACCGCGCCAAGCGCCATTCCGGCGTGGTCGATCTGTCAAAGCTGGCACATTACGATCCGGCTGAGTACTGGGAAGAGGTGCGCACCACCGAAGGACGCATTATCCTTGATCCCGGTGCATTCTATATTCTGGTCAGCCGCGAAGCGATTGCCATCCCCCCCAATTGCGCCGCTGAAATGGCCCCTTATCTGGCCATGGTCGGGGAATTTCGCGTACATTATGCAGGCTTTTTCGACCCCGGCTTTGGTTATGATGCAGCAGGGGGTTCGGGGTCTCGCGGTGTCTTGGAAGTGCGCTGTCACGAGGCGCCCTTTGTGTTGGAACACGGGCAAATTGTCGGGCGGTTGGTGTACGAGCGTATGTCGCAAACCCCGCAGGCGCTCTATGGGGTCGACATTGCGTCAAACTATCAGGGCCAAGGCCTGAAGCTGTCCAAGCACTTTAAATCCTAGCCCCCAGCACACTCAAACAGCACATTCAGAATCCGTCGTTCAAAACAGCTTTCGCGTGATCCTCGCGCCTTTTCGGGCTTTTTTCGCCAGCGCTTTGGCTTGGGAGGCGCGCGCGCGTTCTTCGGCCGTCATCTCTTGAGCAGAGCCGCCGCTCCCACCACGGCCACGTTTTGCCGCTAGATCAATACCTGCATCCATACCGCGGTTGATCAGTTTTCCAACCACCCGCCGTATAATCATATTAACGATTCTGTTCACATTCATGTCTGCTCTCACTTTGTTACTTGCGCGCAGGATAGCAGAGAATTAGGGCAAATTCACGACCCCATTACTATCTGCAAAGATCAATCCTCAAACAACTCAGACTGGCCGGTTGTGGCCTCATCTTCGTCTTCGGTGTCAGGTCCGGGCATCATGCCGGGCGGCGGGCGGCTTTCCAGCAGACCAGCGGCACGCAGTTCCTTCAGCCCCGGCAGATCACGCGCGCTTTCCAACCCGAAGTGATCGAGAAAATGAGGGGTAACCACAAAGGTAACAGGCCGACCAGGGGTCATTCGACGACGGCCAAACCGGATCCATTCCATCTCGATCAACTGGTCAACCGTCCCGCGTGAAACAGACACACCGCGGATCTCTTCAATTTCGGCCCTTGTGACCGGCTGATGATAGGCAATGATGGCCAAGGTTTCGATCGCAGCACGACTTAACTTCCGCGTCTCAACGGTTTCTTTTTGCATCAAATGACCCAGATCCGGCGCGGTTCGGATCGCCCAAGCATCCCCAACACGCACCACCCGCACACCGCGCCCCTCGTACCGCTTGACCAGATAGGCCAGCGCCTCGGCCGCATCCGCCCCATGCGGCATACGTGCCTCAAGCTCGGCAACACTCACCGGTTCTTCGGACGCAAATAATATTGCCTCCACCATGCGCTCCTGTTCGCCCATGGGGGGGGCATCAAACAGGCTTTCTTTTTGGTTTTCTGTCACTTGATCACTCATACTGATTTCCTGCGGATCTCAATCGGGGCAAAGGTATCCTCTTGCCGAAGGTCAATCATGCCCCGTTTTGCAAGCTCAAGCGTGGCGGCAAAATTGGCCGCCGTGGCCGAACGGCGCCGCTTGCCATCCAGCACCCAGCCTTCGGGTAAATAGCTTGATAAATCGGTCCAGTCGCCCGCATATCCAACCAGATCGCGCATCCGCTCCAATGCCTGTTCCATGGTCATCAGACTGTCGCGATCCATAACGAAGGGACGAAACTCATCCTTGGTGCGAATGCGGGCGTACCCTTGCATAAGATCCAGCAGAGTTGCGGTATAGGTCACCTTGCGCACCCGCATCACATCCTCGGGGATGCCGCGCGCAAAAAAATCCCTGCCAAGCTGATCGCGTGCCATCAATTTGGCCGCGACATCGCGCATCCCCTGCAATCGCTCCAGTTGGAACGCCAGATGGGCTGCCAGATCTTCGCCAGACGGCCCCTCTTCTGACGGGTCCGGGGGCAAAAGAAGGCGCGATTTAAGAAAGGCCAGCCACGCCGCCATCACCAAATAATCAGCCGCCAGTTCAATGCGGAGGTGTCGCGCTTTTTCAACAAAGCCAAGGTATTGCTCGGACAGCTCAAGAATAGAAATTTGGCGAAGATCCACTTTCTGTGTCCGCGACAACGTCAGCAAAAGGTCAAGTGGCCCCTCAAAGCCCTCGACATCAACAATCAGCGCCTCAGCCGCCAAGCGTTCTGAGACCGACATTACATCTTCTGAAAAAGCGTCCTGCTCAGCCATTCGCCCCGTTCAGTTCTCTGTTGCCTGACCTGTCATCAAGCCTTGAAATTCAGCCTCAAGCGCTGAAATGTCAACAGAAACGGGGGATTTACGCCAAGAGAGCGCGTTTTCGGCACGGAAAGCGGCAATTTCACTCAGTGTCCCGGTCGCGTCGGCGACCTCGGCCATCTCATCCAGATTACCATTGCAATGCAGGACCATGTCGCAACCGGCATCCAGTGATCGGCGTGCGCGTAAAGAAAGCGGGCCATCGAGCGCCTGCATCGACAGATCATCCGTCATCAAAAGCCCACCAAAGCCAATCTCCTCACGGATCAGTTCCATCATTATGGCCGATTGCGTGGCCGGATGCTCTGGATCGATATCCTCAAAAACAATATGGGCAGACATGCCGATTGGCAGGCTGGACAGCCCTTCAAACGCCAAAAAATCCGTATTGTGAAGGGTCTTGGCGCGTGTACTTACACGGGGCAACTCCTTGTGGCTATCAAGCGTCGCGCGCCCATGTCCGGGGAAATGCTTCACAACGGGTAGAACACCACCATCAAGCAGGCCCTGCGCCACAGAAAGCGCCCGATCAACCACATGAACGACATCTTCGCCAAGACATCGATTGCGCAAGATCGGGTGCGTATCCGCAAAAGCCAAATCCGCGACCGGCGCGCAATTGCCATCAATACCCACTGACATCAATTCATCCGCAATCAACCGGTAGCGGATATACATCGCGCGCGACGCGTCCCGTTTGTTGAGCTGCGCCTGTTCAAGCGCAGGTAACCAAACACGCCAATGCGGCGCCGCCATGCGTGCGACCCGCCCCCCTTCTTGGTCAATAAAAATGGGAACATTTCGGCCGACGGATCCGCGTAATTCAGCGGTTAACGCCCGTAATCGCCCTGGCGTGTCCACATTTCGGGCAAACAGAATAAAGCCCCAAGGCTGGGACCGTTCAAAAAAATCACGTTCGGCACGAGAAAGCGTTATGCCTTCACAGCCAAAAACATAGGCGCCCTGATCAGACATGGCACACTCCTCAACGAATACAGATCGCAAGACCCGTTAGCGGGTCACCACAGGAATGCAGGCGGCTTTGCCCGCCATCAAAGCTGAACAGAAACGGCGCGCATCGGCAAGGTCTTTGAATCCCATCGCCCGCAACCGGTAGAACGTCTTGCCACCAGATTTTGCTTTTTGGATCACGCGGGTTTTGCCGGGAATGTAATCTTCGAACCGGTCCGACAGTTTGCTCCATTCCGCGCGCGCCACATCTTCACTGTCAAACGCGCCAAGCTGCACCAAACGGGTGCCCGCCGCAATGGCGTCCGGTGTCACCTCTGCCGTTGTTGCTGCCGCAGGCCTGGATAATGCCACAGGCAATGGAGCCACGGTTGGCAAGCTTGCGGGCCGCATCAATGGGCGTGGCGACTGACGCACGCCGGGCACAGACGCCGCGATCACTTTCGGCCCTGCGATCAGTGGTGCAACAGAGGGGCTTGGCGCTGAAACTCGGGTAACTTCTTCCCCAGCCTCCGAAAGGGGCTGTGTGTTTCTGCTGATCTGCTCGGCAATGGCCAAGGCCGCGGCCACCGGATCCACGGGAAGCGTGCCAATGTCGATCACCGTATCACTCTCCGACGGCAAACTGCTTTCTGCCACGACTTCAATAGGTTCCAATGTTGGTTCCACTGCGGGTTGGGTCGCCACGGCAGAGGGATCTGCGGGCAAATCATCCTCATCCAACAGATCCGGTGCAGGGGCTAACGCGACCCGATCAGAGGGCGCGCTAGCCTCGCCTGACGCTTGAACCGCGTTGACCGCAAAGCCTTGATGGGCTGCCGCTTGTCCGCCCGGGTCAACGGGTTGAACCCGCATCGGCCCCTCAAGCGCACGCACCACGGGGATGCCAGAGACATCACGCACCGCAAGCTGGTATCCCCAGACGGCCAAACCGGCGACCAAAGCAAGTGAAATAGCGGCACCAGCATAGTTGGCGATTGCCCCAAAACGCGGCGGGGTTTCACCGTCAGCGGGCGGCATATATCCATGCATTGGCGCATAGCCGTTTTGTGCAGACGCCCCTTGGTCGGGGCCTTGCCCAGGATACGGCGCAGTAAAATGTGCCTGAGATTGTGAGGGATATCCTGCAGGATCGGGATGCGGATAACCATGCGCATGTGGCGACATTTGCCCGCCCTGCCCATAGGCCTGATCCTGCATCTGATTGGCACCGTGATACCCTTGCGCACCATAGCTCACGGCCTGAGCGGGGTTTGAATACCCTGCCCCATACCCCGATTGCTCTGCACCAAATCGCGCGCCATTACCCATTTGTTCTGGGTGCATAGGGGTACGTGTATTGCCCCAATCAATTTCTGCCATTCCTGCCTCACACCCGGTTGGGACACGTTTTGCCGTGCCCTCTCCGGTCTCTGCTCGTTGCCTCGGTGAACGCCCTTAGGGCGTCCTGTCCGGACCGAGTTGAGCTTGTGTTCAGCGCATTTCCTCGGCCGGAGTTACGCCCAAAATACCAAGGCCCGCAGAAATAACAACCGCCACTGCGCGCGGCAAAGCGATTTTCGCAGCAGATGATGCGTTATTGCCATCCTGCACAAACCGAAGCTCGGGTTTTTCATTGCCCCGGTTGTACAAAGATTGAAATTCTGACGCGAGTTCATAGAGATAGAAGGCAATGCGGTGTGGTTCATGGGTGCGCGCCGCGATCTCTACCAAACGTGGCCACTCGGCCAATTTCTTGGCCACAGCAAGCTCTGCCTCATCCTCAATCAGTGGTGTTCCGTCCAAAGGCACGCCTTGTTCGGCGGCTTTACGCAGGACAGATCGGATCCGCGCATGGGCATATTGCACATACCAAACCGGATTGTCGCGGCTGGCTTCTTTCACCTTGTCGAAATCAAAATCAAGCGGCGCATCGTTTTTCCGGGTCAGCATCACAAAGCGGGTCACATCAGCACCCACCTGATCCACCACATCGCGCAAGGTCACAAAGGTCCCTGCCCGTTTTGACATCTTGAACGGTTCGCCGTTTTTATAGAGTTTCACCAATTGGGTCAGTTTGATGTCGAGAGGAACTTTGCCATCAGACAACGCCGACACCGCTGCCTTCATCCGCTTGACATAGCCACCGTGATCCGCGCCAAAAATATCAATCAGCTGATCAAAGCCACGTTCGACCTTGTCAAAATGATAGGCGATATCAGGGGCAAAATAAGTCCAGCCACCATCGGATTTCTTGACCGGCCGATCCACGTCATCCCCGTGTTCGGTTGATTTAAACAAGGTCTGCTCGCGCGGTTCCCAATCTTCGGGCGTCTTGCCCTTTGGCGGTTCTAGCACGCCTTCGTAGATCAGCCCCTTGCCTTCAAGGTTTCCAAGCGCCGCTTCAATCCGGCCGGTGCCGTAAAGCGATTTTTCCGAATAGAACACATCCATCTTGATCCCAAGCTGGGCCAAATCCTCACGGATCAGATCCATCATCCGGGCGGTGGCAAATTCGCGGATCTCCGCAAGCCATTCGGCTTCGGGCTTGCCCACGTAGGCGTCGCCGACCTTGTCCTTAAGCGCTTGCCCCACCGGAACCAGGTAATCGCCTGGATAGGTGCCGTCCTCAAACGCGACCTCCTGCCCGTGGGCTTCGAGATACCGCAAATAGACCGAGCGCGCCAAAACATCGACCTGCGCGCCGCCATCATTGATGTAATATTCGCGGGTCACATCATAGCCAGCATATTCCAAAAGGCTTGCCAGTGCGTCGCCAAACACCGCGCCGCGCGTGTGCCCCACATGTAGTGGCCCGGTTGGATTTGCGGACACATATTCCACATTCACCTTTTGCCCGTCGCCCATTGCGGACCGTCCGAAGGCCGCGTTTGCCAGAACATCCTGCACCAAACCAGACCAAAGGTCGCCCGCCAGTCGCAGGTTCAAAAAACCCGGCCCAGCCACTTCGGCCATCTCAATGCGGTCATCCTCTGCCAATTTCACCGCAAGCGCATCTGCAATATCGCGCGGCTTCATCTTGGCAGGCTTTGCCAATACCATCGCAGCATTGGTTGCCATATCACCATGCGCTGCATCGCGCGGCGGCTCAACCGCCACATTCTCAAAGTTCAAGCCCTCAGGCAGCGCGCCTTCGGTCACCATCGCCTCAAGGCTTTTGATCACAAGCACGCGAATTTCGGCAAACAAGTTCATGTCACAGGTCCTTTATACGTCCCGCGCAGTCCTATCAGCCCAAGACCAAAGGTCAAGAGATCGGCCAATGCAGCACGGGCATAACATCCTTTTTTCTTGCACAAACCTCCGCAATGGATGGCGTAGCCAAGAACGCAAAGCCCGTTTCTTCAGCCCAACCCCAATCGCGCATGCTCCTGCAGCGCAAAGCGATCGGTCATTCCGGCAATATAATCTGAAACATGGCGCGCAATTGCGGTTTCATTCGCCCCGGCAAGCTCACCTTGCCAGTTAGACGGAAGATCCGACGGATTGGCCAACATATGTGCAAACAAATCCTCAAGCACCTTCGACACCCGCTCGCGCATTTCAACGACAGAGGGCGCGCGGTACATGCGTTTGAACAAAAACTTGCGAATGGTTTTGATGTCCGCCCACAGGCCGTTTGAAAACTGGATCACCGCATGATCCAACGCACGCACCTCTTCCACACTGGCGGGGTTATCCTGTTGGATTAACCGCTTGGATGTGACCAACACATCCTCGACCATCACGCCAAAGACCCGGCGCAAGGCTTCGTGTTGCCGCCGCCCCGCATCTAACCCCGGATATTTGGCATCCACTTCGCGCACCATTTCGCCGACGATTGGCAACACCGCAAGCTCGTCCAAGGTGAACAATCCCGCCCGCAGCCCGTCATGCAAATCATGGTTGTTATAGGCGATATCATCCGCGAGCGCCGCCACCTGCGCCTCAGCGCTTGCGTGTGTGTTCAATTCCAGATCGTGCCGCGCGTTATATTCCGCCAAAGCATAAGGCAGCTCTCCGGTCACTGGGCCATTATGCTTTGCAATTCCTTCAAGCGTTTCCCAACTGAGGTTCAGGCCGTCCCATTCCGCATAATGCTGTTCAAGCGTTGTCACAATCCGCAGCGCTTGGGCGTTGTGATCAAAACCACCATGCGGGGCCATCAATTCGTCCAAACGGTCTTCGCCGGTATGCCCAAAGGGCGTGTGCCCCAGATCATGCGCCAACGCGACCGCTTCGGTCAGATGCGAATTCAGCCCCAGCGCCCCGGCGATGGTGCGCGCCACTTGGGCCACCTCGATGGAATGGGTCAACCGTGTGCGGAAGTAATCGCCCTCATGTTCCACAAAGACCTGTGTCTTGTGTTTCAGCCGCCGAAAGGCCGAGGAATGAATGATCCTGTCGCGATCCCTTTGATATGGCTCGCGAAATGCGCTTTCCCCTTCGGGGTACAGACGCCCGCGCGTCCGTTCTGGATGAGTTGCATAAGTGGCGAGCATCTCGCGTGCTCCTTTTCTGCCGATCACTGCGTGGCCCGCGCGCTGTCCCAGCGAAGAAATCGGGCCCATTGGTCAGAGCATCTTGTCGTGCCCTGTTGTCCCACCTATATTCAATTTGCGCTGAACATGAAATGGAATTCCCTCCGATATGGCTATGGATCTCACCCTCCCCCCGACAGTGACCCCTCGTGCTTTTGAACGGCTCGCCGAAATCGGCGCGGCTGAACAGGGCAAAGCCCTTCGTGTTGCCGTTGAGGGCGGCGGGTGTTCAGGGTTTCAATATGATATCGCTTTGGATGCGCCAAATGACGGCGACCTCGTCTTGGAAGGGGCCGGTGAAAAAGTGGTGGTTGATGAAATGTCCCTGCCCTTTTTGTCAAACGCCGTGATCGATTTTTCCGAAGAGCTAATCGGCGCGCGTTTTGTCATTGAGAACCCCAATGCCACCGCGTCCTGCGGCTGTGGCACGTCTTTTTCGATCTAATCCGTCAGCTTCAAAAGGCCTGATGGATCAGGCTGCGCGATCTTGCGACCCCAAAATCATTTCAGTGGCCACATAACGCATCAAGGAACGCCAGGCGTGTTCAAATTCAGGCCGCCAGTCTTCCCCTAACAGGTCCGACAGAACCGTCACAATGGCCTCTGCGACCACAGGGTAGTGATAATCTTTCACGCCGCGCGCGGCATGTGCCCCGCCCAAACTGCGAAGTTTTGGTCCCAGCACTTTGGGATCATCCAGCAACGCAACCGCCATACGTAGCATGATGGATTGGCGCACGGCAAAATCCTCAGTCGAATCGTCAAACAGCCGACGAATATCGGGCGCACGCACAAAGATCTCCGTATATAAGGCATCGACAAATTGCTCATCCTGCCCTGCCAATAAATCAAGACTGTCTTGGCAAACATACGCATCATTGGGGTCCATGGGCTTTCCTTTCGTAATAAAATTGCCATAAAGGCCTTAAGAATTTCTAAGCTTCCACCTCTCCAAAAGATCAGCTACGCCCCTTGATATGACATGGAACACACTCATTATTGGTGCCGGAGCGGCTGGACTGTTTTGCGCAGCTCACAGTGGCAAAAACACGCTGCTGATTGATCACGCGAAACGCGCGGGCGAAAAAATTCGCATCTCTGGTGGCGGGCGATGCAACTTTACAAACATGCACACTGAGCCCGGAAACTTTATTAGCCAGAACAAGCACTTCCACAAATCCGCCCTGGCACGGTATAGCCAATGGGATTTTATTGATCGAATGAATCGCGCGGACATCGCATGGCATGAAAAGACTCTGGGGCAGCTCTTTTGCGATGAGAAAGCCACCCAGATTGTTGATATGTTGGTGCGGGATGCCACCAAAGCGGGGACAAAAATCAATCTGGGGTGTGGTGTGACATCCGTGCGCAAAACCCCAGATGGGTTTCAGGTCGCCACTGATCAAGGCACGTTTGATACGCGCAATCTGGTGCTTGCCACCGGCGGCAAATCGATCCCCAAAATGGGGGCAACCGGGTTTGCCTATGATATTGCCCGTCAGTTTGGCCATGACATCACAGATGTGCGCCCCGCGCTGGTGCCCCTCACCTTCACCGATGGGCGGTTTGCGCCCCTAGCTGGCCTTGCCTTACCAGTGCGGGTTTTCAACGCCCGCGCCAGTTTCGAAGAGGCGATGCTGTTCACCCATCGCGGTTTGTCTGGCCCCGCCATCCTGCAAATCTCATCCTATTGGCGCGATGGCGAAACGGTGACCATCGATCTGACCGGCGGGCACGATCTTTTCACCGCCCTACGAGATCAGCGCCAAAGCGAGGGACGCCGCCTGCTCACCACCGAACTTGGACGTCTTTTGCCCAGCAAACTGGTGGATTTCTTAGCACCCGAACTGGCGCTAAAAGGCAACCTCGCTGACCAATCCGATCAGCGTCTGATCGAGATTTGCAACCAGCTGAAAAACTGGACTGTAACCCCGTCAGGATCCGAAGGATATCGCACGGCAGAGGTCACATTAGGCGGGATCTCCACCGATCGGGTCGACAGTAAAACCATGATGTCCAAAACCGTGCCGGGGCTTTACTTCATCGGCGAATGTCTGGATGTGACCGGTTGGCTGGGCGGGTTTAATTTTCAATGGGCGTGGTCGTCTGGCTATGTGGCGGGCACCGACATCGCCACCAGATCCTGAACGCGCGGCTCGGCGCATTCTTGCCTTTTGCAGATCGAACCCGGTGGACGCAAGGATGACACCTTGTGTCCACCGCCATTTCCCCCCACATTATGCCCAATCAAATGGGAGGGCTTCATGAAAATCGCCAGCTACAATATCGCCGGGATCAAAGCCCGCATGCCCGCATTAACGGCTTGGTTGGAAGACACCAATCCCGATGTGGTGATCTTGCAAGAAGTCAAATCCGTGGATGAGAACTTCCCCAGAGAACATTTTGAAAACATGGGATATAACGTCGCTGCTCATGGGCAGAAAAGCTTTAATGGCGTGGCGATCCTGTCTAAATTCCCGCTAGAAGACGTGATGTGCGGCCTGCCCGGTGACGACACGGATGAGCAGGCGCGTTATATTGAGGCCACCATTATCAACGAACAGGCCATTCGTATTTGCGGGCTGTATCTGCCCAACGGCAACCCCGTTGACTTTGATGCAGACGGCGCGCCGATCCATGAGGGTAAATACGGCTATAAACTCGCCTGGATGGCCCGGCTTCTGGCCCGCGCTGAGGAACTGATGACCCGCGAAGAACCATTTCTCATGGCCGGGGATTACAATATCATCCCCCAACCCGATGACGCAGCCCGCCCCGAGGCTTGGACCAAAGACGCGCTCTTTTTACCCGACAGCCGCAATGCCTTTCGCAAGCTTGTCAATTTAGGTCTTACCGAGGCGTTCCGCACCCGCAATCCAGCACCTGAACAATACACGTTTTGGGATTTCCAGCGCGGTGCGTGGCAACGCAATGACGGCATTCGGATCGATCATTTCCTACTGTCCCCGGAATGCGCAGATTTGCTGACGGATTGCCAGATCGACAAAGAGATCCGCGGGCGCGAAAAACCCTCGGATCATGTGCCGATCTGGGTTCAACTTGCGGCGTAATATCCCCCCATAAGGATCTAAAATGGCTAGAAAAATCATCATCGATACGGATCCGGGACAAGATGATGCCGTGGCGATCCTTTTGGCCTTGGCGAGCCCCGAGGAGCTGGAGGTTCTGGGCATTACCGCGGTTGCAGGAAACGTGCCTTTGCCGCTCACTCTCAAGAACGCGCGGGTCATCTGCGAGTTGGCGGGAAAGCCGGACATCAAGGTCTTTTCCGGCTGTGACCGCCCGATGGCGCGCCGCCTTGTGACAGCCGAGTATGTGCATGGCAAAACCGGACTAGACGGGCCAGAGCTGCCCGATCCCGTGATGCAGGTGCAGGATCAACACGCCGTCGATTTCATCATTGAAACACTGCGCAATGAGCCCACTGGAACAGTCACGCTGTGCCCGCTTGGCCCGCTGACCAACATCGCAACCGCTTTTGACCGCGCCCCGGACGTCGCCGAACGCGTGCACGAAATTGTACTGATGGGCGGCGCGTATTTTGAAGTTGGAAACGTCACCCCCGCAGCCGAATTCAACATTTACGTTGATCCGCAAGCCGCTGATATTGTGTTTAAATCTGGCGCAACCATTACAGTAATGCCGCTCGATGTCACCCATAAGGCTCTGGTCACCAAACCCCGCAATGATGCCTTTCGCGCCCTTCCCGGTCCGGTCGGACATGCGGTTGCCGAAATGACCGATTTCTTTGAACGGTTTGATCGCGAGAAATATGGATCAGAAGGTGCCCCGCTGCACGACCCCACCGTGATCGCCTATTTGCTGCAACCAGAGCTTTTCACCGGTCGCCACATCAATGTCGAGATCGAAACCACATCAGAGCTGACCATGGGCATGACCGTGGCCGATTGGTGGGGCGTCACGGACCGGCCACCCAACGCAACCTTTATGCGCGACCTTGATGCGGACGGATTTTTCACCCTTTTGACAGATCGGATCGCCAGATTATGAGCGCCTTACGACTTGCCACATCCGATGACCTTGACCGGTTGATGACACTGGTTGGCAGCCTGCATGACACACAGGGCATTGCCCAGGATGAAGACACAAGACGGGGGGCACTTACCCCACTTCTTGAAGGTTCGCCCCATGGCGCGATTTGGATGATTGGACCGCGCTCTGCTCCGGTTGGCTATATCGCCATCAGCTTTGGCTGGTCGATTGAATTTGGCGGGCTGGAGGCGGCCATCGATGAGTTTTTCGTCCGTGAGAAAGTGCGCGGTCGTGGCATGGGATCAGAGGCGATGATGGCCTTGGCCCGTGCGCTTTCGAGCGAAGGGATCAAGGCGATGAACCTTGAGGTCGACACCGACAATATGCGCGCGCGCACCCTTTACGAACGCATCGGATTTCGGTCTCGGGATCGTTACCACCAAATGGTTCGACTTCTTTAAGATGGCACTATGACCGTGACCTTTGACAACAGCTATGCCCGCCTGCCCGACCGCTTTTATGCCCGTCAGGCACCCACACCCGTCGCCGCCCCGTCGACCCTGATTGTGAACAAAAGCCTTGTGCGAGAGCTTGGGTTTGACCCCGTGGATCTGACGGCGGAGGTCCTGACCGGCAACATGCTTTTGCCCGGCACCGATCCGATTGCACAGGTCTATGCGGGGCACCAATTTGGTGGCTGGGTCCCACGTCTGGGCGACGGGCGGGCCTGTTTGCTGGGGGAAGTGATTGATCCCGGCGGGGCGCGACACGACATTCAACTAAAAGGCGCGGGCGTCACACCGTTCTCGCGGCGCGGCGATGGGCGGGCCTGGCTTGGCCCGGTGATGCGCGAGTATCTGGTGTCAGAGGCGATGCACGCCCTTGGCCTCCCAACAACCCGCGCGCTTGGTGCGGCCCTGACTGGCGAACGTGTGCAGCGCGAACGCGGTTATCCCGGTGCAATCCTGACACGCGTCGCCGCCAGCCACATCCGCGTCGGCACGTTCCAATATTTTGCCGGACAAAACGACGTTGAGGGGCTGCGCCTGCTGCTGGATCACGCAATCCAGCGCCATTATCCAGAGGTTAAAACACCCTTTGAATTTCTCGACCATGTTGTCCGCGCACAGGTAGAACTGATCGCAGGATGGATGTCAGTCGGCTTTCTTCATGGCGTGATGAACACCGACAATATGGCCATTTCAGGCGAGACCATTGACTATGGCCCCTGCGCGTTTCTGGATGCTTACCACCCGCGCACAGTGTTCTCGTCCATAGATCAAACAGGGCGTTACGCCTTTGCTGCTCAGCCCGACATGGGCATGTGGAACCTTGCCCAATTGGCCACATCGCTGTTGCCATTATTCCCGGATCAAGATGCTGCCGTTGCAGAGGCTGGCGAGGTTCTGAACCAATTCCCGGATCTGTTTCACGAGGCTTGGACCGCGCGCTTTCGTGCCAAACTTGGCCTTTCGCGATCAGAAGACGGGGATGTAGAGCTCATCTCTGGCCTGCTTTCGCGCATGGCGTCCAGCCAAGCGGATTTCACCCTGACATTTTCCGCTTTGAAAAACCGCGACGCGTCACATGAGGTGAGTGACGAAGGCGCATGGGACAGCTGGGCGCCCGACTGGCAGGCCCGCCTGACCCGAGAAGAAGACCCCGATGCCACGATGGCCCGTGCCAACCCTGTGATCATACCGCGCAATCATCAAATTGAAGCCGCCATCCAAGCCGGGATCGAAGGCAACTACGCACCCTTCCATCGTCTGGCCGAAGCCTTCACGCATCCATTTTCACCCCAAAAAGAGGACATGGATTTGACGCACGCACCGACGCCGGATCAACGGATCTTGCGCACATTTTGTGGAACCTAACAAAGCGACAGCCCCCGTGGATCTGACCCTTCTGACATATAACATCCGAAAAGCCGTGGGCTTGGACCGGCGGCGCGATCCACATCGGATCCTTGAAGTCATCACACAAGCGGATGCAGATGTGGTGGTGCTGCAAGAGGCGGACCGTCGTTTGGGCCCGCGCATCGCCGCCCTTCCCCACCAAATGATCGAAGACGAGAGCGATTATGCCATTGTGCCTTTGGCGACAAATGATGTGTCCCTTGGCAGTCACGGAAACGCGATCCTTGTCCGGCGCGGGATTGACTTTGCGAACCCTGCGCGCACCCCTCTTCCGGGGTTAGAACCCCGTGGCGCGGTCAGTGTTGAGATTGCCGGAAAGCTGCAGGTCTTTGGGTGCCACCTTGGCCTCTTGCGCCGGTACCGCCATCAACAAATGCACCGGCTGGCCAACGAATTGCACAACCTCCCCCTGCCCGCTGTGATCCTTGGGGACTTCAACGAATGGTCCGCACATCGTGGGTTTGAGCCATTGGACCGCGACTTTGACATCCACGCCTTTGGCAACAGCTTTCATACCTCGCGCCCGGTTGCCGCATTGGATCGGCTGGTGATCAGCAAAGGGGTTGAGATCTGCGCAGGCCATGTGCTGCACACCCCGCTCACACGGGTGGCCTCTGATCATCTGCCGGTTTGGACACGGGTCAAGATCGCCGGTTGATCAGCAAAATCCCAACCGCCACCAACGCAAGCGATCCAAGGGTGGCCGCACTCAGCTTTTCCCCCAGCCAGGCCCAGCCCATTGCCACGCCAAAGATGGGGGATAAGAATGCGAACGATGCCACCGACGACGCCTTGTATTGCTTCAGCAACCAGAACCAAAATAGAAAGGCGCCCGATGCAATCAGAACAATTTGAAACGCGAGCCCCCAATAATGCACCGGTTGAACATCACGAATAAGGGGCCCAAAAAACAAAGCCGCGATTAGCAAAATCGGCGAAGAAACAAGAACCTGCCAGAACATCTGCATCTCGGCGCTCAGCTCGCGCAGCGGGGTTAATCGCGCGGTCAGAGACACAGCCATCCAACCCAATGCGGCCCCCAATGCCGCCAAATCCCCCCAGATGGATGCGTGCCCGCCGACCGACGACCGATCAAGAATGGCCCAGACCACCCCAGAAAAAGCCAACGCCAATCCGACAGCCTTCTGCCGAGTGAGCCGTTCCCCCGGAAGCGTGAAATGCGCAACCACAGCCATCCAAACCGGCATGGAGTAGAATATGATCGACACCCGGGTCACAGTGGTCAGATCAAGCGCCACGAAGAGGCAAATGAATTCGACCGCAAAAATCACCCCCGCCAACAGGCCCGACGCACGCGTGCCTTTGCGAAAATCAAACGAGACACCGCGCAGGATCATCCAAAGCCCCAGCACAAAGATCGCACCGACGCTGCGCAATCCGGCCGCAAAGACCGGTTGAAACCCGTCATTTGTCAGCTTGATCACCACTTGGTTCACCGCCAACAGCAGAAAAAACCCAACCAAAGCGGTCGCGCCAAACCCATCCATATGCTTTTTGCTATCCATCCCGCGACAGGACCCTGAGGGCTTGGAGCCGTCAAGCGGTTTGTGTTGTCTTCGCAAAATGTTATGACGACGCGACCTTAGCGTATTGGAGCAGGCAATGAGTTTCCTACAAATCGCATCTCTTTTGATTGTCTTGGCCGGTGCGTTTGGCGCGGTGAATTATCTTTTCCTAAAATTACCATCTGCCATTGGCATCCTTGTGGTGTCGCTTATGGCCTCCATTTCCGTGATGATTTTGGATGTGTTGATCCCAAGTCTTGGCATGGCCGACCAAGTGCGCACCACAGTGACCAGCATCGACTTTTCCGACGCACTGCTTGAAGGGATGCTCGGTCTGCTCTTATTTGCGGGTGCCCTTCACGTGAAAATCTCTGACCTGCGCGCCCAGTGGCGGGTGGTGTTTTTGATGGCCACAATGGGGGTCGCGCTATCGACCGTTATCGTGGGGGTTGGGTTCAGTTGGCTGACCGGAATGCCCCTTTTGGTGGCATTGGTCTTTGGTGCGCTGATATCCCCCACGGACCCCGTGGCTGTGCTCGGCGTTTTGCGCCAAGCGAACCTGCAGAAATCTTTGGAAACCAAAATCGCGGGCGAAAGCTTGTTTAATGACGGTGTCGGCTATGTCGTCTTTCTGGTGCTGGTCGGCATCGCCTTTCCGCATGGGGATAGCCACGGCGGCGGCGGTCTGGACGGGGCGGCCAAACTTTTCGTGCAAGAAGCGGTCGGTGGCGCGCTTTTGGGTGTCATCCTTGGCTGGCTCACCTTTCGGGTCATGCGCTTGATCGATGACTATTCCCTTGAGGTTCTGATCACACTGGGCCTCGCCTTTGGGGGCTATGAATTGGCGGTCGCGCTGCATGTTTCAGCCCCGATTATGGCGGTTTGCGCCGGATTGCTCATCGGGGACGTGGGCGCAAAACACGGAATGTCTGAGGAAACCCGCCATTATGTTGAAGCGTTTTGGAAGCTGATTGATGAGATCCTGAACGCGGTCTTGTTCCTGATGATCGGGTTCGAAGTTTTCGCCGTGGCCTTTACCGGGGATGCTGTGCTGGCCGGGCTTGCCGCCATTGCCCTTGCGCTCTTTGCCCGTTTTGCCGCCGTTGCGGTGCCAGTCATGCTCCTTAAACCCTTCCGGCACTTCTCAAAAGGTGTGATCCCGATCATGACCTGGGGCGGGCTTAAAGGCGGGATTTCCGTGGCCCTTGCCCTGTCCCTGCCCGAGGGCGATTGGAAGCCATTGATCCTGACCGCCACATATATCATCGTGGTCTTCTCGATCATCATCCAAGGGCTGACCGTGGCCCCCTTGGCGGGCCGTCTGGGCCGCGAACCGGAGCTTATGTAATGCAGTATTTTGTCTATGACGTCTTCACCGACACCCCGTTTGGCGGCAATCAATTGGCAGTCATTCCCGACGCCTCCGGCCTGTCCGACGCGGATATGCTGACCATCGCCCGCGAGTTCAACTTCTCAGAAACAAGTTTCGTGTTGCCGCCGGAAAATCCCGCCCACACGGCGCGGGTGCGATACTTCACCCCCACGCGCGAGCTGCCCTTTGCAGGGCATCCCACCATTGGCACGGCCATCATGTTGTCAGATCTTGGCGGCGGTGAGGACATGGTTCTGGAGCTGGGCGTCGGGCCGCTGGTTGCAAAAGCCAAAGACGGTGCCGCCTCTTTTGTGACAGAGTATCCGTTGGACATAAAAGGCAAACCCGACATCACCTTGGTGGCCCGCGCCATGGGCTGTTCACCGGACGTTATTCTATCACAACCGGTGCTGGCCTCGCTCGGCGGGGATTTCGTTTTCGCCCAAGTGAAAGACCGCAAAACTCTGTCTAAGCTTTCGCCGAATTTGGATGCGATGCGCGAGGGCAGCGCGCTTTTCCCCGGCAATCACGACTTTGCAGTCTATCCTTGGGTGGACGAAGGCGATGTGGTTCACGCCCGCATGTTTGCGCCCTTGGATGGCACTCCCGAAGACCCGGCCACCGGCTCCGCCGCCGCCCCGCTTGCTGCCCTTTTGTGCAAATGGCGCGGCAAGCCTGTCGATATCACCATTCATCAAGGCGATGATATGGGCCGCCCGTCACGGATTGAGCTTAAGGCCGAACCCGGTCGTGTCACCGTCGCGGGAAAAGCCGTAAAAGTGATGGAAGGCCGCCTGACCGTTTGATCAACAGCGCGTATCCGGCCCAACCGGTGCGCCTTTGCCAAACCGCTGTTGCAAGTTGAACTTGATCAGGTTTTTCCAAATCAACCCCGGAAAATCGCGCAAAAAATCCGCAAAGGCCCCCGGCCCTGCGCCCTTCATGGTCTTTTTCACGATCCACGGTCTGGCCGGTTTAAATATCCCACGCACTTTTGGCGCACGCCCTTGGGTGAGGTCCGCAAGCGCCAAGGCAACCGCTTTGGGATCATTCCACGCCGATTGCCACAACACACATCCCGCCTGATTGAGGATAAACACCGCATTGGGATACCCGCCAAACGCCAGATGCAGCGCGCCATCTATCCCGTCCACCAGAACCTCGCGCCCCTCGCCATCAGACGTTAGTTTTGATGCACAAGCCTGTTTCTCAGCGACATCTTTGTGGCCAGGGGTAAGCGCGCCGGGATGCGCCTCGCGCACATAAAGCACCGCAAATTGCACATCCGGAAACCGATCTTTAATGTGCCCCATCCCCTTGCGCCGGTCTTGAAACAGCGGGCATGTGATTGATCCCATTTCAAGAACCATAAATGGCGCATCAAACGACAGCAATTGACGCGGATCACCGTTCACAGTTGTCACGGTCCCATCTGGAGCCTTCTCTCCGGGCAGCGGTCCGCGAAAACGATCCAGATCATAAAGCCCGGCTTGAAAGTCAGTGTAATTGTAAGAGGGCATCAGAACGCTCCTTTTTCGGGCGACATAAGGTTTTCAACCATGTGACGCAGGACTTTATTGGCCACTTCAAGTTCGTGTTGGTCCAACCCTGCAAAGGCTTTTGCCATATGGGTTCGCGCAAGTGGGATCAGCGCCGTTCGCAAATCCCGCCCTTTGTCCGTCAGGCCCACCTGGAACCTACGTCGGTCCTGAGGATGCAAAACGCGCGTGACCCAACCCTTTTTCTCCATCCCATCCAACAGCCGTGTAACTGTGGTGCGATCGCGAATGGTGTGATCCGCGATATCTGCGGGGCCGGTTTGCGCTGCATTCTCACTCCCCCGCTCTTCTTGCTGCCACAGGTAAATCAGCACAGCCCACTCCTCTGCGCTGACGGCATAGCCCGCGGCCCTAAAGATTTCAGACAATTGACGACGTGACAAAAAGCTAAGGCGGTGTGCCCAATGAAGGGGAATCGATGATGGGTTAAGCATGCGTGCATTATACACCTATTGCTAAATACACTCAACTAGCCGTTTTCCCCAAGGCGTTTTCGCGCGATAAGGGGCGAAACGGAATCAGGGGCAACTGATGAATAAGAACATTCTGGAGCGCTGCGAAGAACGCGGATTGCGCATGACCGAACAGCGCCGGGTCATTGCCCGCGTTTTGCAATCCGCCCATCACGACCACCCAGATGTAGAAGAGCTTTATGCACGCGCCTCAGAAATTGATGCGGGCATTTCATTGGCCACGGTTTACCGCACCGTGAAACTTTTTGAAGAATCCGGTATCTTGGTCAAAAATGAATTTGGCGACGGGCGCGCGCGTTATGAAAGCGCGGACCGGGATCACCATGATCACCTGATTGACCTGACCACGGGAAAAGTCATCGAATTTGTGGATCCTGAGATTGAAGAGCTGCAGGAAAAGATCGCGCAAAAGCTTGGCTATACGCTGAAAGATCACCGGCTCGAACTTTATGGCGTCCCGATCAAAAAAAACTGATCACTTTGCGGCACAAGCCCGCCGTAACGAAGATTGCCCACTCATCACCATTTGAAATGCGTCACATCACCTATTCCCCGCTTGTCTCGGATCCGATTTTCCGATTGGGTCCAGCGGTGACATTCAGGGTTGATTAACATGCAAAATATCAAAGGCATCATTCTTGTGACGTTGTCCATGGCGGCCTTCGCCTTGGAAGATGCGTTCATTAAAACCAGTTCGGCGGGCCTGCCCGTATCCGAAGTGCTGGTGTTCCTTGGCGCGGGCGGCGCCTTGGCTTTTGCTGTGGCGACCTTTGTGAACCGCGGAACATTGGCACCTCTGGTGCACCGCGACATGCGCTCGCCGAAAATGTTGTGGCGCAACGCGGCCGAGGGTGTTTCCGCGATGTTTTTCATCACCGCACTGTCATTAGTGCCCATTTCAACCGTTGCCGCCGTGTTTCAGGCCACCCCATTGGCAATTACCGCCGGCGCCGCTTTGTTTCTGGGCGAAACCGTCGGTTGGCGTCGTTGGAGCGCCATTGGCGTGGGCTTTATAGGTGTGTTGATCATCATTCGTCCGGGGGCCGCTGATTTTGACATGGCGGCCCTATTCCCTATTGCAGCGGTCTTTGGCATTGCCCTGCGCGACTTGATCACCCGCCAGATTGACCCATCGATCCCGTCGATTTCGGTCAGCTTCTATGGCTTTGCCTCATTGATTCCAGCTGGGCTACTCATGATTCCGATCACTGCCCCATTTGTGATGCCACAGGGCGTTCAATGGGCCTATTTATTTGGGGCAATGGTGTTTGGCGTCGCGGGCTATTACGCCATTGTGCTTGCCATGCGTATCGCCGAAACCTCGATCATCATGCCCTTTCGCTATGCACGGCTGATTTTCTCGATGATTGTCGGCATGATTGTCTTTAACGAACGTCCCGATATGCTCACTTATTTCGGGGCCATGATCGTGATTTGCACCGGCATTTACATGTTTGTGCGCGAAGGTCGCGCTAACAGGCGCGTCGCCCGGTTGCCGGACGCCGCCTGACAGGTTAAAGAGCCTCAACTGAAGTTTTCTTCTTATTGGGAGCGCTAACATGAGCACCATCGTCGATATTTTCGCCCGTGAAATCCTGGACAGCCGGGGCAATCCAACCGTTGAGGTTGACGTCATCCTCGAAGACGGCTCGATGGGCCGTGCTGCCGTTCCGTCCGGCGCCTCAACTGGCGCACATGAAGCGGTGGAAAAGCGTGATGGCGACACATCCCGCTACATGGGCAAAGGCGTTTTGGCCGCGGTCGAGGCCGTTAATGGCGAGATCGCTGAAATGCTGATCGGCTTTGATGCGACCGAGCAGGAAGCCATCGACGCCGCCATGATCGAACTCGACGGCACCGAGAACAAAGGTCGCCTTGGCGCAAACGCCATTTTGGGTGTCTCTCTGGCCGTGGCCAAAGCGGCGGCTGATGCTTCGGCCTTGCCGCTTTATCGCTATGTTGGCGGCGCTTCTGCCCGCACGCTGCCCGTGCCGATGATGAACATCATCAATGGCGGCGAGCATGCGGATAACCCGATCGACATCCAAGAGTTTATGATCATGCCCGTGGCCGCCGAAAACATTCGCGACGCCGTGCGTATGGGGGCCGAAGTGTTCCACACGCTGAAAAAAGAGCTGACAGCGGCGGGGCTTTCGACCGGGATTGGTGACGAAGGGGGCTTTGCGCCCAACATCGCCTCAACCCGTGACGCGCTTGATTTCATCATGAGTTCGATCAAAAAAGCGGGCTACACGCCAGGCGAAGACATCTACCTTGCCCTCGATTGTGCCGCAACCGAGTATTACAAAGACGGCAAATATGTGCTGTCTGGCGAAGGCAAATCGCTGACATCCGAAGAGAACGCAGAGTATCTGGCGGCCCTTTGTGACGATTACCCGATCATCTCAATCGAAGACGGCATGTCGGAAGATGATTGGGACGGCTGGGTTGCACTGACCAAAGCCATCGGGGATAAAATCCAACTGGTCGGCGACGATCTTTTTGTGACCAACCCGGCCCGCCTGGCCGAAGGCATCGCCAAAGGTGCCGCGAATTCGATGCTGGTGAAAGTGAACCAGATCGGCACCCTGTCAGAAACCCTGAAAGCCGTCGACATGGCCCACCGCGCGCGCATGACCAATGTGATGTCGCACCGCTCGGGTGAAACCGAAGATGCAACCATTGCTGACCTTGCCGTGGCCACCAATTGCGGCCAGATCAAAACCGGGTCACTTGCGCGCTCTGACCGGTTGGCGAAATACAATCAGCTGATCCGGATTGAGGAAATGCTGGGGGCAACGGCGGAATATGCGGGCCGTTCGATCTTGAAATAACTCCCAAAAATATGTGAAGATCATTTAACGCAGGCGGGAAACTGTCTGCGTTTTTTCATCTCAGCCCTTCGCAGGCGAGCGTCTTCAACTGAATTCGATTTATTTGAACCCAAATCATCTAGGTTTTCCATGTCCCCTTTGACCCGTATTGCCCACGCCCTTATTCGCAAAGCCGAGGCGCGTGTCGGCGTCACCTTCGACTATGTGCATCACATCGCCGATACAAATTTTGGACTTCTCAACCGCTATAACCGGCTATTTGGTTTTCTTGATCCACGCAAACATCTGCCGGCAGAGGCCTATCACGCGGCGCGACTGCGCGGTGCGCTTGCCGCCGATTGTGGCACATGTGTTGAGGCTGAAATTAATCTGGCGCTGGCCGCTGGCCTTACGCAAGGCCAGGTGCGCGATCTGTTGNNCGAAGGGGAGCGCCGACGGGCCAATCGCCGCCGTAATCGCATTGACTGACGCCGTGGTGCGCGACAGGACAGATGCCCCCGAGGCGCGCGCCGAGATTGAGGCGACATATGGCCCAACAGGGTTAATTGAACTGTCCTACGCGATGAATGGCGCCGCTCTGTTGCCCGGCATCAAGCGTGCAATGGGCTATGCAACCGCATGTGATCTCACGCTTATGCGCAAGCTGTCTTAAGGACGGAGCCCTGTGACCAAGACCAAATCCGTCTGTGCGATTTTCTCGCGCACGTCCCGCGCCGCCCGGTAAGCCGTGTTGTCGTAAAAGGCGCGGGCCACGTCTGGGTTTTCAAATTAAATCAACACCACCTGTCCACGATTGGGCCCCTCGCGATATTCCGGTGTTGCGCTTCGCGCCAGAACTTTGCCGCCATAGTCAGCAATCGCTGCGTGCGACAAAAGCTTGAACTCTTCGAAGGCAACCGGGTCATGCACACGGATATTGGCAATCAAATAACCTTTTTCCATAAGTTCCCCTCCTGAAATGGCGTCCAATTCAAACTGGACGCCAATGACTTCACCCACCAACAGCGCGATATGCGGCGCGGCCACTTTGTGCGGCACTCATCGCCGCCATGGCCTCTTTGCTGGTCATCAATTTGGTCGTGGACCCACCGGACATGGTGCCAGAAGCCCCAACCACCAGTGCACACGTCGCCATGACGGCATCACTGGGCGCCTCAATCAGCGCCAGGACATCATCGTCGCCAAAGCAGAAAAACAGATGATGCAGCTTGCCACCAAGCGAGGCGATCATCTCGCCCGCTGCTTTTTCGCGGTCTTCTGGTTTGTCCACCAGCGCACGTAAGCTTTCGGTGCTGTAACGCCCACGGAATAGATAAAATGACATATGAACCTCCCATTTGGTTGGGATAGGCCCCGCCGGTTAACCCTGCCAGTTGCTCCGCTGCTTGGCGTCTTCATAGCACGGATCCCCCGGTGGGTCAGCCCAACCGGATGATCTGCCCTAAAGCATCCGCAATTTGAACAATCAGCCGTTCACCCCAAATTCAGTTGCACCGCAGCACGCGCGCCCTACACTCGTCCCCATGTTACAAATTGCACAATATCAGCTGCATCTGCTGCTGGGGTTATTTTTGATCGGAACTTTTGGCACGGCGCTCTTGTTTCGAAAACCACCTGGGCATCGCGCATGGAAACTGGCGGATCTGGTTTGGGTGGTGCTTGGCGGCATTGGGGCCTTGGTGGCGATTATCGCCGGGCTTTACACCTCGGACAGTTCGCGGTTGGATCGCCAGATTGACATTGCCTACGCCGCCACTGCCGCCTTTGACCGAGACGCCGCACGGTTTCGGCTTAGATATTGTGAAGGCACAGATGAACCGGCCATCACGACCCTTTGCGAAAAGGTCGAATTCCTGTCGGCCTCCACCGCCAGCAATGCCGAACTGCCGCTGTTTATTGCTGTGACCCAAGAAGTGGCCCCGCTAACCAGCCTCAGCTTTTTGGTGGGCAACACCCGCAGCGACGATATGAACGAGATGCAAGACATGGCCGCACGGGCGGATGCTTTTGATATTGAAAGGTTTTTGATCTTTACCTCTCGGGATGCTCAGACCGACGCAGCGATAACTCAGCTTCGCAGGAGCAACCCAATCGTCGTCGGTGACTATCAAATTATCGCCAAAAGTTATGATGGTTTGATTGGCCAAGTCGGCAAACTACGTGAGGAATGGCAATATCTTCAGGACAATGCCCATATCCTGCTCTTGCAACTCGCCGCCCTTTGCATGGTCGCCTTTGCCGCCCCGTTTCGCCTTGGGAAATCCATCGTGGAATTGCTCAAACCCTGACGCCAAAACCGAATAAATAATGAACAAACGCGCCAATAAAGCGCCCGTTATCTCATCAGCCATCTCGATCAGGCGCGACATCCCGAAGAGAGGCATTGTCATCCGTGCTGAGGTTCAGCTCAACTGCCCCCATCATTCCCCCAACAACACCGCACTGACTGGCGCCACAGATACGGATTTTGCCCTCGACCCAAGGCTCCATTCTATCAATGCTTGCAATGTGTCAGGACGGGCGCGCCCAAACAGGATTACCCCGTCCATTTGGCGGGCTTTAAACGCCGCATTGTCAAGGAACCGGCGGATTGTGCGCCCATCCTGCCCCTCTCCATCAAGATCCCGGAATACCGTTCCCGCAGGCACGCCCGCTTTGATTGCCAAACGATTTCCTGTACTTAGACCCTTGGGAAAGCTCACCACCCCATGCCCGCTGACCACAAGAATTTGTGCGATTTGCTTTGCAAGATCCGCATCCTCCTGAAAACCGCTGACATCATTCATCATGACCGCAACGCCCTGGTCGATGATTGGCGCCTGAACCTGAAAATTCACTTCGGCGTCTGCTGGGGTTGAGGCAGGCGGCAGTATCACTTCGACCACAACCTCCGCGCCCTGAGAACGATAATAGGCCACCGCCTCAGCCGCATCGGCCACCGTGCCGTCCACCACAAATGTCACCGGAAACGGCAGGCTCGACAGATCGCCAAGATTGACGCGCGCGCCGCCCTCATCTTTCAACAAAATGGCCATGATTGGCAAGTCAGCCGCCCGCTCATAAGGGGAGGCATTGCGGATGATCGCAAGCGGCGACACGGGTTGCTCTGGCGCAACTTCGGCGCTCTCCGCCTCCTCAGATGCATCCGCATCAGAGATAGAGGGGAGCCGATTTGTTTTCACATTTGGTGCAAGATCCCCAATCGGCGTCACCGGCGCGCTTTTTACACCGGGCGTGGGTGCATCCTCCCCCGTTTCAGGTGACATTTCTGGTTGACCATCAGGCTGTTCCACCGGCAGCGAAGCCCCCGGTGCAGCAGGATCGTCTTCCGGGCTTTCAACCGGTGGCGCGATAGAGGGTGCGGTCGTATCCGGGACAGGACCAGCATCCAACGGCGTCTCATCCATTGCGGGCTGCGATGGGGTTTCGACGGTCAGTGTCCCTTCCACGCTTTCCCCCATCGGCTGAGAGGCCGGCATGTCCTCACTCGGCAGGGTCGGCTGAGCTGGTAACACCTCTTGCACTGTGGCGCCCGGAGTTTCGCTCACCATGTCCTCTGGTGCGGGAGAGACCTCTGGCATCTCGGCCGGGTCGGGCGATGGCATGACCGCCGCGCTCTCTGAAAGGGGCACTTCGCTGTCGGAAGAGGACCTTTCGCTGTCCAGAACCTCTCCACCACTGGATTGCGACATTGGTTCCGTGTCAGGATTGGGGGGCTGCGATTTTTCACTTTCAGACGTGGCGTTCTCAGCGGAGCCCGCATCTAACCCCTCAACAGACCCCGTGTCGGGTAAGGGCGACATTTTAATATCCAAGCCCGACCCAACCCCTCCACCATTTGGGGGCGTTGTCATCACTGACAGACCCGACAGACCGGCTGCGGACACCACGACGCCCATCGCAATACCCGAAAGAAAACCGCGTGCCATGCTTGCTCTCCTCGAAAATCTCCGCACTGCCCTTGACCCGCAGCGCTTGGTTTGAACATGTATACCCCGACGAGAGACGCGCGTAACCCCCCGTTGCGCCACGAAATGCTGAAAGGCCGCCCAATGATCCTGCTGATCGACAACTATGACAGCTTTACCTACAACCTCGTGCATTATTTGGGCGAATTGGGCACCGAAGTGGTGGTCAAACGCAATGATGTGATCACGGTGGACGAGGCTTTGGCCCTGAATCCCCAAGCAATTCTGCTCTCCCCCGGACCCTGTGACCCGGATCAGGCGGGAATTTGCCTTGAGTTGACCCATGCGGCGGCGAAAAATGGCGTGCCTTTGTTGGGGGTTTGCCTTGGACATCAAACCATCGGACAGGCGTTCGGTGGAAAAGTCGTGCGCGCGGGCGAGATTGTGCATGGCAAAATGGGCACGATGCATCACGCGGATAAAGGCATGTTTGCGGGGCTGCCCACTCCGCTTGAAGCCACACGGTATCACTCGTTGATCGTGGATCGCGACAGCTTGCCGGAATGTCTTGAGATTACCGCGTGGCTGGAAGACGGCATGATCATGGGGCTGCGCCACGAAACCCTTCCTATCGAAGGCGTGCAATTTCATCCCGAAAGCATCCGGTCGGAATATGGTCATGCGATGCTTGCGAATTTCCTGAAATCCGCTGGTATCAATGTCAAACCCTTGAAAGATGAGGTTTCCGCATGAGCGACCGTATCAAACCGCTGATCGGTGCCGCCGCAGATCGTCCCCTTAGTCGTGCTGAGGCGGAAGAGGCCTTTGATATCCTGTTCGAAGGCGAAGCGACGCCCAGCCAAATTGGTGGATTGCTCATGGCGCTGCGCACGCGCGGTGAAACGGTCGAGGAATAT
>DDMF01000072.1:12274-16448 GCA_002340515.1 Rhodobacteraceae bacterium UBA2553 | reverse complement strand
CATAAATATCCCCGCCGGAGGCATAAAATCTCACACCGCGCCCCGCAATACACTTTGCCACCAGATCGCCGCATTTTGCCCACTTTTCTCACCTATGTGCCTGTTGACCACCCCCCCATTAGAGCCGGTGGCATTACTGTAAGATATTTAAACAATGAGTTTGCCATGTACGTTGTCCCGTCTGTGATGCCCGACATCCCGCACCGAGCACCAATTACCGCGTGTCCCGGCGCGCCCCCGCACATCTCTCACCCCAACAAAACGGTGCCCGCATGAAACGCTTTTTCCAGCTGCTGATAATCTGCCTGCCCCTTCTTCTGGGCTATGGCTGTTGGACCAAATCCCCATTTTACGGCGAAACCTACAGCTGGCACCAACGCATTCAGGCCGAGGTTTCCACCCCGACCGGGCTGGTCACGGCGGCTGTCGTGCAGGGGATGAAGATCACCTATTACCCCAATGGTCTGTTTGCGACGGGCACTGAAACCGACCCAAAACTGACCGGTGAGGCCTTGGTGGTGGATCTGGGGGCAGAGCTTGGCCCGCGTCGCTATGTGTTTGCGCTGCTACCGGGGCCGGGCCTGGCGCGCAGCGTGTTTCATGATCTGCGTGTCGGGCGAATGGATACGGGAACGTTTCTTGGCCTGATCGAGGATCAGATCGGCAAAACCCCGACAAAAATTGATGGGCTGCGCTGGGTTGGGTTTGAAGATTTTAGCGATCCGAAAAGCGTGTTTGCAGTGGATCCAGCGGACCTCGCAGCCAGCTATGGTGAAGGCTATGCCCTGACCCGCCTGACCCTGCAAATTTCCGATGAGCCGCTCACCCGAGGTGAGGTGGAGAAAGTGTTGGGATGGTGGTGTGAATACACGCAACCTTACAAGCGCTTGAGTGGCTTATCGGGAGTAATTTCAGACAATCAGTTGGCGAATAGGCTGGGGCCTGGCGCATTTAAGAACGGTGACTGTATATGACGATTTCCAAAGACCTCTTTCTCTCCATCCTTGCGATGGATGTTTACAATCGAGGCTACGGCGCAGGTATAGCGGATGGGAACGGAGATGTTGTCGATGGTGTAGATCGCGACGGATTGGGAGAAGCTGGTGAAAGGGTGGGAGCAGCCTTCATCCAAGACACCGACTTGCCTGCCGACTCAGAAACCAACAGCTTCTACGCCCTCTCCTATGACATCACCGGAGACACCGCCCCCGAAGGCCTTGCCGATAAAACCATCACTTCCTTCGACACATCGAAAAGCCGCAAAATGACATCTGGGATCAGTGCACGTTCAAGCCCTGACATCATTGAAGCTCACAATGCAATCTGATCCGATCAGCTCGTACACGACTCTCACCTGAACGCCGTCTTTTTTCTTGTTGTAAATATCCCCGCCGGAGGCAAAAAATTCAAAGAAAAAACCTATTTCTCAAACAGCTCACTCTGCCCTTTTTCAACCGGTTTCGGCGCCTCAAGTCCCAGATGCCGCCAGGCCTTTTGCCCCAACATCCGCCCGCGGGGGGTGCGTTGGATCAGGCCTTGTTGCAACAAGAACGGCTCAATCACCTCTTCCAGCGCATCACGGCTTTCCGACAAAGCCGCCGCCAGCGTCTCAATGCCCACCGGGCCACCGCCATAGTGTTCCGCCATCAGGCCAAGGTAACGCCGGTCGGCGCCGTCCAGCCCAAGGTGATCCACCCCCAGCCGGGTCAGCGCGTTGTCCGCAATCGCCTGCGTGATGGTCCCGTCACCTTCGACAACCGCAAAATCCACCACGCGCCTGAGCAAACGCCCGGCGATCCGCGGCGTCCCCCGCGCCCGTTTGGCAATCTCACGCGCGCCTTCGGTGTCGGCTGGCGCGCCCAGTTTAATGGCGTTCCTTGTGACAATCTCATGCAGCTCATCCACGGTATAAAACTGCAACCGGGTCGGAATGCCAAAGCGATCGCGCAGCGGTGTGGTCAACAGCCCCAACCGCGTGGTCGCCCCCACAAGGGTAAACGGCTGCAACTCAATGCGCACCGTGCGCGCCGCAGGGCCCTCGCCGATCACCAGATCCAGTTCGAAATCCTCGAGAGCAGGGTAAAGCACCTCTTCCACCACTGGGTTCAACCGGTGAATTTCATCAATGAACAAAACATCATTGGCCTCAAGATTGGTCAGGATCGCGGCCAAATCCCCTGCTTTGGCCAACACCGGCCCGGACGTCATGCGGAAATTCACCCCCAGCTCGCGCGCCATGATCTGCGCCAGCGTGGTTTTGCCCAATCCGGGCGGGCCGTGAAACAGCACGTGGTCCATCGCCTCATTCCGGCGCCGCGCGCTTTCAATGAAAATCCGCAGGTTCGCCCGCGCCTCGGCCTGACCGATGAAATCAGTCAAGCGTTCCGGGCGCAGCGCACGGTCTTGCTCCATCGGCTTGGCTTCGGGCCGCGGGGCTGGGCGCAATGTGGGATCTGGTTCGGTCATGTCACCGTCCTAACCGATCAGCTTTTCGGCGCAAGAAGTTTCAGCGCGGCACGGATCAGGCTGGGCGTGTCGGCCGTTGGATCATCATTCAATGCCGTGGCCACAGCGGAGGCCGCATCGCCCGGGCCGTAACCCAGATTGCCCAGCGCAGACAGCGCCTCGCTTTGGGCAGCAGAGTTGTCGGGGGTGGATTGCGTGGGGGCAGCGGGCTCAATCACCATATCGACGTCAGCCTCATTTGCGTCCGCCTGCGATGCGCCCTGAGCAGATCCCATTGAGGATCCCTGCCCGGCCATCGCCATCACCGACGCCGCCTTGTCTTTCAGCTCCAACACAATACGCTGCGCCGTTTTCGGTCCGACCCCTTTGGCCGCCTTCACCGCGTTCCAATCGCCCAGCGCAATCGCCCGGCTGACCCCATCAGGCCCCAAAGCGCCCAAAATCGCCATCGACGCCTTTGCCCCAATACCTTGCACGGACATCAGCAACCGGTGCCATTCTTTTTCCACCAAGGACGTAAAGCCAAAGAGTTGCAGGTTGTCCTCGCGCACCAAAAGCTCGGTATAAAGCGCCACGGCCTCGCCGGGACCGGGCAGCGCCTGCAGGGTGCGATCTGAGACATATACCAGATAGCCCACCCCGCGCACATCAATCAGCACGTGATCCTCGGCGCGGTAATCCAACCGCCCTGCAATCTTTCCAATCATGCGCTTGCCTTTCTCACATCTGCTTGTCTGAGAGCCTCTTCCAACCGGCCAGAGCTTTGCGCGTAAAATGCGTGGCAAATGCCGATCGCCAACGCGTCCGCCGCATCTGCGCCTGCCAGCTTCACTCCGGGCAGCTGCATCTTGACCATATGTTCCACTTGTTTCTTATCCGCGTGCCCCACGCCCACCACGGCCTTTTTCACCGCATTGGGGGCGTATTCGCCGATTTGCACGCCAAACTTTGCGGGCACCAGCATCGCAATCCCGCGCGCCTGCCCCAGTTTCAGGGTGCCAACGCCATCTTTGTTCACAAAGGTATGCTCCACAGCGGCTGTGTCCGGCTGATACGCCGCAAACACCTCAGACAACTGCTCAAACAGCGACAACAGCCGCGGTCCCAGATCTTTGCCGGTCGAATGACAGATCCCGTTGGCCACATGGGACATCCGCGTCCCATTGGTGTCGATCACCCCCCAGCCAAGATTTCTCAGCCCCGGGTCAATTCCGATGACGCGCATCTGCCGTCCCTGTTTGTTTGCGTTTGTTATTCTGCTCTGCATCCGAATTAGCACGAAACAAGAACACGCACCAGTTCTTTCGAAGCCCCCACATGATTTGCCCAAAAACGACAGGCCGGGGGCAATCATGGCTTTACAGCCGCACAGAGTGTCCCCAAATCTCTGGATGGCGCGACATCATCCGAGCAACGCGAACAAAAAGGCCGCCAGTATGACCACAACAACGAACAGCATAACCCAGACCACTCCAAAGCAGACCACCCAAATGCAGACCACTGACCTGTTGGTCATTGGCGGCGGCACAGCGGGTTTTGGTGCCGCCCTGACCGGCGCGCGCCTTGGGCTGTCGGTGACATTGCTGGAGGCCAGCAGCAAAATCGGCGGGGTCATGGCCGCCTGCCCCGGTATGCCCTGGGGCGCGGCTTACCCGTGCGACACCATGATCGGCGGCCTTATGGGCGAACTGGCGGATCGGCTGTTTGC
>DDMF01000072.1:10234-12242 GCA_002340515.1 Rhodobacteraceae bacterium UBA2553 | reverse complement strand
CTGTTTGCCATGACACCGCCCGCCGCCGAAAAGCGCGCCTGCACGCTGGAGAATTTCGGCGCCGAAATTCAGTACGACCACGACATTGCCACCACCACCATGTTTGAAATGCTGGAAGAGGCCGGTGTTGATCTGCGTCTGGGTGCGGTCGCCACCACGCCCGACATGCACGACACCCGGATTGCATCGGTCGCGTATTTTGACCGGCACGGCGCGCAGACCATCACCCCCAAAATGGTGATCGATTGCTCGGGCGACGGGGATATTTCCGCCAAGGCAGGTGTTCCATATGAACTGGGCGATGCCCCCGGCAATATGATGGGCGTCACGCTGACCTTTATGATGGTCGGCGCGGATGTGGATAAGGTCTTTGCCGACCCCGATCCCTATTTCACCCGCCAGGCCGCCATTGGCATCGCCGAAGGGAGGTTGCACCCGGATCTGAGCCAGCTTTACCTGATGCGCGGCTTTCACCCTGATACGGTCTTTTGCAACTCGGTCGTGATCCGGGGCGTGGATGGCACCAACCCGACGGATGTGACCCGCGCCACGCAAGAAGGGCGGCGGCGCTGTTTGCAGATGGCGGCGTTTTTGCGCACAGACATCCCCGGATTTGAAACCGCCCGGATGATGAACCTCGGCCCAACCGTCGGGGTGCGTGAAACCCGCAAGCTTGAAGGAATGTACCGCGTGACCGGCGCAGATCTGGCCGCCCACCGCAAATTCCCCGATGGAATTGTCGCCTGTGACAACCCCATTGATGACGTGATGCGCGCGGATGCCAGCATGACCCATGACGCGATTGTGTCAGACGGCGGCTATTACACCATCCCGTTCCGCGCGCTGGTGCCACAAAAGATCGAAAACCTGATGTTTGCAGGCCGGATCATCTCGGCCGATCCCACCGCCTTTGCCTCGGTGCGCGGGATGCCGCAATGTATCGCCATGGGACAAGCCACAGCCACGGCGGCAGTATTGGCGTTGCGCGCGGATGTGAGGGTGCAGGACGTGCCCCATAACGACCTGATCACCGCCCTTCAGGCCCAAGGGGTGAAAGGCTTGGGGCAGGATCCTCTGGCCTAACCCCCGGCCGGGCTGTGATCTGGGCGCAACACACCGGCAACAGCGCGCTTTTTCCGAAAAATAATTTTCCGCCCAAACCGCGAATTCCCCAAAATTAGCGACCAAATTCGACCGGCCAAAATCCGAAAACGACCCCTTGCACAAATTGCATATGAGCCATGCAATTTGGACGCTTGCCACATGGGATTTCCACGCCTAGATGCCCCTTCAGAGCAATAACGCTCCCCACTGTTTTCTTATGTAAAGGACCTGAAAATGGCTGCTCTCGAAAACACATTCATGCCGGTTTATGGCCGCACCTTCGGTAGCGACCTTTCGACCTTTACACAGCGCATTGTGGCCGCTGTGATTTCCTGGAACGACAACCGCGTTTCGCGCAATGCGTTGTTGCAACTGACTGATCGTCAGCTGGAAGATATCGGCCTGAGCCGGTTTGATATCTAAGCAAACCGCGGTTCCAGTTTTCTGGAATGCTTCGGCAACAAGACCACCACTCATGTAAAAAGCCCGCGCCAATGCGCGGGCTTTTTCATTGTGTCAGATCGAACCTGTTTAAAGGTGCGTTGCCTTCACAAACGCACCCTTTTTCAAGCTTTGCTTACTTCAAAGCCAGTGCCAAAAAGCGCGGCTCGCCGCCACGGCGCACCAGCAACAGCATGGATTTGCGACCAGCCTCACGGGCCTCGTCGATCATCTTTTCAAACCCAGCAATGTCCTCAACAGCCAGCTGACCAGCCTCGGTGATCACATCGCCCTGGCGCATGCCTTTTTCAAAGGCTTCGCTGTCTTCCTCGACCGCCAGAACCGCAAGGCCCTTGTCGCCGGGGTTCAGGCCCAGCTCACCACGGATCGCGTCATCCAGCGCACCCAAAGTCATGCCCAACACAGATTTCTGCATCGGCGCACCGTTCTCCATCGGCTTGTC
>DDMF01000072.1:7006-10226 GCA_002340515.1 Rhodobacteraceae bacterium UBA2553 | reverse complement strand
GCCGTTAGAGGCAACAGCCTCTTCGCGGCGCCCCAGGGTGACCTTTAGCGTCTGTGTCTGGCCGTCACGCATGACAACCACACGCACCGCTTTGCCCACCGGCGCATTGCCGACAACTTTGACCAGCTCGCGGGTGTTGGACACGTCTGATCCGTCAAACGACATGATCACGTCACCGGCCTGAATACCGGCCTCTTTCGATGGGCCTTCTGGCACATCATTGACCAGCACACCGTTGGTCGAGCTCAGGTTCAGCCCCTCAAGCATATCCTCGGTGATGTCTTGGATGCGCACACCCAACCAACCGCGACGGGTTTCGCCGAATTCCTTCAGCTGGCCCACCACTTTGGTCACCACATTGGACGACATGGAAAAGCCGATCCCGATCGAGCCGCCATTGGGGCTGAGGATCGCCGTGTTCACACCAATCACTTCACCATCCATGCTGAAAAGCGGCCCGCCCGAGTTGCCCCGATTGATCGCCGCATCGGTCTGGATGTAATCGTCATAAACGCCGCCAAGACCCCGGTTGCGCGCGGAAATAATCCCGGCAGACACCGAAAAACCCTGACCCAGCGGGTTGCCCACAGCCATCACCCAATCGCCCACACGCATCACATCGCTGTCGCCGAATTTCACAAAATCCAGCGGCTCGTCGCTTTCGACTTTCAAAAGCGCGATGTCAGTGTTGGGGTCGGTGCCGATCACCTTGGCGGGCAGTTCTTTCTCGCCGCCAAAGAACTCGATCATGATCTCATCCGCGCCTTCGATGACGTGGTTGTTTGTCACGATGAAGCCATCTTCGGAAATCACGAAACCCGATCCCAGCGCCTGACTGCGGCGTGGTTTATCGCCGTGGTTGCCCCGCTGATCGCGGTCCAGAAAATCGCGGAAAAACTCTTCAAACGGGCTGCCCTCTGGCACCATGGGCTGCGGGCCACCGGCACGCGCCTCGACGATGGTGGTGGTGGTAATATTGACCACGGCCGGGCTGACCTTTTCAGCCAGATCCGCAAAGCTTTCGGGCGCACCGCGCGCCTCGGCCTTCAGTCCCGTTGCCAATATCACAGCCGCGCCCATTAACATGGCGATGAACAGGGTCATGCCCCGTTGCGTCGCCTGACGACCAGTGGGCTCTCGCGTAATTGCCTGCGCTCTCACTTTTGTCTCCTCTCAATAAAATACCGTCGGGCATGTTCGCCCTTTGGTGACAGTTTCTAGATAGGTAACCAAATGTGCAACGCAAACTTGTGCAAGAATGCTCACCGGGTTGTGATAGGGAAAACAGCCCCACGATGGGCAAGGACTTGCCGATGCGGGGGCAAACCTTACCTCCCCTCCGCGCGCCCAACCCTCACCAAAAAGCCGAAATCTTCAACGATTGTTAGGGTTACTGCACTATTCACATCCCATTGTCTCTGTTGACCAGACTGGAAATCATGACAGTTGAACGATATATTTTTTATGGCTTAGCCAAGGTGCGCCCCGGCGCCGCATTCTTGTTATTCATTGGTTTCTTTTTCTTTTTCGCGCAAACGGCGCGCGCCGAAGAACGCTGCGGTGTCCCGGACGAGGTTGACCAACTGATTGATACAATGAGCCAAATCGCCGCTACCGAAGGCCCATTGTCAAAAAACACCATGGCCACCCTGAACTTTCAGCTCAATCGCGCCGAACGATTGATGACACAAGACGAAATGAGCGATCTGGGGCTGGGCGGTTGGAAATCTTCCTTCGACTGGGTGTTTCAGCGCGGCAAAGAAACCCTGTCTTCGGGGCATTCGATTGAACCCGATAAAACCCATACCCGAATTGGAACGCTGGTTGTGGGGCTGCGGTTTTTATGCGAGGCGCGGGTCTCGCAAAGCAAGGCCCTCGCCCAAGACAGCGACACCTCTGCAGCGGCGGAGGAGAAAAACACCAAAGGGCAAGAAGAACACAAATCCTTTTTTGACGGATCCGCCCGAAGTCTGGCCACCATCGTCGCGATGGTCCTGGCTGCGATCATCGTGTTTTGGGGCGGCCATATGCTGTATAAATGGCTCTATGTGCTTTTGAACAATCGGCGCAGCTGTCACATCAATGGCTCGCTTGAAATTGGGCTGGATGTGATTGATGGGTCGATTGTCATTCTCGGGGCAAAAGGGGCGCGGTTTCGCCCGGTAAACGACGGCGCCTACGCGCGCATTGAAGCGCTTGTTGATGTCAGCGAACCCATGGTGTTTCCACCGGTTCTCCAGATATGCGATCAACGATTTGCCGTCGACATCACCGCAGTATTTGAGGGGCACATCTGTTGCTTTTTCTGCGAGCCAATAGATGTGAAACGCCAAAATGAGCTGTTGGAAAACTCGACGGTCAGACCGCGATTTGCCCGAAAGGATATCCCGAAGTGTAATGTGGGATTGTCCGATTAGCGGCAATATCTGCGGCGTGCCACAGGATTAGAGTTGCGACAGCCACACCAATGCAGCCCCAAGCGCCAATGCAGCTAGACCCAACATCCGACGTTGATCCCGGTTTAACGCCGCCATCGCCGCCACCAGATCATCCAAACGCGAAGGGGCCAGTGCGAACACCAGCCCCTCTATCACGAGCACAAGGCCCAAGCCTAGTAAAACAAGACTCATGGGCGCCCTTTGTCCGATTTCAGATAGTCAAAGAACTGACTGTCCGGGGACAGAACAAACGAGGTTGTCCCACCAACCAGAGATTTCTCATAGGCTTCGAGCGAGCGCAGGAAGGCAAAGAATTCCGGGTCACGCCCCAGGGCATCGGCCAAAATCGCGTTACGACGCGCATCGGCTTCACCCCGGATAATATTGGCGTTTTTGCTGGCTTCAGATGTGGTTTCCACCACGGTCCGATCGGCAAACGCGCGAAGACGCTGGGCGGCCTCATTCCCGCGGGCGATCTCATCCGCGGCCAAACGCTGACGTTCGGCGCGCATCCGTTCAAAGGTGGCTTCCAGGTTTTGTTGCGGCAGATCGGCGCTTTTGATGCGCACATCCACAATCTCAACACCCAAACCAGCCGCCTGAATGCGGGCCTGATCACGGATCTGGTTCATCAGACCAACCCGGTCGGCTGACAAAACGGCACCACTGTTGACCTTCCCCAGAACCTCACGCAGCTCTGCGTTCAGGATGCGTTCCAGACGGGGGGCAGCGCCCGCGATGGAGCTCGCCCCCACCGAGCGGCGGAATTGCTTTGCATCAAA
>DDMF01000072.1:1042-6969 GCA_002340515.1 Rhodobacteraceae bacterium UBA2553 | reverse complement strand
CTTCCAGCTTGCGCGTGCCCAGCGGCAGGATCCGATCATCATATTTGACGATCTCATGCAACAGCGGCACTTTGAAATACAGGCCCGGATCCGACACTTCTTCTGTGACCTCACCAAACCAAAGCTTCAGCGCTTTTTCACGCTCATCGACAATATACACAGATTGCAGCGCCACAACGACGGCTGCGACCAATGCTGCAATGGTCATTTGCGACTTATTCATCACTGTGACCCTCCGCTTTGTTTGGTCAGTTCATTCAGCGGAAGATACGGGACAACGCCGCCTTCACCACCAATTGAATCGTCCATAATGACCTTATCGACCGACCCCATGACCTTTTCAATTGTCTCAAGATACAGGCGTTTTCGCGTGATCTCTTCGGCCTTCGCGTATTCTTCGTAGACCGAGATGAAACGCGCGGCCTCACCCTCGGCTTCATTGACCACACGGGCACGATAGCCTTCAGCCTCTTCCAGCAATTGCGCCGCTTCACCACGGGCCGCCGCCACAACTTTGTTGGCATAAGCATCCGCTTGTTTTTGCAATGTATCGCGGGTTTGTTCCGCCGCTTGCACTTCGCGGAAGCTGTTGATCACCTCAGCGGGGGGATCCGCTTTGTCAAAGTTCACACGCACGATGTTCACACCGGCTTTATAGCCATCCAATGTGGCTTGAATCAATTCGGTCAGCTCTTGTTGAATGACCCCCCGATCCGAGGTCAGAATGGGGGCCAGTTTCGACCGCGCAATAATCTCGCGCATCGCCGATTCCGACACCGCTTTGATCGTGTCTTCGGGGGCGGCAAGGTTGTAAACGAACTCTTCAATGTTCGAAATGTTCCACACCACCTGGAAATCAATGTCCACGATGTTTTCATCCCCGGTCAGCATCAGGCCAGAACTGCCTTCGCCAATGTTGATGATGTTTTCGCGGGTCACCGGGTAAATCTCTTTGGTCACAACCGGCCAAGGGGCAAAATTCAGACCCTCTTGCCCAACGCCGTAGCGCGCACCAAACAGCTGTTCGACAGATTGTTCAGACGTATCAACGCGGTAAAAGCTTGAGAACACCCAAACACCGGCCGCCGCCAATGCCCCCAACAGCAAAACGCCACGGCCCATGCCGCCGCCGCCAGCGCCCTGACCACCGCCAGAACGACGCCCGTCAGAACGCCCGCCCATAAGAACGCGCAGCTGTTCCTGGCCTTTTTTCATCAACTCTTCGATTTCCGGGATCGGGGGTTGTTCACCCGGTCGGTTCGGAGGGCGATTGCCGCCCCCTTTGTTTCCCTTGTCGCCGCCTGAACCGCCGGAGTTTCCGCCGCCGCCCCAAGGGCCGCCATTATCGCTGGCCATGTGGTTGTTATCCTTGTTTGATATAAGGTTCGGCACAATATCTGGCCTCTCAGGCGGTGATTTTCAAGTCAAAGCCACGCCCTGACGTGGTTTTTCCTAGGAAATCGACCTTTAGTGCGATCCGCAAACTAGAAAACTAGAAAACTGGAAAACTGGAAAACTGGAAAACTGGAAAACTGGAAAACTGGAAAACTGGAAAACTGGAAAACTGGAAAACTGGAAAACTGGAAAACTGGAAAACTGGAAAACTGGAAAACTAGTATTCCCGTATCCCTCACCGTCAAGACATGCCTTACAAAAAACGCGCACCCTTTCAGCTGCGCGTCAAAATCTCACAACAAAACGAAGATTAGTCCTTACGAACCGGCGTCTTCATCAACACAATCTCTTCCGACATGGTCGGATGCACCGCCACGGTCCGGTCGAAATCGGCTTTGGTTGCGCCCATTTTCACCGCAACTGCCGCCAGCTGGATCATCTCTCCCGCACCGGGGCCAACAATGTGAACCCCCAGCACTTTCTGCGTGGCTTGCGACACGATCAGTTTAAACAACACACGCTCGCCTGAGCCAATGAAACTTGACTGCATTGGGCGAAAGGCGGCCGCATAAACGTCGATTTTCTCAGCCTCCCGCGCGTCCTCTTCGCTCAGACCCACGGTGCCATATTCCGGTTGGGTGAACACGGCCGAGGCCACATTTTCATGATCAGGAGAGGTTGGATTGCCGTTAAACACCGTTTCCACAAAAGCCATCGCCTCGCGGATCGCCACGGGCGTCAGGGTGATCCGATTGGTCACATCGCCCACCGCATAAATCGACGGAACAGAGGTTTGCGAATAGGCGTCCACCTCAACCGCGCCACCACGACCCAGTTTAACGCCCGCTTCTTCCAGCCCCAAACCATCGGTGTTGGGCACGCGACCGGTGGCAAACATAACCTGATCAAACATCTCTTCGCGCCCATCAGTGCCTTTGACCCAAATGCCATCCACACGCCGCTCCATGCGCTCCACTTCCAAACCGACATGCAGATCCACACCGCTGGCCGAAATATGTTCCGCCAAGAACCCGCGCACCTCGTCATCAAAGCCACGCAGGATCTGCGCGCCCCGATACCACTGCGCCACATGGCTGCCTAGACCATTGAAGATACAGGCAAATTCAGTTGCAATATAGCCACCACCAACAATCAAAATCCGCTTCGGGAAGGTCTCAAGATTGAAAATCTCATTCGACGTGATGCCCAGCTCATGTGCCCCCGGCGTGTCGGGCAAAAAGGGCCGCCCGCCAGTGGCCGCCAGAATATGCTTGGCCGTAAACGTCTCACCAGACGACAGCGCAACCGTATGTGCATCTGTCACCACAGCGCGCGCGTTGAAAATATCGGCACCGGAATTGCCCAAATTGCGTTGGTAAATCGCCTCAAGCCGGTCAAGCTCCGCATGCAGCATCGGTTGGAACTGACCCCAGTCAAATTCGCCCGCCGCATTGCCGCGCCAGCCGTATTTCGCAGCCTCTTCAGCCGCCGGTCCGTAATGCGACGCAAACACCATCAGCTTTTTCGGAACGCAACCGCGGATCACACAGGTGCCCCCCATGCGGAACTCTTCCGCCAGCGCCACTTTCGCGCCGCCCTCTGCCGCCACCCGGCCCGCGCGCACGCCGCCCGATCCGCCGCCAATGACAAAGAGGTCATAGTCAAATCCGCTTTCATTCCCGCTCATGGCGCATCCCTTCCAAATCTTGTTGATCGCAACCTAGGGACAAGCCCGCCCGCTTTCCAGTGCCACTTGATTGAAATCGTTCAAACCAAGCGTTCTGCGCAGTCACAAATTAGAGAGAGATGTTTCGACCAGCTCCGCTGCCTGCGCCCGCCCCTTTTCCTCTTTCCATAAATATCCCCGCCGGACGCACAAAAATTTTGAAAACCGCACGGCTTTCCGCACTGTTTCGGGACTTTAAACAGTTTAATGTTTCGTGTTTTCGACCTGTAAACACTTTAAAGTTTTGCGACTTCGACCTTTAAAGAGTTTACAGTTTTGGATTTGAAAACTTACAAGTCTTTAAAGATATTGTCCGTGTCCACAAACTCAATCCGGTCCTCTTCATGGGTGCCTTCGTTGATGTCCGTGACCTCAACCCGACCGTCCCCATGGCCCACGACAACGACGTCGCAGATGTCGATGAACAACCCATTTTCCACCACGCCGGGGATCTGGTTCAACACCATCGACAGCTTGCGCGCATCGCCAATCCGTTTGAGATGCAGGTCCAAAATCAGGTTGCCTTCGTCCGAGGTGAACGGCGTATTTCCGTTCATGCGCAGCGTGGTCCTATGCCCCAAAACATCCATCGACGTCAGCATTTCCTCAACCAGTGCTTTGGAGGTTTGCCAGCCAAATGGGATCACTTCAAGCGGCAGCGGAAAGGCCCCCAATTGATCCACAGATTTCGACGGGTCGGCAATCACAATCATCCGGTCAGACGCCGTTGCGACAATCTTTTCAAGGAGATGCGCACCGCCCCCGCCTTTGATCAGGCACAGGTCGGCGTCAAATTCATCGGTGCCATCAATGGTAATATCCAACCATTTCGCTTCATCCAGCGACACCACATTGATGCCCACCTGACGGGCCAAATCCGCGGTGCGTGCACTGGTTGGAACCCCGGTGATGGTCAACCCTTCTTCGCGCACGCGCTCGCCAAGGCAGCGCACCATCCAGGCCGCGGTAGACCCGGTGCCCAATCCGACCCGCATACCATCCTCGATATACTCAACGGCACGTTTTGAGGCGACAAACTTGGCGGTATCGATGGGTGAAAGTTCCCCGGACATGGCAGCGATTCCTTTAAAACTATGCTCCCGCGCTTATAAGAAAGAACGGGCCAAGTGGCGAGGATGAACTGAACGGCGGGTTTATTTGCAGCGGCACAACAGATATGGAAGCTATGTTTTTCGCAAGAATAATAATAGGTTAGATCGCGACCAACCGCCGCTGGACTTTCCAGACACAATCCCGCAGCATGCGCCAGAAGCGGTCGCCAAACAGGCGCGACAAGGTGTGTCATGAGCAGGTTTTTCTTTTTTGCATTGGGCTGGGGGGCCGTTGGTTTGGGGGTTTTGGGCGTGGTTTTACCCGTGCTTCCCACCACCCCTTTCTTGTTGGTGGCCGCCTTTGCCTTTGGAAAATCAAGCCCGCGCGCACGCGCTTGGTTGATAGATCACGCCCATTTTGGCCCCACTATTCGTGACTGGGAAGAACGGGGCGCCATTTCGCGCCGCGCCAAAATCCTCGCCACCGCCATGATGGGCGCGGTGCTTGTCTTCTCCATTTGGAAGGGCTTGCCGCTTTGGGTTTTGCTCACACAAGGCAGCCTGATCCTTGCGGGCGCTGCTTTTGTGCTGACGCGTCCTGACTAAGCATGAATATGTCGCTTTCGAGCGCACATAAGGCCCGGATTCTGCGCATGTTAAATGAACAACATGCATGAGGTTCACATGTTTCTTTCTGTCTTTGATATGTTCAAAGTTGGGGTTGGCCCCAGCTCATCCCACACCATGGGGCCGATGGTGGCCGGCGGTCGTTTTCTGGACCTTCTGCGTGAACAACCGTTTAAAGTCGCGGGCTTACGCGCGTCATTACATGGATCACTGGCCTTTACGGGCGTGGGCCACGCCACCGATCGCGCGACCATTTTAGGCCTCGCGGGGTTCTTGCCCGACAGCTATGATCATGCCGTGGCCGAAGCAGCCCTGGCCGAGATCGAAGCCACAAAAACCGTCACCCCCGAGGGGCTGGGCACGCTGAAGTTTGACCCAAAGACCGATCTGATTTTCGACTATGACACCACCCTGCCCGGCCACGCCAATGGGATGATGCTGATGGCCACCGACGCGCAGGGCGATGTGGTCGTGCGCGAAACCTATTACTCGATCGGCGGTGGATTTGTCGTCACCGAAGCTGAGCAGAACGAAGAACCCAAGCGGGATCGCGAAGATGCCAAGGCGCATCCCTACCCCTTTGAAACCGCCGTTCAAATGCTTGAGATGGCTGCGAATTCTGGAAAATCCATTGCGGAAATGAAACGCGCCAACGAGCTGGAACACCATGGTCCGGCGAGCATTGACGCGGGCATCACCCGTCTGTGGGAGGTGATGGAAGACTGTATCAGACGCGGGCTGGACCGCGACGGGATTTTGCCCGGTGGCTTGTTGGTCAAACGTCGTGCACGCGCGATCCATGAAAGCCTAAAGGCCGAAGCGGGCCTGAACCTGACAGCGCCCCATACCATCAACGATTGGATGGGCGTTTACGCGATGGCGGTAAACGAGGAAAATGCCGCCGGTGGGCAGGTTGTGACCGCGCCGACAAATGGCGCAGCTGGCGTGTTGCCCGCGGTGATGATGTACTGGCTCAGCCATGTGCCCGGCGCCAGCCGTGATAAGATTGGCGAGTTTATGTTAACTGCCGCCGCAATTGGTGGCCTCGTCAAACATAACGCGTCGATCTCTGGTGCCGAAGCCGGGTGTCAGGCTGAGGTTGGATCAGCCAGCGCCATGGCCGCCGC
>DDMF01000072.1:197-1011 GCA_002340515.1 Rhodobacteraceae bacterium UBA2553 | reverse complement strand
GCCGCCGCTGGCCTTTGCGCTGTGATGGGCGGCACCCCGATGCAGATTGAAAACGCTGCAGAAATTGCGCTGGAACATCATCTGGGCCTGACCTGTGATCCTGTGCGCGGGTTGGTTCAGGTGCCTTGCATTGAGCGCAACGGATTGGGCGCGATCAAAGCGGTGTCAGCGGCATCATTGGCGCTGCGCGGGGATGGCACCCATCTGGTGCCGCTGGATGCCTGCATCAAAACCATGTTTGAGACCGGTCAGGATATGATGGCGAAGTATAAAGAGACGTCCTTGGGCGGGCTTGCGGTGAATGTGCCCAATTGCTGAGACGCGTTTTGCCATGCGCAATTGACACCCGCCCAATCGACAATGGCCGAATTGACACTGGCCGAATTGACACTGGGGATGCGCGAACTAGGGTCGCCCAATGACCACCCCAAACGCGCCCCTTGATCGTCCCCTGCTTGGCATCCTTTTGATGCTGGGCTTTTGCATGGTTGTTCCGTTGTCGGATGCCATGGCAAAACTGTTGGGGGGAACGGTGTCTTTGCTGGCCCTTGTGGTCATCCGTTTTGTGTTTCCTGTGGTGATCATCACACCGCTAATCTGGCACCGGCGCGAGGTTCTGCGCCTGCCCCCCGCCCTGTTCGGCTGGATGGGCCTGCGGGCTGGGCTTCATTTGCTGGGAATGATCCTGATGTTCACCGCTTTGCGGTTCCTGCCCCTTGCCGACGCTGTCGCCATTGCCTTTGTCGCCCCCTTTCTCATGCTTCTGATGGGGTGGTTCTTTTTGAACGAGCAGGTCGGGCCGCACCGGATCGCC
>DDMF01000072.1:0-161 GCA_002340515.1 Rhodobacteraceae bacterium UBA2553 | reverse complement strand
CGCCGCAACCGTTGGCTTTCTGGGCGTTATGCTGGTGATCCAACCGAATTTCGCCAAGGTCGGCACCGCGGCGCTGTTGCCTTTGGGGGTCGCCATTTCCTTTTCCGCCTATGCGTTGGTCACACGCCGTGTCGCCAAAGAGGTGGATCCAATGGGCGCGC
>DDMF01000071.1:10791-11058 GCA_002340515.1 Rhodobacteraceae bacterium UBA2553 | reverse complement strand
CCCCGCCGACAGCGCCGCAAGCTCATACCCGCCTTGGCCAAAGGGGGTGCGCAGACCAAGCTCGCCGCCACCCGCATCAGACACGCGCTTGAATTCATCCAGAAACGCGGTGGGATGCACACGGGCAAGCATATCGCGGTCGGCTTCCGGCGCAGACCCGGTCACAAGGTCATTGGACAGGCCGGTCACGTCGATCAGGTTCTTGAGCCGCCGCTTGGTTTCCGGATTTTCCGGCAAGCCCCCCGCCGCCAGCGGTTGCACCAACCC
>DDMF01000071.1:7125-10768 GCA_002340515.1 Rhodobacteraceae bacterium UBA2553 | reverse complement strand
GGTTGCCCGCGTAATTGCCGCCGGAATGCCAAAAGCTGCGTTCGTCCCAGAAAAATCCCGTGCTCATCTCTCGCTCCGTTTCACCGCGTCTGTTGCCACGACCTTACCCGCAGGCCTTGCCCCGTCCAGTGAAATCCGCCACCAAAGGCGCATGAAAAAAGGCGCCCTCTCTCACCTTGCGATCCCCGGCACAACACTCACCGTGCGCGTAACCCCAAAGGCGTCGCGTAATGTGGTGGAAGAGGTGGCGGGCGGGCTGCGCGTCCTGGTCACCGTGGTGCCCGAGGACGGCAAGGCCAACAAGGCGGTGGTGAAGCTTTTATCCACCGCCTTAGGCATTTCCAAATCGCGCCTGACACTGACCCATGGGGCCACGTCGCGCGATAAGGTGTTTCGGGTCGATTAAGCTGTCTTAAGACCCGACATTGGGGATTGAGGACTGGTTATAGTCGCCATCGTCATCGCCATAAGGGGTGTCGCCCAGCGGGTCAGGACCAAAGCGGTTTGCTCCGTCGCTGCCTTTTGTAGCAAGCCAATAGATCATCAAAATCCACCCAACAATTGGCACAATACCGATCAACATCCACCAGCCGGACCGATCAGTGTCATGCAAGCGGCGCGCGGTGACGGCCAATGCGGGCAAAAGCGTGGCCAGCCCGAACAGATCGGACAGCGGTGAGAAATACTCGCCCATCCCGAAGAGTGTGAAATCAACCCCCGTCAGTACAAGGCTGACGACGATCAGAAACAGGCTGAACCACCAGTATTCCGACCGGGCGGCGCGGCCTGAAAAGGTGACATATTTGGAAAGGCAGGTTTTGACTGCGGTTTGAAAGTCCATTGGGAAATGCTCCATCACGAAAAGGGACACCCCGGATATAAGGCGCCGGGGTGTCGTAAAAAAGGGGGCTGCGCTATTTCATATTGCGCAAGAACAGGACGCTGGGATCAATCCCCCACGCGTGGGATCGACGATTGGGCATAGCCATCGTCATAATCATCCGGCTGATCGCCCAAAGGATCCGGGCCATAGCGGTTGGCGCCGCGCGTGCCTTCGGTGACAAACCAGAAAAGCAACAAGAGCATGCCGACCAGCGGCACCAAGGCAATCCAATACCACCACCCGGTGCGGTCCTTATCATGCAAGCGGCGCACAATCACCGAAATGGTTGGCAAGAAGGTCGCCAGCGCAAACAGCCCCGACAGGACCGGCGTGTTGGTGGAGGCCTCAAACCCGCCTTCCGTGGTGGTGACGGTGCCAAACACCGTGCTGTCGACCACGGTCAGGATCACCTGTGCGACCCAGACAAACAGCATGAACCACCAAAATTCCGACCGCGCGGCGCGACCCGAAAAGGTGACGTATTTTGAGAAACAGGTTCGGACGGCAGTTTGAAAATCCATGGATCACATCCTCATTTTTCAGTGCATGTTTCACAGTAGACTAGGCCCGAACGAAAGGACCATACGCGCAGGTTGGCCTTTGAAAACTGCAAAATCAACGATGAATGCCGGTTATTTTTTACCAATCTTTGGCTCTTCACCCTTCAAAATACGCGAAATATTGGCGCTGTGGCGATAAAGGATTAAGCCTGCCAACGCTGTGGTCAAAACCGTCAGGCCAGCCTGCCCCAAGACGATCGCCACAAGGGGCGAAAGGGTGGCGGCAATCAGCGCGGCAAGGCTTGAGANNGAGATGCGGAAAAGGGCTGCCGCCACCAGCCATGTGGCGCAAGCCGCAAGGCCAACGGGGAAGGACAGCGCCAGCATGGTGCCCAGCCAGGTGGCCACCCCTTTGCCGCCTTTGAATCCAAGGTAAATTGGATAGCAATGACCGAGGAATGCGGTGAACCCGGCGATCTGTGCGGCGTCTTCCCCCAGCAAAACGCGCGCCATCAACACCGCCGCCCCGCCTTTGCCCGCATCGCCAATCAGCGTCAGGAAGGCCGCCACCTTATTACCGGTGCGCAGCACATTGGTTGCGCCAATATTGCCGGAGCCAATCTGGCGCAAATCGCCCAGCCCAAACAGCCGCGCCATCACAATGCCAAAGGGGATTGAGCCCAGCAAATAGCCCAGCACCGCCACAAGGATCAGGGCCAAAGGGGCCGAAGTAAGGTCTGGCATGAAGAACGGTCCTGTTTTTGCGCTCAGCTTTGCGGCGCTTTGGCGGGTTGGTCAAGGGCATAGTCCAAAAGCGGCAGCAGGCGGTCGGGAATGGACCCCGACGGCACCTCGCCCACACGGGTCGCCCCCATGTGCAGGTAAAACGCCTCGGCAAAGGGGTCGCTGTCGATGCGCATCACTTTGGCGCCTTGGGTGTGGGCGCGTGTGGCGGCCCAGCGAAACAGCGCCGCCCCGATGCCCTGCCCCATGCCGTTGGGGTCGATGAAAAGACTGTCAAGTTGCGCCATCTCACCGGACACAGAGAGTTTGGCCATGCCAAGCACCGCGACCGCACCCGTCCAGATCACCAGATCCTCGCCCAGCTCCTCCGCGTTATGGGTCAGCTCCTCCGTGGCGGCGGCCATGAAAGCGTCGTCATAGCCCCAATGGGCCTTGGCGCGCAGGATCATCGCGTTCATCGCCGCAAGGTCAGATGGCGTGGCCGGGCGAATGGGATCAGGCGTACACATGTTTGCCCGCAACCCAAGTGCCGATCACGCGGCCTTCCATACGGGTGCCATCAAAAGGCGTGTTCTTCGATTTCGACCGCAGGGTCGAACGGTCGAGCACAAAGGGCGCGTCCGGGTCAAACAGCACCAGATCCGCGGGGGCGCCCACCTCTAACCGCCCACCGGGCAGGCCCCGCAGATTGGCAGGGTTCAGCGACAGCGCGCGCCACATGGTCGGCAGGTCAATCAGCCCGGAATGCACCACCCGCATCGCGGCGGGCAGCAGGGTTTCAAGACCCACAGCACCAGACGCCGCCTCTTCAAACGGCAAGCGTTTGCTTTCCTCATCCTGCGGGGTGTGAAAACTGGACACCACGTCGATGAGGCCGGAGGCCACCGCCTCAATCATCGCCAAACGGTCATCTTCCGAGCGCAGCGGCGGTTTCAGTTTGAAAAACGTGCGGTAATCGCCCACGTCCAGCTCATTCAGACAGAGGTGGTGGATGTTCACCCCGGCGGTGACGTCCAACCCGGCCGCTTTGGCGCGCTCCAGCGCGGGCAGGGAATGGGCGGTGGACAGGCTGTCGGCATGGTAACGCACGCCGGTCATTTCCACGAGAGCCAGGTCGCGCTCCAACCCCATGCGTTCGGCCATGGGCGACACGGCAGGCAGGCCGCGCAGGGAGGCGAATTTTCCCGAGGTGACAGCCGCCCCGTTGGACAGGGTTGGGTCTTGCGGGTGGCCGATGATCAGCGCGCCCAGGGATTTCGCATAGGTCATCGCGCGGGAATAGACTTTGGGATCGGAGACCACATGGTCGCAATCGGTGAACGCCACGGCGCCGGCATCCAGCATAAAGCCCATTTCCACCATCTCGCGCCCCGCACGCGCCTTGGTCAGCGCCGCCAAGGGGGCCACATTCACCGGGGCCACTTCGCCCGCGCGCCGCGCGGTGAAGGCCAACGTTTCGGGGGTGTCGACGGCGGGGGTGGTGTCAGGCCGGATGATCATGGTGGTCACGCCACCA
>DDMF01000071.1:855-7057 GCA_002340515.1 Rhodobacteraceae bacterium UBA2553 | reverse complement strand
GACATTTGCCGCCACAGTCGATCACCTCGCCTTTGGGCTTTCCGTTGATCGCCGTAATCACGCCCTCCTCAACCGTCAGGCTGCCCAGCGCATCCTCATAGGTTTCGGGGTTGATCAGGCGGGCGTTGGTGAAGGTGGTCATGGGCGATCTTTCGTTCCGGTCTGGGGCGCGTGGCTTGCCAATGTCCTAATGGGTTTTGGCGGGCGTTTCCACTGTCAGTTTCTGCGTGGTGGGGGTCGAGGGGGCGGAGCCTCCGGCGGGGATATTTTTGGAAAGAGGAAGGGGGGCCTTCAACTGGCAAAGGTCGCTGCGATGCGATCGGTTGCTCGCTTCAGTGCTGGGTCCAAGGGCACATTGCGAAAGAGGCAGAACTCATCTGAATAGATCTGGCCTGTGTTATCGGTACAATTTGTTACATGCAGGTTCAGGACCTCTTTTCCATACCGCTGTACTGACTCAATACGAAACACTGTATCCGGTTGAAATGAATAATAGACGAGCTCTTTTTCAAGCCCAACACCATAGCCGGAAAACGACCCGCCTATCAGGTTCAGACTCTGTCGACCAACATAGCCGTAGTGGTTACTCAGCGTGTAAAACCGGTTCATATTGCGGATGCCGGTGTTAATCGCCGCCAGCAACAACACGCTTGCAGCAAGTATCACGCAGAAATAGCGTAACATCATTTCTTCGCGCACATTGTCAAACCCATAGGTGAGCGTCGGAAGCAGTGTGGCAGCCGCCCCTAAAAGCAATACAGCTATCGCCCAGCGACGCAGAGAACGATTGGTGCAAACGCCACTTGCGAACCCACCTTTGGGTCGCGCCTGCCAAAGGATATGCTCCTGATCCTCAAGCAGGCTTTTCCATTCGGGATGATCCTGCCCCGCCCCCATTAACGCGCACAGGCCCGTTCGATCTGGGCCTTGGTATCTTTGGCGTCGGCTTGATATTTCAGCATGTATTTGTCGCCTGCAATCGTCACGACTTGGGCGGCGGTGAAAAGCGTGTTCACCTTTTCAATGTTGCCCAACAGGATGCCGGACCCGGTGGGGCCGATCAGCCGGTGGTTGGTCAGGGTCCAGACAAAGCCAAGCTGTTCGCGCGCCACATAAAGCCCGCGCACGGCGATGGCGGCGACCGCGCCGATCATACCGGTCCAGGCATGCGGGTTGCCCATATAGATCAGCACCCCCACCATCAGGACAGAGCCCAAGGCCGCCAGCAACACGTGCTCTTTCACATAGGTGCGCAGGCTGCCCTGAAACCGCGCGAGGACCTCTTCGCCGGGGTTCAGATCTGGGGTCTTTTGATCTTCGAGCCGGGGTTCCAGTATCATGTCATCCATCAAGGGATTTCCTAAGCTCATCGGCAAGTGCTGCCGGGGTCGGGCAATTGGGCGTGTCGCAATCCAGCCGTTGGGTGGCGACCGCACCATTGTTGGACAGGATGACAATCACACCGCGCTCGCCCGTTTTGACATGGGTGATCGCATCGCGGGAAAAGCGGAGGTTTTTGCGCAGGTACAGATGGCGATCGGTCAGCGCCCAGTCGCCTTGGTGGCGCAAGCCCAATGCAAAGAGCGCAAAAAGTGCAAAGAAAATCGCGGCAAAAACAGGCACCATGACCCAGCTGAAAAGCCCCACAAACGTGCCCAGCGCGCCGTAGATCGCGGTCGATCCCAGCGTGGTCAGCACCGCAAAGCGGATCGCGGACCGGCGCCCGGCGGTGCCACGCAGGATCAGAACCTCATCCGGGTCGGTTTCCAGCCATTCTTTGGCCTTGCGTTTAGGCATTCCCACCCCTTTCAGTTCTCTTCTCGGTCAAGTTCCGCTGCACCTCTTGCAACGTGTTCCATGCGGTTTCCACATCGGGGACATACATCATCCCCACGGCAAATGTCTGGGGGATTTTGTTCACCCTGACGCCGGAGTACCGATACTCAAACACAATTGATCCGGGTGCACCGGGCGCAGCCGGTCGGTATTCATAGGCCTGATCCGCGCTGATGTCATAGGTTTGCAAACATCTGGACCCATAAGGCAGGTCCACCCCCAGAATGCCCCGCTGGCTGGTCAGCGTATAGAATGTATGCCGCCGCTTATAGGCTGGCCAATAGAGCTGACCGAGCGCAAGACCGCCGGAAAACAGAAGGAACACAAAAAAGAACAGGGCAAACACCCAATCAGGCCCGTTTTTCTGACCGCTCGACATGACCAAAACCGCAATGGCCATGAGCAACCCAATCACAAACATAGCCGCGCCGGTGAAGAACGTCAGGCGCCGAGACGATTCCAGAAACACACCGTCATCTGGTTTTCCTTGCCAGAGCACGGTTTCATTGTGCCGCAAAATACCGTCCCAGTCAGATGCACTCAAACCATTTCGCCCTTTTCGGCCTGCTCTGCCCGGATGATCCGGTGATTGCGCGCCAATAGATCCATCGCGGCCATGCGCACCGCCACGCCCATTTCCACCTGTTCCTGAATGACGGACCGGTTGATATCGTCGGCAATGGTGCCGTCGATTTCCACGCCGCGGTTCATCGGCCCGGGATGCATGACGATGGCGTCATCTTTCGCGTTGGCCAGCTTTTCAGCGTCCAAGCCGTAACGGTGATAGTATTCGCGCTCCGAGGGGATAAACCCGCCGTCCATACGTTCGCGTTGCAGGCGCAACATCATCACCACGTCGGCGTCTTTCAGGCCCTCTTCCATGTCGTGATAGACCTCGACCCCAAATTGGTCGATCTGGCTGGGCATCAGGGTGGGAGGGCCGACAAGGCGTACGCGGTTTTCCATTTTGCCTAAAAGGATCAGGTTCGATCGCGCCACGCGGCTATGCGCAATATCACCGCAAATCGCGATGGTCAGGCGGTGCAAACGGCCTTTTTCGCGGCGGATCGTCAACGCATCCAAAAGCGCCTGTGTGGGGTGTTCATGCTTGCCGTCCCCAGCGTTCAACACCGCGCAATTGACCTTTTCCGCCAAGAGGTTCACGGCGCCCGAATGCGGGTGGCGCACCACCAAAAGATCGGGGTGCATCGCATTGAGCGTCAGCGCCGTATCAATCAGCGTCTCGCCTTTTTTGATCGAACTGGCCTGCATCGCCATGTTCATGACATCCGCACCGAGCCGCTTGCCCGCAATCTCAAAACTGGCCTGCGTGCGGGTGGAGTTTTCAAAGAACATGTTGATCTGCGTCAGCCCCGCCAACACGTCGGAGCGTTTGATTTGTGATCGGTTCAGATCGACATAGGTATCGGCCAGATCCAACAGGGTTTTGATCTCTTCGGGATGCAGGTCTTCGATGCCCAAAAGATGGCGTTGGCGAAATGTCATGGCGGACCTCCGGTCGGGCTTGGGCAAGTGTTGCGCCGTTATAGGATTGTGGGCGCGCGGCGTCCATCCTGCAATGCGTCGCGGGGTGGCCGAAGGAGTGGAGGTGCGAAAACTAGAAAACTAGAAAACTAGAAAACTAGAAAACTAGAAAACTAGAAAACTAGAAAACTAGAAAACTGGTATTCTGTTAACGAACTCAGTCAAGCCCGCCAACCACCCGCTATTGTCCTTGCCCCTCCAGCCCCGTACCTTACCCCACATGGAATCGGCACAAGATTGGCACAGCGCCCGCGCGCTTTTGGAATGGCAGGTGGACCTTGGGGTGACCGAGGCGATTTGTGATGCGCCGATCAACCGATATGAACTGGTCGCCAAACAGCCCAAACCCGCAGCCACAAAACCCACCGGAAAACCCACTGGGCCCGCCGTCCTGCCCGGACGTGTGGCCGAGGTTGAGGTTGATTATGTCGCGCGCGCCAGAGAAGCCGCCGCGCGGGCCAGCGATCTGGACGGGCTGCACAGCGCGCTGAAGGATTTCGACGGTTGCGAGCTGAAAAAAGGCGCGCGCAACACGGTCTTTTCAGGGGGCAACCCCGCCGCCCGCGTCATGGTCATTGGCGAGGCGCCGGGCCGGGATGAGGATATCGCCGGCAAGCCCTTTGTGGGCCGCGCGGGTCAGCTGTTGGACCGGATGTTTGCCGCAATCAACATGGGCCGCGACGCCCCCCTGTCTAAAGACGCCATTTACATCACCAATGTGATGCCTTGGCGCCCGCCGCAAAACCGCGAACCAACCCCGCAGGAAATGGCGATGATGGTGCCTTTTGTGGAGCGTCACGTGCAATTGGTCGCCCCCGAAGTGATCATTCTGATGGGCAACACCCCGTGCCAAGCGGTACTGGGCAAACGCGGCATCACCCGGATGCGCGGAGGCTGGGCAACCCATTGGGGCAAACCCGTGCTGCCGATGTTCCACCCTGCGTACCTCTTGCGCAACCCCGCCGCCAAACGCGAGGCGTGGGCGGATTTGCTCGCACTTCAGTCAAAACTACGTGATTTGATCTGACCTGTTTGCCCACTCAACTTGACCGACATCATGGCAACGGCTCGCATTTCTGCCACTGGTGTTCCAACATACTTTTGATCAGCCATCCCGAAAAGGCACCCCCATGTCCCACATCACTGAAACCGCCGCCGCCAGACGCGAGTTTATCCCGGTGCGCATCGCCATTCTGACCGTCTCTGACACGCGCAGCATGGCTGAGGACCGCTCGGGCGATACATTGGTGAAACGGCTTGAGGGCGCGGGGCATATTTTGGCCGATCGCAAAATCATCCGCGATGAGCGCGGCGAGATTTCCGATCAACTGCGCGCTTGGTCGCTGGATCCAGAGATTGACGTGGTGATGTCCACCGGTGGCACCGGCCTGACCGGGCGCGATGTCAGTGTCGAGGCGCACCGCGATGTCTATGAAAAAGAGATCGAGGCCTTTGGCACCGTGTTCACCATTGTGTCCATGAAAAAAATCGGCACCTCAGCCGTGCAATCGCGTGCCACGGGCGGCGTGGCAAATGGCACCTATCTGTTTGCCCTGCCCGGCTCCACCGGGGCCTGCAAAGATGCGTGGGATGAGATCCTTGTGCATCAGCTCGATTATCGCCACACCCCCTGTAATTTCGTCGAAATTTTCCCCCGTTTGGACGAACATAAACGACGGAAATGATCCGCGCGCGCGTATAACCCGTAACAGATGTGACCATCCGTGCCTTGCCTCCGCCGCGCAGGCAGGCAAGATGGGGCGTACGTAACGGAGTTTTCACATGCGTTTTCTGGGCCGCAGCCTGACCGGGCTTTTCCTGCTTGCCACCACATTGGGTCTTTTGGCCCTTGCGGGCTTGCAAATTTCATCCGCGTTTAAGGCGCGGGCGGACCGCGACAGCGCACGCCCTTCGGCGCGGGAACGGGTGTTTTCCGCCAATGTGATCCCCTATGTGGCCGGCCGCGAAGTACCGGTCCTGTCGGTCTTTGGCGAATTGGCCGCACGTCGCGCGCTGGATGTGCGCGCGCGAACGGGTGGCACCGTGGTGGAATTGGCGGATGGGTTTGAAACCGGCGGGCAGGTCAGCAAAGGTCAGCTTTTGCTGCGCATTGATCCCAGCGATTTTGAGGCCGCGTTGAAACTGGCCCAAACCGATCTGGAACAGGCCATTGCCGATGGGGGTGATGCCAAGGCGGCTTTGGCACTGGCCCGCGACGATCTGGAAAACGCCCGATCTCAGGCCGATTTGCGTGCGGGTGCTTTAAAACGTCAACAGGATTTGGTCGCGCGCCGCGTGGGCACAGAGGCCGCCGTGGAAAACGCCGCCCTTGCCGATGCCGCCGCGAAACAGGCGGTTTTGTCGCGTCGTCAATCCGTGATCACCGCCGAGGCCCGTGTCTCGACCGCCGCCGCCACCCTGTCACGGCGTGAAATTGCGCTGGACGAGGCGCGACGTCGGTTGAATGAAACACAGATCTACGCGGAGTTTGCAGGCACGCTCAGCGATGTCACGGCCCTGCGCGGCGGGGTTGTGACGGCGAATGAAAAACTGGCGCGCATTGTGGATCCATCCACGCTAGAGGTCAGCTTTCGCCTGTCCACGGCGCAATACACGCGGCTGTTGGACGCGGACGGCGCGCTTGCGAAATCCCCTGTGACAATCCGGTTGGAAACGGCGGGAGCATCATTAACGGCCTTGGGCAAAATCGCGCGGGAAAGTGCCAATGTGGGCGACGGGCAGACCGGGCGGTTGATCTTTGCCACGCTGGACAGCGCCACCGGGTTTCGCCCCGGTGATTTTGTGATTGTTGAAGTGGCTG
>DDMF01000071.1:0-840 GCA_002340515.1 Rhodobacteraceae bacterium UBA2553 | reverse complement strand
CACTGGACAACGTTGCCCGCCTGCCCGCCAGCGCGCTAGGCACCCAAAGCACGGTGCTGATTTTGGTGGATGGGGATCGGTTGGAGGAAGCTCCGGTTGAGCTTATCCGACGCCAAGGGGATGACATTCTGGTGCGCGCAAATGGGTTATCGGGACGCGAGGTTGTGGCTGAACGCACGCCAACATTGGGCGCAGGTATTCAGGTCAAACCGGTGCGCGCGGGGGCCCTGCCCGAGGCCCCGGAAATGGTCACGCTGGAACCGGAAGACCAGGAAAAGATCCGGGCTTTTGTGGCCAGCAACACCCGCATGCCTGAAGACGCCAAAGCGCGGATATTAAAGCAGGTAGACGCAGGAAAAATGCCCGCTGACAGTCTGGCGCGGATCAAATCACGGATGGGGGGCTGACCGATGAAGCGCCCCGACCTTAAACCGGTTTTGAACCCCATCAAACACGCGGATGGTATCTTGTCCTATTTCACCCGCCACGCCACGCTCGCCAACCTGTTGTTGGTGGTGCTGTTGGCGCTGGGGTTGGTCAGTTACCCTCGTATGCGGGCGCAATTTTTTCCGGATGTTGTGATTGAAACCGTCACGATTGGGGTCACTTGGCAAGGCGCGGGCGCAGAAGACGTGGACGCGGGCATCATTCAGGTTTTGGAGCCGACATTGTTGGCGGTGGATGGCGTGGAAGAAGTCTCCTCGCGCGCCACCGAAGGGCGTGCGCGCATTGTGATGGATTTTGAACCCGGCTGGGATGTGGGTCGTGCGGCGGATGATGTTCAGATCGCTGTGGATGCGATCACCACCCTGCCAGAAGACGCGGACCCGCCCACCGTGC
>DDMF01000070.1:44410-44584 GCA_002340515.1 Rhodobacteraceae bacterium UBA2553 | reverse complement strand
AAGTGGTTGCCAGTACGGCTGAGGCAATTGATGGCGAGCGCGGATCCTGCCGTGCGGCCGAATGTGCGATGGGCAATATCATTGCGGACGCGATGCTTGCGCGTGTGAAAGATCAGGGCGTGCAGATTGCCATTCAAAACGGTGGCGGTATCCGGGCATCCATTGATGCGGGTG
>DDMF01000070.1:43861-44374 GCA_002340515.1 Rhodobacteraceae bacterium UBA2553 | reverse complement strand
GATGCGGGTGAAGTGACCATGGGCGAAGTCTTGACGGTCCTGCCGTTCCAAAACACGCTGTCGACTTTTCAGGTGGATGGGGCAACCATCGTTGCCGCGCTTGAGAACGGTGTGAGCCAGCACGAAGAAGGTGCTGGTCGTTTCCCACAAGTTGCCGGGATCAAATTTACCTTTGATGTGTCCAAACCTGCGGGCGAACGGGTGTCAGACGTGATGGTGATGGAAGGGGACGCATTCATGGCGATTGACCCTGCCAAGGTCTATGGCGTCGTGTCCAACAACTATGTGCGCAACGGCGGCGACGGGTTCAAAATGTTCCGGGATGCTCAGAACGCCTATGATTATGGCCCTGACCTGGCAGATGTGACAGCCGAGTATATGGCCGCAATGGGCCCTGTGACGCCAAAGTTGGATGGCCGCATAACTCAGAAATAACTGGATATTACTCAACCTAGAAGGGGCGGGGGAAACTCCGCCCTTTTTATTTGGGTGGTTGACGGTGAGGGATACGGG
>DDMF01000070.1:2089-43777 GCA_002340515.1 Rhodobacteraceae bacterium UBA2553 | reverse complement strand
TTCTAGTTTTCTAGTTTTTGAGACCATTCACTAAACTCTGGACATCCAAATGTCCAAACCCAACCACAGGTTTGTAAACGTATTGATCCAATTGAAACCTGATCCCAAGGCGTTAGACTATCGAAAACGGGAGAGCAAAATGGCTTTTACAGGCTCAGAACTATGCGCATTGGAAGCGCATGTCGTGGTGCGGTTGCTCAAGCATAAGGACCTGTCCCCGCAAGAGCTGATCGACGCTGTCGATGCGCGCTTGGATCAGGTGGATCCGAAGGTAAATGCTGTTCCAACCCGGTGCATTGAGCGTGCCCGCAACCATGCGAACGGACTGCCGCGCGACGTTGATGATCCCGGTTGGTTGGCGGGATTGCCAATTGGTATCAAGGATTTAACTGCCGTTGCAGGGGTGAGATCCACCTTTGGCACCAAGGCATTGGCTCAGAATATCCCTGCGGACAGTGATCCATTGGTGTTGCGACTTGAGGGGCGGGGTGGGCTGGTCATGGGCAAGACCAACACGCCTGAATTTGGTGCCGGGGGCAATACTTTTAATGATGTGTTTGGCGCAACATTAAACCCCTATGACACATGTCTGAACGCGGGGGGATCGTCGGGCGGAGCGGCGGTCTCGCTTGCCACTGGAACATTCTGGCTCTCCCATGGATCAGATCACGGTGGCAGCCTGCGTACGCCTGCGGCCTATTGCGGCGTGGTGGGGTTGCGGACCTCGCCGGGGTTGGTCGCGCGTGGGTCCGTGACTGGGTTCATGGGGGAAGGTGTCGAGGGGCCAATGGCGCGTTCGGTCACAGATTGTGCGTTGTTTTTGGATGCTATGACGGGATTTGATGATCGCTCTCCGATCAGTTTTCCCAGACCCGTGACCTCCTATCAGGATGCGCTTGTCCGGGTGTCTCGGCCGCGCATAGCTTGGGCACCAGACCTTGGGGGATTTGCCCCGGTGGATGCGGAAATGGCCCGCTATTTGTCACGCGCAATGACACTGATAGAACGGGCCGGCGCCAGGGTGGACGAGGCTTGCCCGGCGTTGCCCAATCTTGAGCGGACCTATCACCAATTGCGCGGCTTCATGTGGGCTGCAAATTTTGCCAAAGCCCCCAAATCCTTGACCCAGAACTTCAAACCTACACTGGCTGAAAATCTTGCTTATGGGATGTCGCTTACGGCTGTGGAGTTTGCTGAGGCACAGCTGGGCCGCTCTGTCATCTACGATAATATTCGCGAGTTTTTAAACGGTTATGATGTTCTGGCCTGCCCCGTGGTGGGGAATATGCCCCATGCGCAATCCGAGGAATGGGTGCGCGAGGTGGGTGGGCAAACCCTGAGTGGATATATGGATTGGCTGCGTTTTGCCTTTTTGGCAACCACTGCCGGGTTGCCCTCCATTTCGGTGCCTGTCGGCTGGTCTGATGACGGCCTGCCCGTAGGGATGCAGTTGATCGGCCCGCCGCGCGGTGAGGCAAAAGTGCTTGCCGTTGCCAAATGGATCGAAGATGCGATGGGCGGGCCAAATCGTCCAATTGACCCGGTTGTCACGTCCGGATAATCGACAGATAGACGCATAATCAACAAAGATGAGAGCACAAATGTACAGTCAAAACCACCTTGCCCATGCCATCTCTCAAGCGTCTGACGGGCGGCACGATTCGGTGTTTCTGACCGATTTCACCAGTGGTCAGCAGGTGAGTTTCGGCGCGTTTTGGGCAAATGCTGAACGCATGGCTGCGATGTTGATCGGGCTTGGGGTCGCGCCGGGGGACCGGGTGGCGGTACAGGCCCCAAAAGAGGTTCCAATGCTGGAACTCTATGTGGGAACGGTGCTGGCAGGGGCGGTTTTTTTGCCGTTGAATACGGGGTATACGCCTGACGAAGTCTCTTATTTTCTCGGTGACGCATCCCCTCGTGTTTTTGTCTGTGATCCGACACGTTTAGACCTGTTGACACCGATTGCCACTGCGGCAGGTGTGGCGCATGTCCTGACCTTGGGGGTGGGCAGCTCTGGCACATTGTTGACTGCGCGTGACGCGATGTCACCGGGGTTTGAGGCGGTAGCGCGCGGCCCTCTGGACCTTGCCGCGATCCTTTACACATCAGGCACCACCGGGCGTTCCAAGGGCGCGATGTTGACCCACCGTGCGCTTGCATCAAATTCTGAAGTGTTGCGCGATTACTGGCGGTTTACCAAGCAAGATGTGCTGATCCATGCCTTGCCCATTTTCCACACGCACGGGCTTTTTGTGGCAACAAATGTGACCTTGATGGCGGGCGCACAGGCAATTTTTATGGGTGGGTTTGATGCCGATGCGGTGTTGCGCGCCATGCCAAAGGCCACGGCATTGATGGGCGTTCCGACCTTTTATACTCGGCTTTTGAAAGACCCTCGTTTGGGCGAGGCCGCGGCAAATATGCGTCTGTTTGTGTCAGGTTCCGCCCCTCTGCTGGCCGAAACCCATGACCAATGGCGCACCACCACCGGGCACGCGATCTTGGAACGTTACGGTATGACCGAAACCAATATGAACACGTCGAATCCATATGATGGGGATCGTCGCGCTGGCACTGTTGGCTTTCCTTTGCCGGGGGTGGAATTGAAGGTGGTGGATGCGGACACGGGCCATCCGCTGCCGAAAGGCGAGATCGGCGTGATTGAAGTGCGCGGCGACAACGTCTTTGCGGGCTATTGGCAGATGCCGGAGAAAACCGCAGAAGAGCTGCGCCCTGATGGATGGTTCATCACGGGTGACCTTGGGTTTGTGGATGACGCGGGCTATGTGACCATTGTCGGACGCGGTAAAGACCTGATTATCACCGGCGGCTTTAACGTCTATCCAAAAGAGGTCGAGGGGGTGATTGATGATCTGCCCGGAGTATTGGAGAGTGCAGTTATTGCCGTGCCCCATGCCGATTTTGGCGAGGGTGTTGTGGCTGTTGTCGTACCCAAAGACGGGGCCGACATTGTCGAGGCGGATGTGATGGCTGGCCTGTCAGGAATGCTGGCCAAGTTTAAGCAGCCCAAAAAGGTGATCCTTGTTGAGGCGCTGCCGCGTAACACGATGGGTAAAGTGCAGAAAAACGTGATGCGCGAGACCTATAAAGAGGTATTGTCCGGCAGTTAAGTTACTGGGTTTTGCGTCGGTTGCACGTTTCGGGGGATGATGGTGGTGGGCCGTCTATCAGCCGATATCCCAAAAATGCGGCGTGCAGATAATTGCGCCGGAACGCTGCCATTGGAAAGCGTTTCAGGGGGCTTTGATGAACCTTTGATCCTGCGGTTTTCCCCATCGCCAGCTGGGCCAATTGTGCGCCAGCCCAAGTGCTCATCGCAAGTCCATTGCCGTGATAGTTCATTCCGGTCCAGGCGTTCTGCCAACGCCCAATAGGGCCAATATACGGCAGGAGATCCCGTGACAAGCTGACCAGTCCAGACCAGAAGTTTGGGGTTTCAACATGGGCCCATTGGGGAAACAAGGCTGAGAGGTCTCGTTGGATTTTGCCTCGCATCTGCAGCTGCCCCTGCGGGGTGGCAGCAATATTTCCGCGTGTTCCCATGAGAAAACGTCTATCGGGTAACATTCTGAAGTAATGAAGTAAATTTCGGGTGTCATAGGCCATGAGATCCGTGGTCCAGCCTTGGGCAGCTATCTCTTCATCGCTTAAAACTCGGGTGACAAGTATATTGGATTGCAGGGGCATGTAACGGCCGCGCAACCAATTTGGTATATCATCCGATGAATATCCGTTGGTTGCGAGGATAAGCTTTTTTGCCCGCAGCGTGCCTGTGGTTGCATGCAGTACATAGCGGCCCCCTTCGCGGGTGATCCGAGTGACGGGGCTGTGCGCGCGAATGTCGGCGCCTGCCTCTTGGGCTGCGCGCGCAAGACCAAAGACATATTTTCCGGGGTTCAAGGCAAACCCCAATCGAACATGAAGGCCTGCCTGAAACGTGCCAGACATTCCGTGGTCCGCAAGGGCATCACCGGGGATGAACAGTGAGGAAACGCCCAGGTTTCTCAGCTGTTCTGCCTCTGATTTCAGATCGGAAACCGCCTGTGGTCGATGGGCAAGTTGAAGCTCGCCATCTGAATGTGTATCGGCGTCAATGTTGTGTGTGTCCAATATGTTGCGGACAAGATCTATGGCATCACACTGGGTGGTGAAATAGGCCTTTGCGGCATCGTTCCCAAACCGTTTTGCGATTTTAGTGAACCCAAGCTTATCGCCGCCAACACAGCAAAACCCCCCGTTGCGCCCCGAGGCGCCCCAGCCAGGTTTCTCGCTTTCCAAAAGGGTCACGGACACACCGGATTGCGCCAGATGTAAGGCCGCAGACAGGCCAGTATAGCCGCCGCCAATCACCGCAACCTCGCAGGCGACATCGCCGTCTAGCTGGGACCATGGGTGGTCGGGCAGGGGCCAGATACACTCCGTCCGCGCCGCATCTGAATAAGCGTATGGTTCATAGATACGGCGCGTCATGGGTTACAGCCGACCAAGATAGGCGCGGTATTCCACCTGGCTGATTTCATTCGTCAACTGATCGATTTCATCGAGCCTGATCGCAGAATAAATATCGCGATAACGCTCGCCAAAAATTTTGGACGCAATGTCAGATTGGGAAAAGCGGTCGACAGCACGGATCCAATCGGCGGTGAGGCGCGGAGCGGTTTCGGCGTTTGGATCATCCAGCGGCAGCGGCAGATCCGGGTTGGTTTCCAGACCATGCAACATGCCGCCCAAGATCGCGGTGATGACCAGATAGGGGTTCACATCGGCGCCCGCGATCCGGTGTTCCAAGCGTGCGGCGGGGCCTTTCACTTCTGGCAAACGCACACCGGCGGCGCGGTTGTCATAGCCCCAGTCGGGGGCGGAAGGGGAAAAGCTCATCGGGCGATAGCGGCGATAGGAGTTCAGATGTGGGGCGAAAATGGCGTGTAGGTCACGCATGGTTTCAAGCGTGCCACCGACCGCGGCGCGCAGCGTGTCAGACGCCTTTCCGCTGCCATCATCAAAGATATTTTTCCCATCCGCATCCACGACCGAAGCGTGAAGATGCATGCCATTGCCGGGGAAATCGGCATAGGGTTTGGCCATAAAGGTGGCTTCCAGCCCGTGATTGCGCGCTACACCGCGCACCAAGCGTTTGAACAAAAGTGCGGTGTCGGCGGCTTTCATGACATCATCGGTATGGTGGAAATTCACCTCGAATTGGCCGGGGCCGTATTCTGCGATCAAGGTGTCCGTGGCAAGCCCCTGAATGGCCGAAACCTCCAGAATATCGTCAAGCACATCTTTCATGCGCTCCAACACCTCTAGGTCGTAATTTTGCGCATCCGGGCTGCGAACGGGGGGGACTGGTGCATCGTCTTCGCTGTTGCGCGGCTGGATGAGGTAAAATTCCAGTTCGCTTGCCAGCACCGGGTGCCAGCCCTTTTCATGGAAACGATCCACCATATTTGCCAGCAATTTGCGCGACGACAACTCGCTTAGCTCACCGGTTTCTGGGTCAAGCATTTCAACCTGGATTTGTGCCATGTTCCCTTTGGCCCAGGGGACGGGTTTCATGGTGCCGGGAATGGGCACAATCCGGCCGTCAGGGTCGCCCACAATGATGCCTAAACCGGTCGCCGAGACCTCGGCCCCCAGAATATTGGCCGCATAGGTGGAAATGGGCAGGCGCACCATGCCTTCGGCCAGTTTCTTTTCATCATCGCCGGGCAGCCATTTTCCGCGCAAGACTGCATTGATGTCACATAGCATCAGCTCGATGCGATCTGGGCGCCCGTGGGTTTCACAATAGGCGGCATATTCGGTCAGAAAATCGCTCATGAGATGGCTTCTCTTTCGTCTTTTTGTTTTTTAGCGATGGCGCGTTTTGAGGTCAGGGAGGCTCCAATCACACCAATGGTAACAAGGCCAATCATAATGGTCGACAGGGCGTTAATCTCTGGGGTGACCCCCAAACGTACGGCTGAGAAGATTTTGATCGGCAGGGTGGTGGAGCTTGGACCAGAGGTGAAGCTTGCGATCACCAGATCATCGAGGGACAGGGTGAAGGCCAAAAGCCAACCGGAAATCACGGCCGGTAAGGTGATCGGCAGGGTGACAAGGCGAAACGCCTCAAACCCGGTGCAACCCAAATCCAATGCGGCCTCTTCCAGTGACTGATCAAATGTGACAAGGCGCGAGGACACCACAACCGAGACGTAACACATTGAAAAGGTTGTATGGGCCAGAACAATGGTCAGCACGCCGCGGTCCAATCCGATGGCGATAAACAACAAGAGAAGCGACAAGCCAGTGATCACTTCTGGCATCACAAGTGGCGCGTAGATCATACCAGAGAACAGCGTGCGCCCGCGAAAGCGCCCCGCCCGTACCATGACATAAGCCGCCATAGTCCCAAGGATGGTTGCGAAAGTAGAGCTGACCACAGCGACTTTTAGCGTGACCCAGGCTGCTTGCAAAAAGGCTTCGTTTTGAAACAGCTCGCCGTACCATTTGAACGAAAACCCTGACCAGACGGTGACCAGCTTACCCGCGTTAAACGAATAGAGGATCAGGATGAGCATGGGGATATAGAGGAACGCAAAACCAAGCGTCAGGGTGAGCGTATTGAACCAGCTGAGCTTTCTCATTTGCCCGCCTCCCGTTGTTTTTCTTCGTTGCGTTGGAAGAGCACGATTGGGATGATCAGGATGAGCAAGAGCACCACCGCCACCGCAGAGGCCACAGGCCAGTCGCGGTTCGCAAAGAACTCTTCAAAGAGCACCTTACCGATCATCAGGGTTTTGGACCCACCCAGAAGTGCCGGGATCACGTATTCGCCCATCGCGGGGATAAAGACGAGAAAGCTCCCGGCAATAACACCCTGTTTTGACAACGGAAAAGTGACCAACCAGAAGGCGGTGAAGCGCGAGCAGCCAAGATCTTCGGCCGCCTCTAACAGGCTTTCATCCAAGCGTTCGAGGGCGGCGTAAATGGGCAGCACCATGAACGGTAGATAGGTGTAAACGATGCCGATATACACGGCGATGTTGGTGTTTAAGATGACCAGAGGTTCGTCAATCAATCCAATCCCGATCAGTAATTGGTTCAGTAACCCCTCGTTCGACAAGATCGCTTTCCAGGAATAGACGCGGATCAGGAAAGAGGTCCAAAACGGCAGGATGATCAGCATCATCAATGTCGGGCGCCATTCATCCGGCGCGCGGGTCATGCCGTAGGCAATGGGATAACCGACCATCAACGTCAGAAGGGTCGAAATAATCGCGATTTTGAGACTGGAGAGATACGCTTTCCAATAAAGATCATCTTCGGTCAGCCAGACAAAATTCTCCATGTCCAAACCAGCCCACCATTCGCGGACCCCCGCCCATCCTTGGGCGATATCCAGCGTGGGGGTATAGGGTGGGATGGCCAGTTCGGTGTCCGACAGGCTGATTTTCAGGACAATCAGAAACGGCACCAGAAACAGCGCAAGCAGCCACAGATACGGGATCGAGATCAGCGCAAATCGTTTCATGACGTCAGCACCACACCGGCTGTGTCGGTAAAGGACAGCCAGACCTGCTGATCCCAGGTGATTGCGCGGCGACTGATGCGCCGCGTATTGGCCGCTTGGGCTTTGATCAGCGTGCCATTGGCCGTCTCAATCACATAGGTCGACATGTTTCCAAGATAGGCGATGTCCAGAACCTTGCCGCTAAGGGCGTTGGTCACCCCTTCGGGGCGGTCGGTGGAAATGGTCACCTTTTCCGGGCGGACGGCCAGTGTGGCGTCGGTGCCATGTGGGATTTCATCATGGGCAATGCCGATCAGATCTTGCTGGCCTTCGGCCCAGGAAATGCTGGCATGATCATTGCCAGATTTGACAACCATGCCTTTGATTAAGTTCACATCCCCAATGAAATCAGCGACATAGACGCTACCCGGTTCTTCATAGATTTTGGCGGGCGTATCGACCTGGACGATTTTCCCATGGTCCATGACCGCAATGCGCGACGCAACGGTCATCGCCTCTTCTTGGTCGTGGGTCACAATAACGAAGGTGGTGCCGGTGGTTTCCTGAATGTCCATCAGTTCAAATTGGGTGTCCTGACGCAGCTTTTTGTCCAATGCGCCCAGCGGTTCATCCAGCAACAAAAGTTTCGGCGCTTTCGCCAGTGACCGCGCCAGCGCCACCCGTTGCCGTTGGCCACCGGAAATCTGATGTGGCTTGCGAGAGGCAAACTTATTGAGCTGAACCAGCGACAACATCTCTTCGACCCGTGCGGCGATCCGATCTGCGGGAAGCTTGTCGCGCTTCAGCCCAAAGGCGATGTTTTCGGCAACAGAAAGATGCGGGAATAAAGCGTAGGATTGGAACATCATGTTCACCGCCCGCTTGTTCGGCGGCACCGCAGACATGTTCTGACCGTCGATGGTAATTGCCCCCTCGGTCGGCGTTTCAAACCCGCCCAACATCCGCATCATTGTGGTTTTTCCGCAACCGGACGGGCCGAGCAGCGCAAAAAACTCGCGTTCATAAATGTTGATGGTCAGGTCGTCGATGGCCGTGAAATCACCAAAGCGTTTGGTCACATTTTCAAAGCGGATCAAGGGTTTTTCGCTTGGATTTTTCCAAGGTTCAAATACAGGCGCGGAGGCCTTGGCGGCGTCAGACATGGTCAATCCTCAGGAAAAAAGGGTCCCTCTGCGCCGAACCAGTTTGTTGGCGCAGAGGGCAGAAGTGGGTTTAGGTGCCCGACTTGATTTTGGTCCAAAGACGGGTGGCAACCCGCTGAACTTTGGATGGGTAAGCACCTTTAACATAAAGGTTTTCCATTGCTTCTGCCGACGGATAAATCGCCGGATCGCCAATGACGTCTTCTTCCAAAAACTCTTGCGAGGCTTTGTTGCCGTTGGCGTAGTAGACATAGTTTGACGCGGCGGCCATGTTTTGTGCGTCCAGAATGAAATTGATGAACTTATGGGCGCCTTCCGCGTTTGGTGCATCCGCAGGCACGGCCATTTGGTCGAACCACATCAGTGCGCCTTCTTTTGGAGCATTATAGGCGATTTCCACGCCGTTTTCCGCTTCATCCGCACGATCACGCGCTTGCAACACGTCGCCGGACCAGCCGAAAGCCACACAAATCTCGCCATTGGCCAGAGCGTTGATATATTCCGAGCTGTGGAATTTCTGAATGAAGGGGGCGACCGGGGCCAGCACTTCTTCTGCGCGTGCGATCACCTCGGGGTCTTTGCTGTTTGGGTCTTCACCCAGATATTTAAGCGCAGCCGGGATCACTTCGTCCGGGGCGTCAAGGAAATGCACACCACATCCAGCCAGTTTTTCCATATTTTCAGGGTCAAAGATAAGCGCAAGGCTGTCAATTGGCGCGTCTTCCCCCAATGCTTCGGTGACTTTGCCAACATTCACGCCCAAACCAGTGGTGCCCCACATATAGTTGACCGAATAGGCGTTATCGGGGTCAAACTGCGCGGTGCGCTGGGTAATCACATCCCAAATATTACCGGCATTGGACAGTTTAGATTGGTCAAGGGGCTGAAATACCCCAGCGGTGATCTGGCGTTCCATAAAGGATGCTGTGGGTACAACAACATCATAGCCTGATCCACCCGCCAGCATTTTGGTTTCCAGCACTTCGTTTGAATCGAACACATCATAGATCAGTTCAATCCCGGTATCGGCTTCGAATTTGGCCAACAAGTCTTCGTCGATATAGTCAGACCAATTATAAACGCGCACTTCTTCGGCGGTGGCCGCAGTGGCGACCAGCGCAAGAGCGGTCCCCAGTTTAAGCATTGAAGTCTTCATTTTATTCTCCCTGTGTATGAGCCTTTGGCCCGTTGCTGGATATTTGATCAAAAAAAACGTCTTCGCGCAATATGGTAAAATTACCCGTGTCAGGTTAGGGTTCAAAAAAAGATTATCTACGTGGCCTGAATTGGCAAAGATTTTGTGACAGGAGAGAGCAAGGTGGAAGAAAAAACCGCCAAATTGCCGGACCACCAAAAGGTCTATCGCAAACTGCGCGATATGATACTGTTTGGTGAACTTGCGCCCGGACAGCCAGTGACCATTCAGGGCTTGGTCGCTGAACTGGATGTGGGCATGACCCCGGTGCGCGAAGCAATCCGACGGCTCACCTCTGAAGGGGCTTTGGTGTTCAAGGGCAATCGCCGGGTCTCCGTTCCGCATCCTGATATAGCGCAATGGGAAGAGATCAGCTTTGCGCGCCTATCCGTGGAACCAGAGTTGGCCCGAAAGGCTGTTGAAAACATTGGGAAAGATGATGTTGATCGCCTTGTTTTCTTTGATGACGAAGTAAATGCGGCCATCGCCCGTGGCGATGTGCGCGGCTATCTGGAAAACAACTATCGGTTCCATGCCTATCTATATGAACGCGCGGGAACGGACGTGCTTTTGTCGATCGCAAATATGCTTTGGCTGCGGGCTGGTCCGTCGCTTCGCGTGGTTCTTGGTCGCTATGGAACCGCCAACCTTCCGGACAAACATGCCGAGGCACTTGCGGCCCTTCGGGCGGGAGATGCCCAAGGGGTGGCCGAGGCCATTCACGGTGACATTGAACAGGGAATCGCACAGGTCAGATCGATCCTGCGTGATGGAGATATTTGATCATATTTAACGCTCCCCGTTGACACCATTTTTTTTGATCATATTCTGGTGGCAAGTATGAATGTGCCGGTTGGACCGGCCTTAGGAGTGTCCGAAATGAACAAAATTACGAATCACCTGCCAACTGCAGAGCTGCAAGCCATTGACGCTGCACACCATATGCACCCCTTCACTGCTGACGGTGAATTGAAGCAAAAAGGGGCGCGAGTCATCACCTCCGCGAAGGGCGTTTATCTAAAAGATAGTGAAGGCGAAGAGGTGCTAGACGCAATGGCTGGCCTGTGGTGCGTGAATATTGGCTATGGCCGGGATGAGCTGGCGGATGTCGCTGCGCGTCAAATGCGCGAGCTGCCGTATTACAACACGTTTTTCCAAACCACTCATATTCCCGCTCTTGCATTGGCGCAGAAGCTTGCTGAATTGGCGCCAGGGGATTTGAACCATGTGTTCTATGCAAATGGCGGATCTGATGCCAATGACACCAATATTCGGATGGTGCGCACCTATTGGGCCGAAAAGGGTCAACCAGAGCGTGACGTGATTATTTCGCGCTGGAATGCTTATCACGGATCAACCGTTGGCGGCACGTCGCTGGGCGGAATGAAGGGCATGCATGGTCAGGGCAGCCTGCCAATCCCCGGAATTGAATTCATCGATCAGCCGCATTGGTGGGCTGAAGGGGGCGATACTTCGCCAGAAGACTTTGGTCTGGAGCGTGCCCAGCAGCTCGAAGCGAAGATCAATGAGATCGGCGCCGATAAAGTGGCTGCCTTTATCGCCGAACCTGTGCAAGGGGCAGGGGGTGTGATTATTGCGCCCGACAACTACTGGCCTGAAATTCAACGGATCTGCGACAAATACGATATTCTGTTGATCGCCGATGAGGTGATCTGTGGCTTTGGTCGCACCGGCAATTGGTTTGGGTCGCAAACTGTGGGTATTACCCCAGATATTATGACCATCGCAAAGGGTCTCAGCTCTGGCTATGCGCCCATCGGCGGTTCAATTGTGAACGACAAAGTGGCCAATGTTCTGGCAGGAACCGAGTTCAACCACGGCTATACCTATTCCGGTCACCCGGTGGCCTGTGCTGTTGCACTTGAGAATCTGCGCATTATCGAAGAAGAAAACATTGTGGATCATGTCCGCAATGTGGCCGCACCTTATCTGGCCGAAAAATGGCATTCGCTTGCGGATCATCCGATGGTGGGAGAGACCAAGATTATCGGTCTGATGGCATCCCTTGCGTTGACCCCCAACAAGGAAACACGCGCCAAATTTGCATCTGACGCGGGCACCGTGGGGTACATCACGCGGGAATGCAGCTTTGGAAACAATCTGATCATGCGCCATGTGGGGGATCGGATGATCATCGCACCGCCTTTGGTGATCACGCCTGCGGAAATTGACATCCTGATCGAACGCGCGCGCAAGTCACTGGATCAGGCCTATGAAAAGATCAAGGCGCAGGGGCTGTTTGTTGAAGCCTGATAGCCGGTTTTGAAGACGAGGCCTGCCGTGTGGCGGGCCTCAACCCCCTCCAATCGTGAGATGATCATGGATATCCTTACCGCTAATGACCGCGTTGGGCAGTACCCAAACTCTTGGTACACAGCGACGGCGGATGCGCCCGGCCCTTACCCCGAAGCCAAAGGGGATATATCCTGTGATGTGTGCATCATCGGGGGGGGATTTACCGGGCTGTCTGCGGCGCTTCATATGGCCGAAAAGGGCTTTGATGTCGTGTTGGTTGAAGCCCACCGGGTTGGCTTCGGTGCCTCTGGTCGCAACGGTGGTCAGGTGGGCACCGGGCAGCGGCTGGAGCAAGATGAGCTTGAGGAAATGGTCGGCAAAACCGCCGCCCGCAGGCTATGGGATCTGTCACTGGAATCTGTGCAATTGGTGCGCGATATGGTGGCAGAATACGCCCCAGAGGCGGGGTTCACCAATGGCGTTTTACATGCCGATCACCGCGCGCGGTTTGTGCCGGACAATCACGCCTATGCGCGGAAAATGAACGAAGAGTATGGGTATGATCTGATCCGGCCAGTGGACAAGGACGAGATGCGCCATCTGTGCGGATCGCCTGTTTATCATGGCGGTACTTTGGATATGGGGGGCGGGCATACGCACCCTTTGCGGTTGGCGTTTGGCATGGCGCGTGCGGCTGTCACCAAAGGGGTGCGGATCTTTGAAACAACCCGCGTTTCTAAGGTGGTTGAGGGTGATCCTGCAAAGGTGATGACGGAAAGTTCCAATATTTCTGCGCGTTACGTCCTTTGGGCCTGCAATGGCTATTTGGGCCATGCGCAGAAAAACGTCGCCGCGCGGGTGATGCCGATTAACAATTATATCCTTGCGACCGAACCGTTGGAGGAAGATTTCGCCAAGGGTTTGATCCGCGAAGGGCATGCGGTGGCGGACAGTAAATTTGTGATCAATTATTTCCGCCTGTCCGAAGACAATAGGATGTTGTTTGGCGGGGCGGAAAGCTATGGTTATCGGTTTCCAAAAGACATCGTGAAGCTGGTGTCAAAACCGATGCTAGAGATTTATCCGCAGCTGAAAGACACGCGCATTGATTATGCATGGGGCGGAACATTGGGCATCACGTTAAACCGAATGCCGCATTTCGCGCGCTTAAACGGCAATATCCTGTCGGCGTCCGGCTACTCCGGGCACGGGGTGGCGATGGCGACACTTGGTGGCAAATTGGCAGCGGAAGCGTTGGCGGGGCAGGCGGAGCGGTTTGATCTTATGGCAAATATTCCAACGCCGCGCTTTCCGGGCGGGGCGACGCTCCGTTGGCCCCTATTGGTGGTAGCGATGTTGTGGTTTTCGCTCCGCGACAAGCTGTAGGTCAGTCGTTCCACGTTTTGCGAAACGAAGAGGGGGAGTGCCCAAATCGTTTTCGAAACTGGATGGCAAGCTGCGAGGTGCTGGTAAACCCAGATGCCGCCGCAATTTCAGTAATCGACAGGCTGGTTTCATTTAGCAGTGCATAGGCCCTTTTCACACGAAGATCCGCGTAGAATTGAAGCGGTGTCGTGCGCACGTAAAGCTTAAACAGCCGCTCCAGCTGGCGCCGTGAAATATTCACTTCTTTGGCCACCTCGTCCATGCTGACGCTGTCTTCGAGAGAGGCGTTCATGAATTGCATCGCGTTGATAAGGTGCTGATTTCTAACGCTTAATGCTTCGGAATAGGCGGATTTCTGGGGGGATTTTCGGGTGTTGGATCGTGCATGGATACACATATCTGAAATGATCACCGCAAGATCTTTTCCGTGATCCCGTTCGATCATGTTCAGCATCATGTCGAGCGAGGCGTTTCCACCGCCGCAGGTCATGACGCCATCGTCGATTTCATAAAGATTGTTGGTGGGCTCCAGCCCGATGAAATGTTCGATAAAGGCGGGTTGGTTTTCCCAATGCAGGGTGAAGCTTCGCCCCTGTAAAAGGCCCGCTTTGGCCAAGGTAAATGCCCCGGTGCAAATTCCCCCAATCTGACAGCCAAAAGCACGTTGCCGACCGATCCAGTTCAAAATTTTGCTGCTTGTGCTGTCAATTGGCTCCACCCCGGAACATATAAATGCCATCGAGGATTTCGGCAGGTTGATCAGGTCGTAATCTGGGGTCACGGCAATACCGTTGGAGCATTGAACCGGCCCGCCGTCTTCCGTCAGCAAATGCCAACGGTATAGCTCTTTATTGGTCACCTGATTGGCGATGCGTAACGGTTCCACCGCCGCGCTCAGCGCAAGCATGGTCAGTTTGGGCAAGAGCAGAAAATAGATGTCCGTCCCCGGGCCATCATAATCAATGTGAAAACAGGCGGCCCCTTTGGGCACAAAGCTACGTTGTTTCATGTCATAAGCCTAACACAGCTGTTGTCGCTGAAGGAATTCGAATGACCACACCAGATTTACCGCGCGCATGCACATGGTTTCGCGACGCGAATGCTGAAATTGCGACCAGTGAAATTTCCTATTGGCCCCAGTGAGGAGGCGTCGCGGCGTTGGCATGAACGTAGATCCACCGGTCGCAGAAGCAACTGTCCGAGGCGCGATGGTTCAGTCTTGCAAATGCTTGCTAGCTGAACCGCACAAGCGGGTTTTTTGCTCGTGCGGTTCAGAATGATGTGACGTCAGGCCCTTACTTAGAAATGGGCCGAGCGTGTACCTGCCGGTTTTTCGACGGGCGGTGCGAATTTGGTCAAATCAATACCCTCAACGGCGGCTTTGTACTCGTCCATGGTTGGGGTGCGCCCAAGGATAGCGGAGAGCACCACAACCGGGGTTGAGGCCAAGAGGCTTTCCCCTTTCTTCTCAACGCTGTCTTCCACAACACGGCCTTGGAACAGGCGGGTCGAGGTGGCCAGAACCGTGTCGCCTTTGGCTGCTTTTTCCTGGTTTCCCATGCAAAGGTTACAGCCGGGGCGTTCGAGATAGAGGATGTTTTCATACTCGGTCCGGGCGTTTGCCTTTGGGAACATGTCGTCAAACTCAAAACCCGAATAGCGTTGCAGGATTTCCCAATCGCCCTCAGCCTTCATCTCGTCGATGATGTTATAGGTGGGGGCGGCAACAACCAGCGGGGCCTTGAATTCGACCGTGCCGTTTGCCTTTTCGATGTTTTTCAGCATCTGAGCGACGATTTTCATGTCGCCTTTGTGGACCATGCACGAGCCGACAAAGCCCAGATCCACTTTCTTCTCAGCTTTGTAATAGGAAATCGGGCGGATGGTGTCATGGGTATAACGCTTTGATACGTCGTCGTTATTTACGTCCGGATCGGCGATCATCGGCTCAACAATCTCGTCCAGATCGACCACAACTTCGGCAAAATATTTGGCGTTATCATCCGGTGTCAGGGCGGGGTTGGTGCCTGATTTGATCTCAGCAATACGCGCGTCGGCTTTGTCGATCAGTCCCTGAAGGGTCTGTGCGGCGTTGTCCATGCCCTTGTTGATCATGATCTGGATGCGTGATTTCGCCAGCTCCAAGGACCCGATCAATGTCTCATCGTTTGAAATACAGATCGAGGCTTTCGCCTTCATCTCAGCTGTCCAGTCGGTGAAGGTGAACGCTTGGTCCGCCAAAAGCGTGCCAATATGCACTTCAATCACGCGGCCTTGGAACACATTGTCGCCGTGTTGGGCCAACATTTGCAACTGAGTGGCGTGCACGACATCACGGAAATCCATGTGGTCGGCCATTTTGCCCTTGAAGGTCACTTTCACTGATTCCGGGATCGGCATGGTGGCTTCACCGGTTGCAAGCGCCAAAGCCACGGTGCCGGAGTCCGCCCCAAATGCCACGCCTTTCGACATACGTGTGTGGCTGTCGCCGCCGATGGTGATGTCCCAATCGTCCACGGTGATGTCGTTCAGCACCTTGTGGATCACGTCGGTCATCGCGTGATATTCGCCCTTGGGGTCACGCGCGGTGATCAGGCCGAACTTGTTCATAAAGCTCATCAATTTCGGGATGTTGGCCTGTGCCTTTTTGTCCCAAACCGACGCCGTGTGACAGCCCGATTGATAGGCGCCATCAACCGATGGCGAGATCACGGTGGCAGCCATTGCTTCGAGTTCTTGTGAGGTCATCAAGCCGGTGGTGTCTTGCGAGCCCACGATATTGACCGCAACGCGCACGTCGGAACCGGCGTGCAAGTCGCCTTTGGCGCTGACGCCACGGGCGTTGCGGTTGAAGATTTTTTCAACGGCGGTCAAGCCGCGGGTTTCGTCGGTGATTTCTTTTGACGGGGCAAAGGCTGATTTCAGCTCTTGGCCCAGTGCTTCAGCCGCAAATGTTTGCAGTTTCTTCCCGAAGACAACGGCGTAAGAGCCGCCCGCCTTCATAAACTCAACCTTCTGCGGGGTAAACGCGGCCGAGATATCCACCAGTTCGGTGCCGTCTGCGTCATAAAGCTTTTTGGTTTTGGAATTGATGGTCAGCACCGTGCCGGTTTCCACCGAATAGGTTTGCTCCAGCACCGCATCGCCGTTTTCATCCAGCACGGTGTTGCCATCCGCGTCTTTCTTTTTGACCCAGTTTTTCAGGTCAAGACCAATGCCGCCGGTGACGCCAACAGTGGTCAGGAAGATCGGCGAAATGCCGTTGGTGCCAGCCACAACAGGGGCAAAGTTCACAAACGGTACGTAAGGCGAGGCTTGTTTGCCGGTCCAAAGGGCCACGTTGTTCACGCCGGACATACGGCTTGATCCCACACCCATGGTGCCTTTTTCCGCAATCAGCATCACGCGCGCATCTGGGTGTTGTTTTTGCAGCTCTTGGATTTCGGCCTGTGCCTCGGGGGTGATCATGCATTTGCCGTGCAATTCACGGTCAGCGCGCGAATGCGCCTGATTGCCGGGGGACAGAAGATCGGTCGAGATATCGCCTTCGCCAGCGATATAAGTCACAACTTTGATCTCTTCTTCCACGTCAGGAAGTTTGGTGAAGAACTCTGCTTTGGCATAGCTTTCCAGAATGTCCTTGGCCACAGGATTGCCCGCTTTATAAGCGGCGTCCAAACGGTCGGTGTCGGCCTCATACAGGAACACTTGGGTTTTTAGAACGTCGGCAGCTTGCTCAGCGATGGAGGCGTCCTCGCCCAGGGCAAGCTCAAGCAGCGCATCAACCGAAGGGCCACCCTTCATGTGCGACAACAATTCAAACGCAAAGGTCGGCGTGATTTCTTTGACGACAGAGGTGCCAAGAATAATCTCTTTCAAAAACTGAGCCTTTTCGCCAGCCGCACTCGTTGTACCGGGCAAGGTGTTATAGATGAAGAAATTCAGCGAGGCATCGCGATGCGCATTCCCGGCATCTTTAATCTGCGCGATAAGGTCCTTGACCAGCGCACCATCATCAATGGGCTTGGGGTTCAATCCCTGCTCTTTGCGGGTGGCGATCTCGGTTAGGTAATCTGTGTACAAGCTCATGACAAATCCAACGGTTGGGTGTTAGAGAAAGCTTAAGCACCAAGCGCAGACCTCTCTGGCGACTCGGCGTCTAAACGCGTTGTATACTGACGTATACTGGATTGGCGGAAATTGCAAGAAACCTGACTGAAGATTGCCCCTCACAGCCATGTTGATGTTGCATCATTATGTGGAAGCTCAGGCAAACAGAACTTGCGTACCGGCCTCGCGACAAAAGTTGGCACAAGCCTCTGGCAAACCGCGATCCGTCACAAAAACATCGACATCAGCCATGGATGCAATCCTGGCGGGGGCTTTTCGTTCAAATTTCGAGCTGTCTGATGCGAGCAAAACTTTGTCGCTTTGACGAATAATTGTTTTGCTAACGCCAACTTCTTGAACGTCAAAATCGAGAATGTCGCCATCCTCACGTAAGGCGGAACACCCAATAACTGCATAATCAAAGCGCAACTGCTGGATCGTTGCTTTTGCAAAATCTCCGACGAGCCCACCATCGGAACGGCGGAGATTTCCGCCCGTCACGATGACTTCGACCTCTGTATTGGCAGACAGGATATTGGCGATGTTCATGTTGTTGGTCACAACCAAAAGCCCTTGATGTCGCAGGAGTTCGACGGCGACGGCCTCTGTGGTGGTTCCAATGTTCAGGAAGATGGAGCAATCGTTCGGAATTTGTTTTGCGCACAGGCGCGCAATATCCACTTTCATGGCTTGATTAAGTGCGCGACGCTCGCTGTAGCCAATATTAACGGTCGTCGATGGTAGAATGGCGCCACCATGAACGCGTTCGAGCTGTCCAGAGTCAGAGAGTTCGGTGAGGTCCCGTCGAATGGTCTGAGGTGTGACGCCAAAATGTTCGACAAGATGGTCAACGGTCACAACCCCTTCGCGTCGGGCCATGTTGATAATTTCTGGCTTGCGCCGCATCTGAACCATACCAAAGTCCCCCCAATCTGTTGCTGTTCATTTTGGCGCGATTCCCAAAAGGGCCACGAATTCGGTCAGTAATGTTTCAACATTACCTAAGTCTAGAAGCACAAAAGATGCAACCAGCACGGAATTGACGAAATATAATATACATATATCAGCAGTTTACAAAAAATCGAGCGCAAACGAACATTTTAACCTTCCATTTGTGCGCGTTTACCTTCATCGTCTTCGGATGCAGGAGGGAGCCTGCGTGGGAGGACTGTATGAAACCGGATTTTGATCTGCTGATCATCGGCGGAGGCATCAATGGTTGTGGTATTGCGCGTGACGCAAGTGGCCGCGGACTATCGGTGTGTTTAGCTGAGATGAATGATATTGGTTCGGCTACATCCGGGGCGTCGACCAAGCTTTTCCATGGTGGGTTACGTTATCTGGAATACTTTGAATTCCGTTTGGTGCGTGAAGCCCTGGTCGAACGAGAAACCCTTCTGAAAGCCATGCCACACATCGCTTGGCCGATGCGTTTTGTGCTGCCTTACCACGCTGATATGCGGTTTGACCTTTCAACGCCAACATCAAAAATCCTCGGTATTGTTATGCCATGGATGAAAGGGCGCCGCCCAGCGTGGCTCATTCGCTTGGGCCTTTTCTTGTATGATCACCTCGGTGGTCGTGAACTCCTTCCAGGCACCAGCAAATTGGATTTGCGGACGGCACCAGAAGGTAAGCCTCTCGTTGATAAATTTGAGAAGGCATATGAATATTCTGATTGCTGGGTAGAGGACTCGCGGCTTGTTGTGCTGAACGCTCGGGATGCCGAGGCGCGAGGGGCCACCATCTTGCCGCGTCATAAAGTTGTGAGTACCGATTGCCACGATGGCGTTTGGAACGTGCAGATGCACAATTCCCAAACCGGCGTAACGTCAACTGTGACCGCAAAGATGGTCGTGAATGCGGCGGGACCTTGGGTTGGCGATGTTTTGCACGGTACCCTTAAAAGCACTCAACCGGGCGGCGTGCGTCTTGTGCGCGGCAGTCACATCGTCACAAAGCGCCTGTTTGAGCATGACAAATGCTATTTCTTTCAAGGGACGGATGGCCGTATTGCTTTTGCCATCCCGTATGAGAATGACTTTACCCTGATTGGCACGACAGACGCAGAGCATGTTGATGCGAACGTAAAGCCAGAATGCACCGCGGAAGAGCAAACCTATCTTCTGGAGTTCATCAACCAATATCTGGCAACCCCAATCACCGATGCAGATGTCGTTTGGACCTACTCAGGTGTGCGTCCACTTTTTGATGATGGCGCAAGCAGCGCCTCCGCTGCCACGCGTGACTATATCGTCAAAGTTGACGAAAGCCGCGGCGCACCCGCGCTGAACATCTTTGGCGGAAAAATCACAACGTATCGATGTCTGGCCGAAAGCGCGATGGAGGAAATAGCCAAGTTTTTCCCTAAGGTATCGCCGCCTTGGACGGCTGGCGTGGCGCTGCCAGGGGGGGATTTCCCCGTGGATGGGGTGCCCGCGCTCGTTGAGCAATTGTCAGACGAGTTTCCTTTTTTGGATCAGCCCTGGTCGAAACGTCTTGTTCGAGCATACGGAAGCGAAGCACGCGGGGTTCTGTCAGGCGCAGAAAAGCCAGAAGACCTTGGGCAGCGTTTCGGTTCGAACCTAACCGAGCGAGAAGTTCTTTGGTTGATGGAAAACGAATACGCCTCCGAGGCTGATGACATCGTCTGGAGACGAAGCAAACTGGGCCTTCGGATGACAAAAGATGAGATCAGCGTTCTTGACGCTTGGATGAAAAATAAGCTGGCCGCGGCTGTAACAGCCGAAGCAGGGTAAGGGGATACGATGACGCTCGAATTTAAAAATGTGTCAAAGTTGGTGGACGGAAAAATCCATATTCACCCAACAGATCTGACGCTTGAGCGCGGGACAATGAATGTTCTGCTTGGGCCAACTCAATCTGGCAAGACGTCGCTTATGCGGCTCATGGCTGGGCTTGATGTGCCGACCGAAGGGCGCGTTTTCTGGGAGGGCAAGGATGTTACCGGGCTGCGCGTACAAGATCGCAAAGTCGCAATGGTGTATCAGCAATTCATCAACTATCCCTCGATGACCGTTTACGACAATATTGCATCCCCTTTGCGATTGATGAAAAAATCCTCAGCCGAAATTGACAAAGCCGTCAAACAGGCGGCCGACCTGATGCAGTTGACGCCAATGTTGGACCGCAAACCGCTTGAGTTGTCCGGCGGGCAGCAGCAACGCTGCGCTCTCGCCCGCGCTCTTGTGAAAAATGCGGGCCTTGTTTTGCTTGATGAACCTCTTGCGAACCTCGACTATAAATTGCGCGAAGAAATGCGCGTTGAGATCCCAAAGATCTTCGAAGAGTCCGGTGCGGTTTTTGTGTACGCAACAACCGAGCCAGAGGAAGCATTGCTGCTGGGCGGGAATACAGCCGCCTTGTGGGAAGGTCGCATTACTCAATTTGACCGAACCCCAACTGTGTACCGCCAACCCGTGGATGCGACCACGGCCCGCGTGTTCAGTGATCCGCCGATGAATTTCTTGCAGGTTAGCAAAACTGGTTCTCGACTGATGTTTGGAGATGGCCAAAGCACCACAGCCAACGGTCAATTGGGGGCGCTGCCAGATGGTCGCTATGTGGCGGGCTTTCGGCCAAATCATGTTGAGATCAACAAGACCGGCGATGAGGATTTGATGTTTGAGACCCGTCTGGTCGTGACCGAGCTTACCGGATCAGAAACCTTTATTCACTTGGACCACCACGGTGACAAATGGGTTGGGCTGATCCACGGGGTGCATGCGCTTGAACTTGGCTCAGACCTGTCGGTGCATATCAACCCCGAGCATGTCTACATTTTCAGTGAAACTGGCGAATTGGTGGCCCCGGCTTCCTACGCTGTAGCCGCGTAAAGGAGAGGGATCATGGCAAGAATTACACTCGATAACCTGGCTCATTCATACCTCGCAAAGCCGACCACCGAAGATGATTTCGCGCTAAAAGAACTCAACCATGTCTGGGCCGATGGCGAAGCCTATGCGCTGCTTGGGTCGTCCGGTTGCGGCAAGTCTACTTTGCTGAATATCATCTCCGGGCTTGTTCATCCAAGCCAAGGTCGAATTCTGTTTGACGACGCCGATGTCACACATGCGTCCACCGCTGATCGCAACATTGCGCAAGTTTTCCAGTTCCCTGTTGTCTACGACACGATGACGGTGCGCGATAACCTTGCGTTTCCGCTGAAAAACCGCGGGGCCAGCCCTGAATATATTGCCAAGCGGGTTCAGGAAATTGGCGCCATGATCGGGATGGAGGCTGAGCTGAACAATCGCGCACGCGGTCTGACGGCTGACGCAAAACAAAAGATCTCGCTTGGTCGTGGAATGGTCCGTGAAGACGTGAACGCACTGCTGTTTGATGAGCCGCTGACCGTGATTGACCCGCACATGAAGTGGGAGCTGCGCACCCAGCTGAAATCACTGCACCATGAATTTGGTCACACGATGATATATGTGACCCATGACCAAACCGAAGCGCTGACATTCGCAGATAAAGTGGTGGTGATGTATGACGGTCGCGTTGTGCAAATTGGCACCCCACAGGAATTGTTTGAACGTCCCGCGCATACGTTTGTTGGCTATTTCATTGGCTCGCCCGGCATGAATGTCCTTTCGGCGACAGTCGATGGCACCGAGGCGCTAGTGCATGGCGCCGCACTGAAACTTGCGCGTCATTTTGGCAAATTGGACGGTAAGGTTGAGATTGGCATTCGACCAGAGTTTATCTCTTTAACCGAGGGAGAGGGGCTGCCTGTCAAGGTGCGTCGGGTTGAAGATGTGGGCCGCCACAAGATTGTTCGCGCTGAGTTTTTTGGAAATGAAATCAATATTCTGGCTCCAGAGGGGCAGAATATTTCGCCGGACATGAACCGCATCACTTTCGATCAAGACCAAGTCAATGTGTACGTCAATGATTGGCGTACGGAAGGGAAGGCCGCCTGATGGATAAAACACTCAATCATAAGGCGTGGTTTCTGGTCCTTCCGGTCATTGCGCTTGTCGCATTCTCGGCGGTGATCCCGTTGATGACGGTCGTCAACTACTCTGTTCAAGACACGTTTGGGAACAACCAGTTTTATTGGGTTGGCCTCGAATGGTTTGAAGAGATGCTGCATTCAGAGCGGATGTGGGATGCTTTGGGCCGCCAACTGATTTTCTCGGCGATCATCCTAACCATCCAAATTCCACTTGGTATTTTTGTTGCCCTCAATATGCCGAAAAGCGGTTTTTGGTCGAGCTTGTGTCTTGTTCTAATGTCTCTGCCGCTTTTGATCCCATGGAACGTTGTGGGGACGATTTGGCAGATTTTTGGCCGCGTCGACATTGGGCTTTTGGGTTATACTTTGGACGCGCTGGGGATCTCGTACAATTACACTCAGGACACATTTGCGGCGTGGGTTACCATCATTGTTATGGATGTTTGGCATTGGACATCGCTGGTCGCGTTGCTTGCTTTTGCTGGTCTTAAATCTATCCCGGACGCTTATTACCAAGCTGCAAAGATTGACCAAGCGTCGCGCTGGGCGATCTTTCGATACATTGAATTGCCCAAGATGATGGGTGTTTTGATGATCGCAATCCTGTTGCGTTTCATGGACAGCTTTATGATTTACACCGAGCCTTTTGTTGTCACAGGCGGCGGGCCGGGCAATGCCACAACGCTGCTTTCAATTGATCTTGTGAAAATGGCTTTGGGGCAGTTTGACCTTGGACCGGCCGCCGCGTTCTCGATCATGTATTACCTCGTAATTCTGATCATTTCCTGGGTGTTTTACACCGTGATGACAAATCTCGAAAAAAAGGAGGGTTAAGCAATGAGCGACGCAACAGCAAACTCTATGCCCGGCAACCAGAGTGTCGTGACCCCCAAGAAGCGTCTAAAGGTTAAGGGGTCGGTCATCGTGATGACCATCTATTTGCTCTTCTTATTGCTGCCGATCTATTGGCTGCTCACGATGAGCCTGAAGACAAACACTGAAATCCTCAATGAATTCACATTGTGGCCACGCAATCTGACGTTTGCTAATTTTGCCACGATCTTGACGGACCCGTCTTGGTACACAGGCTATATCAACTCGATGATCTACGTGACCTTAAACACGGTGATCAGCCTGGCGGTGGCACTGCCTGCGGCATACGCCTTTAGCCGGTACCGGTTTATGGGCGACAACCAACTGTTCTTTTGGCTTTTGACAAACCGCATGGCCCCGCCCGCNNCCGCCGTATTTGCGCTGCCATTTTTTCAGCTCTATTCGTCTGTTGGCCTGTTTGACACCCATATCGCGGTCGCCTTGGCCCACTGCCTGTTCAACGTGCCGCTGGCGGTTTGGATCTTAGAAGGGTTCATGCGCGGTGTGCCGAAAGAAATCGACGAAACCGCCTATATCGACGGCTACAGCTTTGGGCGGTTTTTCGTGAAGATTTTCACGCCACTGATCGCCTCTGGTATCGGTGTCGCCGCGTTCTTCTGCTTCATGTTCTCTTGGGTCGAGCTGTTGCTGAGCCGTACCCTGACAACCGTCGATGCAAAACCGATTTCAGCAATCATGACACGGACACAGGGTGCCGCTGGCATCGACTGGGGCGTTCTGGCCGCCGCGGGTGTTCTGACGATCGTACCGGGTGCTTTGGTCATCTATTTTGTCCGCAACTACATCGCCAAAGGCTTTGCTCTGGGCCGCGTGTAACGGCGCATTTTGGAAGGAATTTAACATGGAATGGATGGCATGGACGTGGCCCACCGCCGCATTCTTCATCATCATTGCGAGTACTTTGACGGTGTTCACAATTTTGGGGATCAAGTTTCCCGAGGCGCCCCGCATGGGGGTCTTAAGAATTGAGACGACACGCGGAGATCGTCTCTTCATTACACTTCTGGGTTCAGCCTTTATCAATTTGGCTTGGCTTGGAGTGATTGGTGCGAACCAACCGTTCGCGCTCATTGTCTGCCTGCTTTACGCAACTGCGGTTTTCCGTTGGGTGTGAAGTGGGGAAGGGTGGTTCACGTTGAACGAAACCGGTTCATGGGCTGCCAAATGAAAACAAAATTTCCGTAGGGAGGAAATGATGACTTATTCTTTAAAATCAAGCACCGCCGTGGTGCTGGCACTTGGACTGACCGGGGGGCCGGCACTTGCCGATATGAGTGCTGCCCAGGCATTCCTTGACAGTGAAATCGGAGACATCTCGACGCTGTCACGTGCTGACCAAGAAGCGGAAATGCAATTTTTCGTTGATGCAGCGGCCCCGTATCAGGGCATGGAAATCAAGGTTGTTTCTGAAACAATCGCGACCCATGAGTATGAAAGCACAGTTCTTGCCCCAGCCTTTGAGGCCATCACCGGTATCAAAGTCACCCACGATCTGATTGGCGAAGGCGATGTTGTCGAAAAGCTGCAAACACAAATGCAGTCGGGCGAAAACATCTATGACGCCTATGTCAACGACAGTGACCTGATCGGCACCCACTGGCGCTATCAGCAAGTGCGTAACCTGACCGACTGGATGGCTGGTGAAGGGGCTGCGGTAACGCTGCCAACGCTGGACATCGCAGATTTTATCGGAACAGAGTTTACGACGGGCCCTGATGGCAAGCTTTATCAATTGCCAACACAGCAGTTCGCGAACTTGTATTGGTTCCGGTATGATTGGTTCAACGACGCCCAAAACAAGGCAGATTTCCAAGCGAAATATGGGTATGAACTGGGTGTTCCAGTCAACTGGTCCGCCTATGAAGACATCGCTGAATTCTTCACCGGCCGCGATCTGACCCGCATGGGCGTGGATGGCGATGTCTTTGGCAATATGGACTACGGCAAAAAAGACCCCAGCCTTGGCTGGCGGTATACCGACGCGTGGATGTCCATGGCTGGCATGGGTGACGTAGGTGAGCCAAACGGTCTGCCGGTTGATGAATGGGGCATTCGTGTAAATGAAAAGTCCCAACCAACTGGTTCTTGTGTTGCCCGTGGTGGTGCTACGAATGCTCCCGCCGCAGTTTATGCAGTGACCAAAGCGATTGAATGGCTTGAAAAATACTCGCCACCGGCGGCTGCTGGGATGACATTTGGTGAAGCAGGTCCAATTCCTGCGCAGGGCAATATTGCTCAGCAAATGTTCTGGTACACGGCCTTTACAGCCGCAACAGTTGTTCCTGATCTGCCGGTGATGAACGAAGACGGCACGCCAAAATGGCGTATGGCGCCTTCGCCGCATGGGGCATACTGGAAAGAAGGCCAAAAGGTCGGTTATCAGGATGCCGGGTCATGGACATTGATGGAATCCACTCCGGTGGATCGGGCGCAAGCAGCCTGGCTTTATGCCCAGTTTGTTGTGTCTAAAACGGTTGACCTGAAGAAGTCTGATGTGGGTCTGACCTTCATCCGCGAGTCGACAATCGACTCTGAGCACTTCACCGAGCGGGCACCACGTTTGGGTGGTCTGGTAGAATTCTACCGCTCCCCTGCGCGTGTTCAGTGGTCACCAACAGGCACCAACGTTCCAGATTATCCTAAGCTGGCGCAACTGTGGTGGCAGAACATCGGCGATGCAATGTCGGGTTCAAAAACACCGCAAGAAGCTCTTGATGCGCTTTGTGCAGATCAAGAAAAAGTGCTTGCGCGTCTAGAGCGTGCGGGCATTCAAGGAGATCTGGGCCCTGTACTCAATGACGAGATGAGTGCTGAGCATTGGTTCTCCCAGCCGGGTGCGCCTTATGGGCCACTGGCAAACGAAGATGAGGCTCCTCAGACCATCGCGTATGATGAGCTGATCAAGTCCTGGAACTAATCCGGATCACCTCTCCGGTGCGGGTTGCCTTTCGGCGCCCGCACCACCTTACAACTTCCCCCAATAACTTCTAAGATGGCGCAAACCACTGGGCGACATATATACCGCCCCATATCCTGCGGCTGCCAACACGTCAGATCATCATAATGAAACATGTATTATCTATCGACCAAGGAACCACCTCTACCCGAGCGATCCTGTTTGATGAAACGCTTCAACTTGTTGCTTCTTCTCAGGAGGAATTTCAGCAAATTTACCCGAACTCTGGCTGGGTAGAGCATGCCCCCGACGATCTTTGGGCCACCACCGCAGGCACCTGCCGTGCTGTTATTGAACGTGCGGGTATTGATGCGCAGGATATTATTTCTATTGGGATCACCAATCAGCGTGAAACCACGATTGTCTGGAACAAAGTAACCGGTCGGCCCGTTTACAACGCCATTGTTTGGCAAGATCGCCGCACGGCAGACTACTGCAAATCACTGCGCGACGCCGGTTATGCCGACATGTTTGCAGATCGCACAGGATTGCTGATTGATCCATATTTTTCGAGCACGAAGCTTAAGTGGGTTTTGGACAATGTCGAAGGCGCGCGTGCACAAGCACAGCGCGGTGAATTGTTGTTCGGTACCGTCGATACCTTTTTGATTTGGAAACTGACGGGCGGGCGTGTTCACGCAACCGATGCGACCAATGCAGCACGCACAATGCTGTATGACATTCGCAAGGGCCGTTGGAGCCAAACGATTTGCGATCTATTTGAAATCCCGATGTCTATGCTTCCAGAGGTCAGGGATAGTGCCGCCGATTTTGGCCTCACCCGTCCAGATTTGTTCGGACGCGCCATTCCAATTCTTGGGGTGGCAGGGGACCAACAAGCCGCAACAATTGGGCAAGCCTGCTTTGAACCTGGAATGCTAAAGGCGACCTATGGCACCGGATGTTTTGCATTGCTCAACACCGGGGACGTCCCGGTTCAGTCGCAAAATCGATTGCTCACGACAATTGCCTATCAGTTGGACGGCAAACCCACCTACGCTTTGGAAGGGTCAATATTCATAGCGGGTGCAGTCATTCAATGGCTGCGTGATGGTCTTAAAATCATCCGTGAAGCGTCTGAAACGCAACCTCTTGCTAAAGCGGCTGATCCATCTCAATCCGTTGTTCTGGTGCCCGCCTTTACCGGCCTTGGCGCACCATATTGGAACCCGGAATGCCGTGGGGCTGTGTTTGGTTTGTCGCGAAACTCCGGCCCGAACGAGCTTGCCAAAGCCGCATTGGAGAGCGTTGGATATCAGACAAGAGATCTGCTGGATGCAATGCATGCCGACTGGGCCAATGACAAGGCGCAAAGCGTGCTTCGGGTTGATGGCGGTATGAGTGCATCAAACTGGGCGATGCAATTCCTATCCGATATCATCGACGCGCCAGTGGACCGACCCAAGGTGCTAGAAACCACAGCGCTTGGTGCTGCTTGGCTTGCTGGCATGAAGGCCGGGGCGCTACCCGACCAGAATGAATTTGCACAGCAATGGGAACTTGACCGAGAGTTCCAACCGATCATGGCTGCCAAAGAGCGTGAGGATAAATACGCCAACTGGCAGCGGGCTGTCGCCTGCACGCTTGGATATTGAGCTACTCCCCATTTATTGGACAGGTTCTGGCGTTAATTAAGCTACTCTTTGCACCTGCTGATCGGGGTTGGTTGTTTCATTTCGCTGCCAGCAGATCACAGCGGGTGGTTTGCCGCCAAGGGCGGAATGTGGGCGTTTGTGATTGTAGAACTTGATCCGCTTCCTGACGCCTGCCTTGGCATCTGATCCGGCTTCCCATGCATGCAGGTAGACGCATTCATACTTTAGCGACCGCCACAGCCGCTCGACAAAGATGTTGATCCGTTGCCCGGCAGTGCATGTTTACATGCATGAGAGGGGAGATACGCACACTGGATCGACGCAGTCGGTTGGTCCCGACAAACGACGTGAACTGGCTGCCCTGGTCGGTGTTCATAATCTCTGGTGGGCCGAACTTGTCGATGGCCCCATTCAGGGCATCAACGCAAAACTCGGCTTCCAATGTGTTCGAGATACGCCACGCCAGCACCTTGCGCGTGTGCCAGTCCATGATGGCAACCAGATACAGGAAGCCGCGCCGCATCGGTAAATATGTTATGTCGGCGCACCATAGAACGGCGTTTCCGGGAACTGCTTATCGATCAGGCGCGTCAGATCAAGGTTCATTTGGCTCTCGCCTTTTGGCTCGTAGTAAAACGACGACCGTGAGATCGACAGCAACGCGCATTGTGGACCTGTCACGGTTTGATGCCGCTCCTTTGATAGCATTTACTGCAACAAAGGAGACGAACTATGGGAACGAAACGGACGGACGAATTCCGCCAAGATGCGGTGCGTATCGCATTAACCAGCGGGCTTACCATTGCCCGGCAGTCGTTTGCTTGCAAACGATGAGAGGGGCGCAAGCAGGTGGCTGACGATCTGGGTGTCGGCATGTCGACGCTGAACAAATGGATCACCGCGCGCCGAGACACAGACGTGGTGTCGAAGGAGGATATAAGCCTCGCCCAAGAGAATGACCGGCTTCGCCGCGAGAACCACATTCTCAAGGAGGAAAGGGAAGTGTTAAAAAAGGCCACGGTGTTCTTTGCGAGCCAAAAGCCGTGAGGTTTAGGATCATCGAAGAGCACCGGTCTGCGTTTTCCATTGAGCTGATCTGTCGGGTAATGGCTGTCAGTCCGCGCGGTTTGCGAGCATACCGCAATCGGCCCGCCAGTCGCAGACAGCGGTCTGATTGGTGACGCTGGCACATATCAAAGAACAGTCCCGTCTCAGCCTGGGCAGCTACGGCAGGCCGCGGATGACGGAAGAGCTGCAGGAGATCGGCTTGGATGTCGGGCACCGCCGTGTTGGCAGATTGATGCGTCAGAACGGCATATCTGTTGTGAGAACACGCAAACATAAGGTGACGACAGACAGCGATCACAAGTTCAACATTGCGCCCAACCTATTGGATCGGAACTTCACGGCGGATCAACCAAACCAGAAATGGGCCGGTGACATCAGCTATGTCTGGACGCGCAAGGGCTGGTTGTATCTTGCCGTGATCTTGGATCTGCATTCCCGACGCGTCATCGGCTGGGCTGTGAGTAACCGCATGAAGCGTGACCTCGCGATCCGGGCGTTGAAGATGGCCATCGCGTTCCGGTCGCCGCCGAAAGACTGCATCCACCACTCGGATCGCGGCAGCCAATACTGTTCACACGATTATCAGAAGATCCTGCGACAGCACGGCTTCAAGGTATCGATGAGTGGCAAGGGCAACTGCTACGACAATGCCGCCGTTGAGACGTTCTTCAAAACCATCAAGGCTGAACTGATCTGGCGGCGGTCATGGGGAACGCGCAGGCAGGCTGAGATGGCCGTCTTCGAATACATCAATGGCTTCTACAATCCTCGGCGCCGTCATTCAGCATTGGGCTGGAAAAGCCCGGTCGCCTTCGAACGAAAGGTAGCATAAACGAGCACTTGGAGCGGCACAAAAGCGTGACAGGTCCATTGCTTGCCATCCGAAAGACCTGGCAGGTTTGGCTCAATCATCTTGCGCCTCACTTGCCGGTCCAGGGTTTGAGCATTCTGGCCAAAAAATCGTTGGCGACGGCATTGGCAATTGTCGCTCGGACCAATGGCGCGACATGGCTCATTCCCCGATCTTGGCATGGAGGTCTTTGACGATCTTCGTCGACCTCCGGTGCTTTTTGACCTCCGCGCTCAAATACGCCAGACGCACCTTCAAGCAGCGCACGCTTCCATTGGTGGATCATAGTGGGATGCACCCCAAACCGACAGGCCAATTCGCTGACCGTCTCCTCGCCCTTCAGCGCCTCTAACGCAACCTTGGCCTTAAACTCGGGGTGATGTTGCTTCCGTTTCGACATTCCTGATCTCCTTCGTGTTGAAAATCAGCAGACAACAAATTGCAGCTTACGTCAGTGACCGAATTTCGGGGGGTAGCTCAATGATTGCAGTTCAGATTCGTCAAAACCCTGTTCAATGCCGAGTTGTGATTGTCGATGCCGCTTTGTGAAAATGGCTTTTTGTTCTGCTCAGTGCGCCATGAAACAAAAGCTGTCAGTGCAGCCAAATCAATCTTGTCTACGTCAGTTCTGCCAAAATATGGAATGAGCCAAATGCGCAGTGCTGAAATGTAATCTCTGTATGCTTGCCTGTGCTGTTCTCTAACGCGTCTTGCATGCGTTTGATGGCGTATTCAGCGACGTACTTGAATTTTCGTGTTTGAGCAGGGAGGTTGTTGACAATACGCGCTTTGGTGTTGTGGTACAGATCAATCGCGCGTTTTTTTGCTTCCTCTAAATCATCTGTTTTAGTGCTCCTCACAATGCGCTTGCCGTTGTCCAACGTAAGCCGCGCATATCAAATGTTGCTTCCGCGTCGCTTATCCAGTTTCAGTTTCTTGTGCACATTTACAGTGTTTACGCCGTAACTCATCGCATGCCGTTTTCGATAAATGCCTGTTGTTGAACAGCATACGGTAAAACAGGATGAAAACGCAGCAGAAACTGCACGCGGATTGTGCACGAATTGTGCGCAAATATAGCAACACAGGATGTTGTGTTCGATTTGCTATATTGTTGGGGAATATACAAGATATATGGAGGCGAGTACCGGAATCGAACCGGTGTACACGGATTTGCAATCCAGAAAGAGGTACAGCAAAAACAACGACTTAGGGGTGCAAAATGCCCCCTGACAAAAAGTGAACAAAAAGCGAAAGTTTCAAAGCCAAGTTCGCCGGTTCAAAACGAAAAAGGCCCCGTCACAGCGGCAACTGTGAACCGGGGCCAAATAGAAAAAGCCTGTCAGCTTTCCAAAGACATTAGCACGGGCCACTACCGCTCCGCAAACGCTCAGTCGGCTTTTTCGCGACCTCTGACCGGTGAGGTGGTCCAATGAGCTGGCGTATCGCAAACGAATGCGCAGAACGTCGCTTTGGCAGCGCCGCGCGCAAGCAGATCATCATGTTCCTAGCCGATAAAGCGAGCGATGACGGCTCGGGCATCTGGTGCTCCAAGGGGACCATCCAGCGCCACACAGAGCTCAGCGAGAGCACCGTCAAGCGCACCATCATCGACTTCCTGCGCGAAGGCATTCTGATCGAGACAGGGCGGCGGCAGTGCAAGAACGGCTACACCGTCATTTACCGGATCGTTTTGGAACGCGTGGCCGCGCTCGACCCCACGGCTGAGCCCGACATTCAGACGGGGGTCACTGTGAACCCCGTCCAGCCTGAACCCGGTACGGGGTCCACGGTGGCCGGGGTACGGGGTTCACGGTGGACCCCAAACCATCCTAAAACCATCCATAAACCACCTACGCGCAGGCGCGAGGCGGCGGGGGAGGTTGAAGATCTTGAATCTGAGAAGATCTTGGCGGTCTTTCCCGAGGACAGGATCCGAGACCGGCGAACCAGTCTGCGTCTGATCTCAGCGGCTGTGAAAGCCGGAGTGAAGCCCGATGACCTGCTGCAGGCGGTCAAAGCCTATGCGGAGGAAAGCAAGGGCTACACACGCAGCAAGGTCTGTTTTTCGGATAATTGGTTCAAGATGCGCCGATGGGAGAAAGGGCTTGCCCAGATACAGGCCGACCGTGAGAAAGCGCGAGAGGCGGAAGCCAAAGGCCGCGCCAGCCTCACCGAGTGGATCCACGAGCGCCATCCCCTGTGTCGTCACATCACCTCCAGGCAGATCGAGGACTTGATCGCGTCTAAGCTGGTGACGCCCGAGCAAGTTCGAGCTGCGGGGCTGCAGGCGTGACAAAGGTTTTTCTGAAAGCGGCGGTTCTTGCTCTGCAGGTCTGGAGAAGTGCCGCGAGCAATCGTTCAATGGGGTTAGCTGTTGATCTCAGCCTGGAAAGTCTCGATCTTAACCAGAATTTCATCGAAGGCGGGCACGTCACCGATGATCATTTCCCGCATGCCCGCATAGTCTTTTCGAAGCGCAGCGGTGAGACTGTCGTTCGGTGTCAGGCGAAGGGAGCCAGATTTGGCACCTTCGTAGTTCGCTTTGGCAGATTTGAAAAAGACCGATTTATGATGTGCCACTTGTGTCAGCAAATCGAGACTTTGGAGCGCGCGATCCTTGGCCTCGTGCCCAATCAGCTGCGCCATATCGTAGTAGTGGCGCGACATTCGATCCGCGAGAGGCTTGGCGGCATCCTGATGGAAAAGCATGTGCAAAATGGTGGCTTTTTCCCAGAACGTGCGCTCGACGCCCAATACTTTCACGCCGACCTGACCGTCAGTCAGAAGATCGGGGAACGCCTGATGCAAGTATGGTGCAATGTTGAATTGCTCGGCAGGAAGTTGGACGCCACGCGCACCGAACTCAAAACGCACAATTGGTTGGATATACCCCGCAACGTTTCCAGCCATCGAAGGATACGCGAAGAGGATGGTTTGCGCGTCATTTGGGTCGACTGATAGCGTGAACTCATGTTCTAAGTTGTCGTCAAACGTTGTTTGGATCTCAGCCAACAGCTGGCCGCCGACGGCGTCTTCCGCTACCTCCTGCAATTCCTGAAGTAATTTCTTTTGCTTCTTGCCTGACAGATCAGGACCGTCTGGGTCACGATCTCCGACAAAACCAAGCTGTTCTCGATCGAGCGAGAGGTCCACATCTTCAGAGAACCGGTGGATGACGTCATAGGCTTTGGAGAGGGATGTCCCGCCCTTGAAAATCATTTGTTCGCCAAAGACTGGCAATGCGAAGAGCTGCTTGAGCGACCAGCAAACCCAGAAGTCTTTTTCGATGATTGCCTTTGACATTCCAAGCTGCGCTGCAGTTTCTTGAAAGGCCTCGTCTCTGAGTTCGGGTGCGTCGTTGGCGAACTGTTCCATACTTATGCGTGCGCAACAATCTGTTGCACGATAGGGTGCATCCAAGCAGGGACATGCCTGCTTTGCTTTGCCAGCAGCATCCGGTCCTTGTCATCCAGTGTGCGAGCAAGCTGGTCGACTATTTGGCTGTCTACACGATCCTTGCCAATGTAACGCAATGCCTGGAAGACAATCCCAGTCTTATGGCCTGCGCCGACGAGCGTCTTGGAGGACGCGTTCCGGAATTGGATGACTTGCCGTCCAACTTTTTTGGTCCGCGTAGGGCCGTCTGTCATGTAGGTAGGCTTGGAAGGCACCTGAGTTGAGATGCCCAACCGGTTGGCGGCCATTGATGGCGACGGTTGCAGAATCTGACCGTCCTTACGGGCGACGGCCTTTGCGATGTCATCTGCGGATGGCGACAGAAACCCGAAGCGCGGGCTCTTCTTTGGGTAGTCGTATAGTCCCCGTGTGAGCCGTCGGATCACTCCATGATCGGCCAGACGCGACAAAGCTTGGTCCACGCTTGCGCGGGACCCGATGTCAAGAAAGTCAGCCGGTGCAAAGATTGCCCCGCGTCCCTTTCCGATGATGCGTTGCTTGATATTCGACGTAATCATGCTTGAGCTCCTTGTCAGAAAATAGGGCATGTTTTTCTGAAAGTCAATGAGCTGTTGAGAGCGGCAGATCAGGTCCGTGCGGCAGCGATGAAAGCGTGAGGTAGCATGGCGGTGTCAAATTTACGCTACAGCGCAAACTTCTCCAATTTACGCTGTAGCGTAAACAGCCAGGAGTTAGGAATTTTTGACGTATGATCTAAGGACCATAATTTAGTTTTATGATCTGAGTATCATAATCACGGCAGGAGAACTGATTTGCAGAACCTTGTTCGCACTCCCAAAAACCTTGGCCATGCAATCCGCCAGGCTCGTCGAGAGAAGAACTGGACGCAGGCTGAACTCGCAACGCGTAGCGGTGTTTGGCAGGAAACCATCTCAAAAGCCGAGGCTGGAAAGGGCGGCACTAAACTAGACACGGTCTTCGCGCTCTTGGCTGCGTTAGACGTAGAGATCATGGTCGAAAAGCGCAGTAAGGGCATGTCTTCAGAGTTTGATGGCATTTTTGAATAGTCTGTTGCATCGACGTTATGGCCGTAGACGCCACATCGGCTTGCCAAAGCCCTTGGTCGTCTTGGTACGGTATGACGCGATCCGTCAGTTTTCTAGCGCCATAAGCAGTTCCTCAAAGGTGTGTTTCTGATTTCTGAACATAAGCGGGCAGCCGTGAAAGACGCGGTGTGAGCACCGCTTCAACAAGAAAATCCCCCTGCGCCAGCGCATTCCTCGCGAGGCAATTTTCCCGCTGACATCCTCTTGGTGCCCGCTTTGGGCATGTTCATCGAAACACTCAAAGTGAGGATCAAAAAATGGCTACTCAAACACTGAAACTGAACGTCAAATCCGGTGAAAAAGACGGCAAGAACTTCTGGGACCGCTGCGGCGTCCTCTTCGTCAACACAGATGACACCGGCAACATCACGTCGATCAACGTCAAACATAGCATGTTCCCGGACGTAGAAATGGTCGCCTTCCCACGCCGCGACAACGATCCGGTCACCGAGTGATCAGTGCGCCGGGGCGGGGTTCCCGCCCCGGTTTACTTACAACCGGTCTTTTGAGCCCGGATTAGTTAGCTTCTTCTTGCGAGCGAACCTGACGGTTCAGGCGGGAAAGTGGTTCGCTGAATGCCGCTTCCAACTTTTGGATATGTGCTGCGAGCCAACCAATCATCTCGGGCCAAGCCTCTCGACTGAAACCGTCAAAAGGCTGCGCATAGACGATACGGCTGGCCTTCTTGTCGTCCATGCGACGCCAGTCGAGCTCGGCACCGAATGCCTTTTCGATTTGGTCTTTCTGGCCGTAAAGCTGATCGAACAACCATTTGTTTTCTGTGGTTTCAGCCCTCTGTAGGCTGAACTCGACCCGGGCTTCGTCTCGAGAAAAGATCATTTGATAAGGGCAAGAACGCGTACCAGACCCGGCGCTTAGCCAGTGATCTTTTGCAGGGCTGATGTTCTGATAGAGGGTCACTCCATCTGCCCGTAGCTGCTCCAACGTCGCTTCCCAAAAATCCAGTCGCAACTTATGCCGTTTTTTCTGAGTGTTTTGAACTGCCTTTTCTTCGTTCTCCTTGCTCGACATCCCAATCATGAAATCCGCAGCTTCAGGCGTGGGGATAATCTGCTGAATATCAACCATGAGTTCGTCACCAAAGGTATAAGGCGTCACCTTAAAGCATTGGGCGCGTATACCACGGCTCAGGAGCCACAGCACCGTCGCGGTCACCTCGCGGCGGAAATTGGCGGCGATGAAGATCATCCGTTGGTCATTGCCGGGGTTGAGGACGGTTTCTTCAAGTTCTTCCACCTCCATGAACTCGCAAATTCGCACGGCCGCGTTGCCGCCACCTGCGTAGCGGTCGAGGTACTGTTGGTAGATGTCGACGATTTGGGTCTTGGTCAGGCCAGAGACATAGGCTGTGTATTTCAGCGCTTGCCAGGTCACATCACGCCCGCTGTCATCAAGCTTGTTCTCGATCACAACAAGGTTGCCATCCTTGTCCAGCGCCAGAAGGTCGAGCCGTTCGCGGGTTTCATCGAACCCGTCGAACTCTTTCTGGATGATCAACAACTCCTCACCAAGGGCATCGGGCTGGTTGGCCAACCATTCCTGCAAATGGTCCCGCTCGCGCAGGTTCAGATCGGAAAAGCGCTTCTGGGACAGGCGGGACAAACGGTTTTGGGTCAGATCAACACGGAACATGGTTTAATACTTCTCTGAATTTGAGTGGAGTGCCTTCGATCTACTTTTGCCTGACATAGGTCACATAGAAATTCTTGAGCATGCGATGTTCTTGGAGGCGGTCGCTGAGGCTGAAGCCGTCGCGTCGCATTGGCGCTTGAAAAATATCGAGACCGCGATCGAGAACGATCTTCCAGCCTGTGTCGGTGACGATGTCTCTCGAATGAGCCGTGCCTGATCCGTCAAATGCCCAAGTGAAATCAACGCCGGATCCGGTGCATGCTTCAGTGATACTTTCCAGAAGTTCGCGCTGTTTTTGGACGTTGCCATCGTCTGGTCCGGTGACAAGGTGGATGGCGATCTGGTCTTCGGGCGCTTTGCGCTGAATGACCATTTCAACAAACTCCATCATGTTTTTGATCTGATAAAAGTAGCGGATATACGGGTCCGTCACGACGATACGCGAAGCGCCGTCCAGATAAGGACCGAAAAGCTTGTCATAGCTGACGCCTTTTCGGTTTTCCGAAAACACATGATGCCCTTCCTCTGCCAGACGCTTGGCGGGCTTTGAGTCGGGCGTGGCATCGCTAGGGGCTTGCTCCGCATCGATGACAACGTCAGCACCATCGTTCGATTGATCCTGTTGCTTGGGGTCTGAAGCGGGTTTGAGGTAGTAAAACTGTGGAAACTCTTGCTCTTCTACGGTCTGCACACGCCGCTTTTCGCCATCTGAACCGGAATAGTAGAAGTCCACGTCCGGGTAGGTTGCATCAATCCTAAATAGCTGATCCTTCACACGCTTTCGGCTTTCCATCGCAAGCTGCAAAAGCTCTTCGACATCCTCAGCGGTTTCGTCCCCGGCGGGAAAAATCACCTTCAAAAAGCCAGACATGGTCTTGTAGATGGCGTCACGGTCACGGGTTGAGATCTTCTCACTGACTTTGAAATGAATGTCTGGGCGGTTCGAGAAATCTTCTTGACGCAAATGGCGAAGGATCTCGGCAAGGTAGTCAACGATAAACCCATAGCCGCTGGTGAACATTTCGCCACGAATGACGTCGATCTCCCACCCGGGCAGATAGGCATGGAGACGGTCTATGAAAGCAGAGTCATGGAACTGGGGAGGCAGTGCCTCAAACAGGTCGCTGTTCTTCAGCATGTAGGGCACGTTGTGGTCCGTGTTGCCTACAAAAGCAAAGCTCGCTTCCGCACCCATAGGATTAGTGCCGCGCGAGAACGTCTTGTTTGCCATGTAGTTTTTCATGATATCGACAAGCGCTTTATTGGCTGTCTTCTCACGGCCTGCAAATTCATCGAACGCCACAACATCCCAATACCCTACTAGCCCAATCCTGCCATTCGAGTTGTTCACAAACAGCTTAGGTATCGATACCTCACCGCCAGAGATCAGCTGTCCGTGGGGGGAAAATTCCGAGTAGATGTGTGATTTGCCTGTGCCCTTTGGGCCAAGCTCGATGATGTTGTAGTTCCGCTCCACGAAAGGAATGAGGCGCATGAGCTGCAGGAGCTTGCTGCGCCGCCCAAAGGCGTCCGGGTTAAAGCCAATCGATTGCATCAGCAGGTCAATCCATTCGTCTGAGGTGAACTGTCCGCGTGCTTCTTTGTACCCCTCGTAGTCGACCTTGGCGATTTGGATTGGTTTGATCGTCTCGATCACCCAAGGCGATGTGCGGGCCTCTTCTGAAAATTCGTATTGGACATCGGCGATGCACCAAACACTTGTGACGAGCAGTTTAGGGTGCGCTTTGACAGTGCCGCTGTCGACTGCAACCTTCTTGATGCCGAGGTTTTCAAAAGTGGCCTCATAGCTGTCCGTCTTTTCGTTCAACGATACGCTGATCTGGTCGATAACCTTGTATCGGCCTTTTTCCTTGATTGTGGACTGGATAAGCCCCGCTTCGCTGCGGTGGACGTAATGCTTACGCAGGATTTCCTTGACCGTCTCGATGCCACTCTCGATCGACGCCTCGTCATCCGTCGCGCAATACTGCCCCAGAAGATACTCGAGAACATAGGTTGGAACGATCGCGTTGCCTTTGACTGCTTTCACCAGATCCTTGCGAACAACATAGCCCGCAAAATGTTCATTAACTTTGTCATCGAGTACGCTCATGTTCAGTCCTTAAAAGTCGAAATCTGTAGAAATGCCACGGCGCAGCTGGAAACGGTGGCTTGAATAATCGTCGTAATGGCTTGTCTTGCCGATCCGTTCTCGGAGCGTAAGGAAGACATCCTGATTGTTGAACCGATCTGCTTCGCGTGCCAGCAGGAATTTAATAGGCAATTCCCGTTCGCGAGCGTTCTGCGAAGTGTAGTCAAAGGTAAGCTGATGTTCATCCGAGATGAGCGTTCCGTCCGACGTATAAATTCCAGCCAAGACGTCGCGCTGTTGTTGCTTCTCGGAAACCGGCTGCGTCTGGTAAAGGGTAACCGCAGTCTGCCCCGAGGAAATCAGGCTTTTTCCGGCTACGATGATCTGAACTTCGACCTTCTCAACATCTGCTTCACGCCGTTTTCCGACCCTTATGACCGGGATGACAACTTCTTGAAGCGTGGCACCTCCGTGAACAAAACGGCTACCAGCGCCCTTTTTGCGCAAACGGTTTATTGAATTGGGAATGAGAACCTCGATATCGCCTTTCAGTCCCAATTCATCTGGGCGAAACTTCTTCATTCCAGCCGTCTCGTTTAAATTCCGACCAAGCACAAACCGCCGGTTCGTATCGAGGATTTCACCACCCGTTGGATCTGCTACAGAAAAATCAGTCTCGTCCAGAGCGCGGTGCTGGTAGATGAAGCCGTGATCTGCAGTGATGAGAATATTTGAGAAATTAGCTGTTGTTAGCTTGCGTACAAACTTGGTCAGATCCTCGACTGCACCCTCTGCAGCTTCGGTCAAACGCTCTTCTGTGGCGAGCTTATCTCCAACGATGTCGATCCGGTTATGATAAAGATAAAAGACATCATGATCGCGGAAAATTTCCTTTCCGTCGTCAGCCTTCAACCCCATAAAGTCATCGGCTTTCATGGCCTTCACACGATCACCAGTGCGCCCCAGTCCAAGCACTTTTTCACGGTTTGCTGTACCTTGAGTCGACATTCCAAACGATGTCACGGTTGTGTCACTACAAAGCGTTAGGTCCTTGTTGGGCAACAGCGATGCCATGCCCAGTTGTGTGTAGCTTGGCAAAGCGGAGATCATCGGTTTTATTTCTGCATCGAAGCGGTTCAGCTTTCGGATTTCGCGTAACGTTTCTTCAGCCACCTCGTAGCGCAGCGCATCTGAAATTATCACGACCACCTTCTGATCACGGCGGCGGAATTCGGCGACCTGATCCATGTAGAAGTCAGTCTGCCGCGTGAACCCGGAGATTTTCCATTCATTCAGACCGGCAATCTGATCCTGCCAAGCGTCGTTGACGGCGGATAGAAAATTGGTCGTGTAGCGGTTTTCTACGCTAACAAACAGCGCGCCGAGCAGCGAGGCCTGACCGCTCTTCTGCATGTGAAAAATGAACTTGCGATACAGTTGATCAATCTTGAACCAGTGCGAGACATACCGTTTCACCCCCTCGTTGGGGGAGGTCATGGTCAGGTTGGCTTCAGCCAGAGCCTGTTGGAATTCTGTCGCATAACCAATCGCGCGGTAGATGTCCTCGTAAGTCGGATACCAATGGCTCTGCCGCCGCTCGCGTGTAATCTTGAGCACATCGGCTGATGACACTGTTTGGCTGGCCATTTCGGACACAAGCGACCGGATGATCTGACGATCGATAGCTTCAAAATGGTCAATTGCGCGCAAAGCTTTGATGTCGCGATCCTGCACATCGTCGGCAATGCGCAGGGTGTCTTGGTACTTTCCACTCAGCGTCTCAAAGGCTTTTGCACCCAAGCGGTTGTTCTTCCAGCGGCGGAAGACAAGAAGTGCCTCGCCGTTCAGCTTGCCATTTTCGCCCAAGGCGCGGGCATAGCAGGACTGGAACAGCGTGATCGCGAAATCTTCAAAATCAGGCGCATCGCTGACATAGCCATAGGCATTCTCAACCTGCTTCCAAAAGAACTCTGTCAGGCCGGAGCGCTCCATCAGGCGCATGGCGTCGTTGCGCCCTTCTGCCAGCTCAGCCAGCTGCTCCTCGATCACCGTGTCCAGGACACCCTCGGCCCCGGCGCAGACGGCCAACATACGCAAGCGAATTTGCTTTTTCTGATCGTTGATGTGGAGGCTCTTATCGACGCCTAGCAAGAGGGGTTTGAGCGCTTCAATCCGGCCCTTGGCGCGGTAGAACTCCATGTGGTCGCGCACAACGTCTTCGAATTGCAGCGGCAGGCCAAGCTCGGCCAGCCAGATCGCGGCTTGGTCGGCTTTGAAGACGCCGCAGGCAAAATAGAGATCCAGCAGCCAATTGTCGGCCATCTCGGGCGCAGGGCCGTCGTGGAACACCAGAAACTTCTGTTTCGGTTCTTGCCGCAGCATCCGGTACTTCAGACCAAACTCGTTATTCGCGATCTCGACCTTTTCCACATCTGGCAGATCCACGGCGTCATATTTGGCCCGCATGTCGCGCGCGGCGTCGTACCAGAAGACGATCCGGTGATCGATGAACAGCCGCTCTAGGCCCGCTTTGATCCGGTCCGTCATGACAGCCCCACAATCTTCTTCAGGGCAGAGCCAAACTTCGGATAGTTGGCCTTCACCCCGTCATCCAGATCGATCTCGATCTTCTGCTGCGCCAGCGGGAAGATCACCTCGCGTTCCCATTCGTTCAGCTCGTCGATCTGCTTGGCGACCGATGCCACATCCTTCAGCGCCTTCGTCTTCTGGCCCTGCGTCGCGGTTGGATCATCGGACAGCTTTTCCAGCCGCGCGCGCTCGCCCGCTAGCTTGGTGATGAACTCGCGCAGGTAGTCGTTCAGAATCACCGACACCGTGTCGCCGCGGTAGCGGTGCATGTAGATCAGCGCGTTGAACGTGCCCTTGGGGCTGGAGACCATCCAGTAGATCGGGCGCTTCTTGTAGCGCTTCACGTGGTCGGCGTAGAAATCCTTGGTGAAATACTTGCGGATGTCCTTGCCAAGCGCGTCCTCGATATAGCGCAGGTTCTCGCGGAAATGCGCCTCACCGAAGGTCACGCGCAGGAACAGGCGGAAACGTTCGGTGATGTCATCAGAGAACCAGTTCTCGTCGAGCACGGGGATAACGTTATCTTCGTCCGGCATGAAGCTGGGTTCGGGGATGCGAGCGAGGTAATCCTCCAGCGTCTCGCCCTGATTGGCGAGGATCAGGCCCGGCGTGTCGAGGCTGTAGCGGCCGAACATGCATCCCACGGCATAGCCGAGGAACTCGGCCATGGTGTCGGCGCGCAGGCGGGTCTCGTTGGCCTCGACGTCGTTCTTGATGCCATAGCGATAGGCGGGGTTGCAGGTGAGGGTGATCTCGTTCAGCGACACCTCAGGGGTCAGCTCGTCTTGCAAGCCGTAAGCGTCGATGAAGATGCGGTTGTTCTCTTCCTCCAGCCGCTGCATCTCGTCCGTCACGCCC
>DDMF01000070.1:0-2053 GCA_002340515.1 Rhodobacteraceae bacterium UBA2553 | reverse complement strand
TAGCTGTCCTCCAGCGTCGCATTGTCAGGATCGGGGCGATGATCGGGCGAGAGTAGCGGGAGCGTGGTGAAATCCCATGAGGTTTCATCGGCATCCCAATCGGTTTTTGCCAATTCGATCAACCGTGACGAATTTCCACTAATTTCCCGCTCTTGTTGACCTGATCCGAATTCAACAGGAACTTTTGCGACCTGCGTTGTTTCGAAATTCAAAGTTGGTGAGAGCATATTCAAAACGCTGCTCGCATACTTTGAGTTCATAACGGCTGCAAAAAGAGGAATGCTCTCTTCATCATTTGGAAACAAGGTAACGCCAGCAATATCAAAGACCGCACCAGCTGGTTGAAATCGAAATCCAGGCACGCCGCTCGAGACTTTCGTCCATGTAAGACCTGGTAGAAAATAGTTATTCTGGTTCCAGCACTTAGAGTTGTTTGCCGTGATCTTTCCAGTTTCTAAGTCCCAGGCTTTGCGTTGTTTAATCACAGCTCCATCGTCGCCCCATTCGACTAAGGACTCTTGATTTCCGTACCATTTTCGAAACGTGCCGCCTTTGTTGTAAGGGAACCATTTTGCACGGCTACTTGCGGCTTCCTCTCGGTTGGGTGCGCTAAAATTCGACTGTGCAAGGCCAACCTCGAACCAGCGCCTCACAAATCGATCATTGTCGCCGGTCTGCATCCCAGCCAAGGTGATTGCTGCCTCAGAAGCTGCTGGAAACCTCTCGAAGGTTTCAAAGAATTTTTCACTTGCCCAATATACGATTGGGCTTCCAGGGATCTTTGAGAAAAGTTGGTCTTGGATTTTGAAAAGGTTTTCTTGCTCAGAAGCTCCTACGACGCTTCGTAGCATTGCTGATTTTTCGGCTTCGCAGCTCCCATCTGTAAGGCGGATGTAACTTCCGATGTGGTTTGGCAAACGTTGGTTTTGCAGAACAAATGCAGTAGTTGAAACAACGGCTCCTCCGATGGAGTCGAACGCTTTTTCCCCGAGATGTGCCATTGAAAGAAAAGTGGCATTGGTCAATAGGCTGCTTCGAAGCTTCTCATAACTGCCAAGGAACATCCAAGATTGCATGTTGATGAGCGATACAACACCTTTTGCGCGTGCGAGGTTTAAGCTTCGATCCATAAACATCGCATAGAGATCGGATTTGCTTTCAGGGTAGTTCTTTGCTGACCACGCCTTAAGCGCCTTGTTCATCCCTTTCCCGCCCATATACGGCGGGTTCGCCACCACCACGTGATACTTCGGCGACAGCGCCTCGGCCATGCGCAGCAAGGCGGTGACGCGCTCCTGCACCTCTTTCAGCAGCAAGTCGCCGCCGAAATCCCGCGCCTCGACCACCCGCAGCGTTTCTGCCGGGTCGCGCAGTTTCGGCACGATCAGCGAGCCGAAGTTCTTGGCCTGCTCGAACTGCGCACACGTCTCGCGCAGCTCATCGGTGAACAGATCCTTGCCCACCACGGCGGCCACGTCCTGCATCTCGGCCTCGGTAAAGGCCACGTTCTGCAACACGCAGATGCCGGGCTTTGCCTCCATCCGCAAAAAACGCCGTCGCCCCAGCTTGGCCGCCACCTTCATTGCCAGCGCAAAGGCGGCCAGCGCGCCCGCGCGGTCATCAATCTCCACCCCGGTCAGGTTGTGCGTCAGTATCAGCGCGGGGATCTCGGTCGCGTCATAGCCCTCTTCCTCGTAGATGGCGTAGAGCAGGTCAAAGGCATAGGTCAGCATGTGCCCCGACCCGGCGGCGGGATCGCAGATGCGGATGTCTTCGGGGCGGGTGATGCGCAGAAAGTCCGTCTCGGGCTCTTCTGGCGCGATGTAGTAGTCCATCCGCTCGGCCAGACGGCTTTGCGGCCGGTTCAGCAGCCAGAGCCGCCCCAGCGAGTTTTCCACCAGATAGCGGACGATCCAGTGCGGGGTGAAGAGCTGCGTCGCGGCGGGGATGTTCTCGGCCGTGATCTTCTGGTTCTTCTTGAGGCCCGCGAAGACCTGATCCTTCTTCTCGGAGATGTAGAACTGGTAGAGCCAGCTGAACCGCCCCCAGTTTG
>DDMF01000069.1:4197-5099 GCA_002340515.1 Rhodobacteraceae bacterium UBA2553 | reverse complement strand
TGCGGCCATCACTTTGCCAGTGTCACAGGTGTTCTGCAACTCAAACTGTTGGGAAATCTCGGCAAAAAGACCTTATTGGCTCAAAACGTCCTGCACCCATTCAGGAACAATTTTGGTCGCAGGACCAATCCGCGCATGATCGAAAAGCCCGTTGGTGGTGGATGGCTCAAGATTAATCTCAAGCGTTTGGGCCCCCACTTCGCGTGCCTCTGCCACAAATCCGGCCGCTGGGTAAACCGTGCCCGAGGTGCCGATGGCCACAAACAGATCGGCGTCCTGAAGGGCCGCGTAAATCTCCTCCATCCGGTAGGGCATTTCGCCAAACCACACGATGTCCGGNNTCAAGACGGGCAGGCGGCCAGATAATCCATGGTCGCAGGCGCTGGCCAGCGATGATCGCAAACCGCACAAAGCGCGCCGGTCAGCGTGCCGTGCATATGGATCACATCCCGCCCACCCGCGCGTTCATGCAGGTCATCGACATTCTGCGTGACAAGGGTGACGCGCCCATCAAAGGCCTCCTGCAATCGGGCAAGCGCCACGTGGGCCGCATTGGGGCTGGCGGCCAGACAGTTCACACGCCGGGCATTGTAAAACCCATGCACCAGCGCGGGATTGCGGGAAAACCCCTCGGGTGTGGCCACATCCTCCAGATCGTACTGGGTCCAAAGCCCGTCTGTGTCGCGAAAGGTGCCAAGGCCGCTTTCAGCCGACACACCGGCCCCGGTCAGAATAACGATGTGGCGCATCTGCGTCCCTTATCTATGCCCGCCCAGAATATCGATCGCCTTTTGCAACAGATCCAAGAGGGCCGCGACCTCATGTGGGTCTTGCGCTTCAATGCCTTGGGTCTGGGCAAATTCGGTGAACCGAACGCTGCCGCCCGCCACCCGATCCACATC
>DDMF01000069.1:2044-4184 GCA_002340515.1 Rhodobacteraceae bacterium UBA2553 | reverse complement strand
AGGCAAAGGCAATTCGCACGGGAGGGAGCGGCAAGGGCCCCAGTTCCAGCGAGACATGGCCATCCGCGACCACCAGCCCAAAAGGCGCCTCGTCAATGATCAACTCAGCCCGTAAACTCATCAACGGCGTGACAGCGCGCTCAATCGCGCCGGCCAAAGACACCGCGCGGTGGCGGTTGTTTTCCGGGTCAGCCAAATCTTCTGGCACCGGCAAGCTGCGGCCAAACCGCGCCAGCTCAAACAGGATCGGCNNCCCGCCCCCTGATCGGTCAGGCGATAGGCCCGACCTGTTTTATTGACCAACCCGGCGTCGACAAGCTCTGACAATCGGGCGGATAACATGTTTGTCGCAATGCCCGGCAACCCCGCCTTGATCTCACCAAAAGAGGTGGGACCCGCGTGAAGTTCTCGCAGGACGTGCAACGCCCACCGGTTCCCCATGACATCAAGCGTCAAAGAGATCGGGCAGGACTGAGAATATGGTTTTGCGCGTTTCATAAGGCCAAGTATGTGATCCGGGTGGGGGTTTGCAAGTCGCTAGTTGCATATGGGCAACAACTAGCGGATGCATGCAAGGACAGGGCGCACACGCGTCGCCCACATAAGGAGGGATAATGACCCAACATGTGCTTTTCGTCTGTCTCGGCAATATCTGCCGATCCCCCAGTGCCGAAGGGGTGGCGCGTGCGCTAAGTGTTTGCCATGACATAGAATTCGACAGTGCGGGAACGTCAGATTGGCACGTGAATGAACCGCCTTATGCGCCAATGCAGGCGGCGGCAAAGGCGCGTGGATACGATCTTTCCGGCCTGCGCGCGCGCCAATTTACCTCGGCGGATTTTCACCAATTTGACCTGATCATTGGTATGGATCGTGACAATTGTAACGGGATTGAGGCCCTGCGCCCGCCCGAAAATGACACGCCCGTGCGCCTTTTTACCGATTTTGCACCCGAGACCGGCATGGATCATGTGCCCGACCCGTATTACACGCGGGATTTTGACCAAACGCTGGATCTGGTCGAGGCGGCATCTCGCGGATTGCTGCGGGATTTGACATAAAAAAGGGCCGCGCATGGCATGTGCATGGCGACCCCGTTTCAAGCGACTGTTTCAAACGCTTAAAGCCTTTTCAGTTCATGCGGTGTCGCTTGTTCGCTGCCTTTCGCTGCGCTCAAACGCGAAAAGCAACATAGGACTGCTTCAATGAAACTGGAAACGCTCAAAGCATTTCGACTTAAACTTGAATCACCTATCGCTGCCTGAAATCAGAGATTTCAACGCGTTAGATGATCGAGTGTCTTTAAGGGAAAGCCGAAACGCTTTAAATCAGCTTTCGCAATAGGTGCGCACAGCCTGACCAAATTGTTTGTACTTCTGCCAGAACCGCTCATCGGATGCGCGATCAGACTGTCGGGTGGATTGGCTTTGATGGGGATCTTTGAAGAATTTCGCGACGCGGGTTTGTTCTTTTCGGTTCAACATCGCGCTGGCGACATCCTCAATACAGCCACAAAGGCTGCGGGTTGCGGCGCTGCGATCGGCGCTTAAACACGCTTTCTGAATCCCGCCAGCCTGTGCGCTTTGGGATGTCAGAACCGTTGAACTCAGAACACAAGCGATAACCAAGTGTTTCATTTTTCTGCCTCTTTTGCATTGTTCTTCATGCACTGGCCGATTGGCCTGTATTGGGTTCAGATGAATCTCTGCACCTCGTTAAGCATAAGATAACACAGCCCGGCCCCCGGTGGCAATTTCACAAAAACCCACCCCGCGAAATGCGCGGAGACTGTCAGATTTTGGTGACGGTGATCTGCGGCAATAGCGTATCAAAACCCGCTTTCGAACACAGCGACGTGGCCGCAGACATCACCGCAGCTGAGGCCGCCGCGACCCCATGCGCCAATGCCTTCTGTGGGGCCTCTCCCCGTGCTAAGGCCAATGTGAACGCGCCCAGAAAACTGTCACCCGCGCCCACTTTGCTTTGCACCGCCACATCCGGTCCGGTGCCGTGCCAGGCCGCGTCTTTTGTGGCCAGAACCGACCCGTCTTTGCCGCGCCCCAGCACCACCATATCCGCGATGCCCTGTTGGGTCAGGGTTTGCGCAAACCTCGCGGCGTCTTGGGCGGTGGGCAAGGCG
>DDMF01000069.1:1629-2022 GCA_002340515.1 Rhodobacteraceae bacterium UBA2553 | reverse complement strand
GGCCCGCCATCGCTTCGCTTTCCACTTTGTCCAAACGCAGCACCGCGACGTTTGCGGTGCCGTCCAGCACCTCATCGCCCGTCGTGTCTAACACAAGTTTTGCCCCCGCGTCTTGCACAAGGGCCGCGCAGTCTTGGATGAATGTCGCGCTGACCCCCGGCGGCATCGACCCGGACAACACCACATATTGCCCAGGCAATACCCGGTTCTTGATTGCAGTCAGACAGGCCGTGTTTTCAGCCTCCCCCCACAGCGGGCCGGGCATCACAAAGCGGTATTGCGTTTGCGCGGCCCGGTCGCCCACTGCAAGTGAAAGGCGCGTTTCACCGGGGATGTCCACCACCACATATGGCACGTTTTCGCGTGTCAAAAGCGCGGCCACCTGCTGGCCCC
>DDMF01000069.1:1086-1620 GCA_002340515.1 Rhodobacteraceae bacterium UBA2553 | reverse complement strand
GCCCCGAAACCCGGCCAGTGCCACCAACGCCGTGGCCTGACCGCCCAGAATGCCAATTGCCCGCGCCACATTGGTGCCCCCCCCACCGGGGTCAAGCGTGGGCGCGTCACAGCGGATTTTCTCCTCGGCCACCACGTGATCCGCGTCGCTGGACATGTCCAATGTTGGGTTCAGGGTGATGGTCAGGATGGCGTGGTTTTGGACGGGCATGTTGTGCGCTCCAGCATGGGTTACCCCCAGACGCTAGGCGGGTTTCAAAGGCCCGTCCTTGATATGTGTCAGCGATAACTGAACCGGTTAAACGGCCGCTTACGCCGCCCGTTCGGTGATTGCACGGGCGACCACATCCTGTGCCACATCGGCGGGGCTGACGCCCTTGCGCGCGGCCTCAGACAGGATGGCGTCCATCGTGGCATCCAAGGCTGCGACCTTGTCATCGACCCAAGCTTCGCGATTTGCAATCTCAAGGATTTCTGTCGCCACATTGATGATCCCACCGCCATTGGCGACAAAATCAGGCGCATAAAGGATGCC
>DDMF01000069.1:0-997 GCA_002340515.1 Rhodobacteraceae bacterium UBA2553 | reverse complement strand
CCGCCACTTTCAACTGAGCAATGGTGCCCGCGTTCAGGATACCGCCAATGGCACAGGGGGCAAAAATGTCGGCTTGGGCGCCGTAAATCTCATCCAGTGCAACCGCTTTGGCACCCAGTTCGACCACAGCCGCATCGACGCGCTCTTCTGAGATGTCGGTGACGATCAGCTTGGCGCCCGCATCCGTCAACAGTTCACACAGGTTCCAGCCCACATTGCCCAAGCCCTGCACCGACACGGTTTTGCCGGTCAGCGTCGCGTTGCCAAAGCGGTGCTTGGCCACGCAGCGGATCGCGTTGAAAATCCCACGTGCAGTGATGGGCGAGGGATCGCCGGATGCAAATTCCCCATCCGCCAGCCCCGCCACAAACCGAGTTTCCCGCGCAAGCTCCGCCATGTCTGCCGGGGTCATGCCCATGTCCTCTGCGGTCCAATACCGCCCCTCGCACGCCTCAATCGCGCGGGCAAAGGCATGCAACAATTCCGGCGTCTTCAGCACCTTGGGATCCCCCAAAATCACCGCCTTGCCGCCCCCCAATGGCAAGCCCGCCGCGGCGTTCTTATAGGTCATCCCCTCAGACAATCGCATCACATCCGTCAACGCCTCTTGCTCTGTCGTATAGGGTTTCATCCGAAGCCCGCCCGCAGCAGACCCCAGCGTGGTGGAGTGGATGGCGATAAAGCCGATCAACCCGGTGGCTGCGTCCTCAACGCGGCGGATGTCTTCGTGGCTGGTGGATGGAATGGATATGATCTTCATGTGTCTCTCCCTTGGTGCGGCGAACATAAGGGCGCGCGCGCGAAGATTTGCACCAATTTTCGGCGTGATTTCTGCGTGAATTAGAGATAATCTGCTGCCAAGATACATTTAACGCGAGAAATACCATGGACAGCACGGATCATCGCATCATCAAAGCGCTGCAATCGGACGGCCGGCAAAAGCTGGGTGATCTGGCGCAAAAGGTCGGCCTGTCGCCCACCCCCTGCGCGCGCCGGG
>DDMF01000068.1:35521-39061 GCA_002340515.1 Rhodobacteraceae bacterium UBA2553 | reverse complement strand
ACCCATGATCAGATCGAAGCGCTGACGCTCTCGACGCGGGTCGCGGTCATGTTCGGCGGCGATGTACAGCAACTCGGTACGCCGCAGGAGGTCTACGATAACCCGGCCAACATGTTCGTAGCAGGCTTCTTGGGCTCACCGGCGATGAACCTGCTGCCGGCCACGCTGCGTGATACCGACGGCGGTGTCTCCGTCGAACTCGCACTTCCGGATGGCAGTTGTATCGCGCTACCTTTCCCGCGCGCCGCAGCGCTGTCAGGGCAGGATGGTCGAGCGATCATGCTCGGCATCCGGCCGGAAGCAATGACGGACCCTGAAGGTGCCGATGCCGAGAGCCCCGCTGTCCACCAAGCCAAAATACCAATCGACGTAATTGAGCCCGCTGGTTCGGACACCTATGTCACCGTCAGACTATGCGGCAAAGACGCCATCGGCCGGCTTCGCGCCCACACGCCAGCCCGCGCCGGCGCGCTCTTCCCCTTTGCCTTCGATATGGCAAAAGCGGTGGCCTTCGATCCGGATACCGAGAAGCGGATCGATTGAACGCCGATGGAATCCGACTCGAAGAGCTCGAGGTCGGTGGTCGGCTGAAGGGTGGTAGCATGTCAGGTAACACACAACAGATCACACAAGACCAACTGGTGGAACAACTGGCGGCCTATCCACCCGGTCAACGCCGCCTTGTGGCTGTCGCCGGACCGCCAGGGTGCGGTAAGTCCACGTTGGCGGCGGCATTGGCTGCCGCGATCAACGAGACGTCGCCCGGCCGCGCGGCGGTTTTCCCAATGGACGGCATGCATTTCGACGATGCGATTCTTGAAGGCCGTGGCCTGCGCCCGCGAAAGGGTGCACCGGAGACTTTCGACGTAGGCGGGTTCTATCACCTCCTTGACCGGCTTCGTCGCAACCAGGAATCTGAGATTGCGGTGCCGGTCTTCGACCGTGAGCTGGAGATCTCCCGAAATGCGGCGCGGATCATCCCCCAATCGGTCGAAGTTCTCATCGTGGAGGGCAATTACCTCCTGCTGGATCGCCCTCTCTGGTGCGACCTCGCCGCGCTCTTCGACCTGACCGTGGCGCTTGACGTCTCCGCCGCGGAGTTGCGGCGCCGGCTCTATGCCCGCTGGTACAGCTATGGCGTCGAGGACGCGGAGGCGAGCCGCCGCGTTGAGGAGAATGACCTGCCGAACGGGCTTACCGTTCTGAACCAATCCCGCTCAGCCGACCTGACAATCAGTCAGAATGAGAGGGCGGCGACAACCTGAACTGAAAGAGGAACCCAACATGCCTGGATTCGACCAAGGCCCCATTCTTGTTACCGGCGCCAGCGGTGGCATCGGAGGAGCAACCGTCCGCCAGCTCGTCACAGCTGGCGCTGAAGTTATCGCCAATGGTCGCAATGAAGACGCGCTCGCGGCGCTTTCTAAGGAGACTGGCTGCCAGACGCTTCCATTCGAACTGGAAAGCGAAGACAGCATCCGCGAGGCGCTCGACGGGCTCGACCTTTGGGGCGTGGTCAACTGCGGCGGTTTCGGCGGTGAGATCGCGACGCCGATGGAGACCGATATCTCGGTCTTCGACAAGGTCATCTCGATCAATGCCCGAGGAGCGCTGCTGGTGACGAAATATGCCTCGCGATCAATGATACGCCTCGAAAAAGGCGGCGCCATCGTTAACGTGTCGAGTCAGGCCTCGCAGGTTGGGTTGAAGGGCCATATCTCCTACGGCTCCTCCAAGGCGGCGCTTGACAATATCACCCGCGTTTGCGCGCTCGAACTCGGTCCATACGGAATCCGGGTCAACGCGGTGAACCCCACCGTGGTCATGACACCCATGTCCGCCTTTTACTGGGGGCGACCTGAAATCGAGGGGCCTTACCTCGAGACCATGCCTCTTGGTCGTTGGGCCACCGAGGACGAGATCGCGGCGCCCATCGTCTTCCTGCTCTCCAACGGTGCCTCGATGATTTCGGGCGTCACCCTTCCCATCGATGGTGGTTATACTGCGGTTTAATTCCTGCCGCCGCGCGATAGGGGCGAAATTCCTGCTCATATTGGAGGTAATCCCATGCTTGATCTTTCGCTTGCTTCTTTCGGCAGCATGCCCGAAACCGTTGCAACCCCGGGCTACGACCGCCAGAGCCTCAGTGCCGGCATCCTCCATATAGGGGTTGGCAATTTTCATCGCGCTCACATGGCCCACTATCTTGATAGGCTTTTCTCGAAGGGGCTTGGCCATGACTGGGCCATCGTCGGCGCGGGGCTTAAGTCAGGTGATGCCCGGATTCGCGACAAGCTCCAAGCACAGGACTGGCTGACCACCGTGGTCGATCTCGATGCCGGCTCCGCGAACGCGCGGATCACCAGCGCGATGATCGACTATGTCGATATCGCCCCCTCAGCGATCCTCGCGCGGCTGTGCGATCCGGCGATCCGCATCGTTTCCCTGACTGTCACCGAGGGCGGCTATTTCCTTGACAGCGCTGGTGACGTCATCGTCGATCACCCCAAGCTTCAGGCCGACGCGCGTAATCGGGAAGTGCCTCGGACCGCCTTCGGTCTGATGATCGCCGCGCTGCGGCGACGTCGCGAGGCGGGCATCGCTCCCTTCACTGTGCTGTCCTGCGACAACCTCCCGGCGAATGGCAAGGTGGTTTCTCGCGTCGTGACCACGCTTGCCCGTATGCAGGATCCGGCGGTGGCAGACTGGATCGCGGCCGAGGTTGCCTTTCCCAATTGCATGGTCGATTGCATCACGCCGAAAACCGGAAAGAAGGAGCTAGCATTGGTGCGTGATCATTTCGGCATCGACGATGCGGCACCCGTTATCTGCGAGCCCTTCCGGCAATGGGTCATCGAGGACCATTTTGCCGCCGGACGCCCGCCACTGGAGGAGGTTGGGGTCGAATTTGTTGCTGATGTTACAACGCATGAGATGATGAAACTGCGGCTGCTCAACGCGAGCCATGCAAGCCTGTGCTACGCGGCGGCCCTCATGGGCCACGAATATGTGGACGCTGCTCTTGCGGACGAGACCCTGTCGCGCTGGCTCACCGAGTTGGCGCATCGGGAGACAATCCCCTGCCTCGCACCGCTGGAAGGGGTGGACTACGCCTCCTATCTCGATCAATGCATCGAGCGTTTTCGCAACCCGGCCATTGCAGACACGATCGCCCGTCTGGCAGAGGACGGCTCGAACCGGCAGCCACAATCCATCCTGCCGACGGTTAGGGAGGCATTGGCGCGCAATCTGCCTTTGGAAGGTCTCGGTCTTGAGATTGGGCTTTGGGCCCATTTCTGTTCCGAAAAACCGATCCCGCTGGAGGACCCGTTAGCGGATACGCTGACCGAAGCCGCACGAAATGGCGCTGCGGCCTTTGTCGGGATAGAAAGTGTGTTCGGCGATCTCGCTGGCAACGTACGCCTCGTCGAGGCCGTAGAGGCGGCTCTTGCAAATATCGCGCAGAAAGGCGTCCGTGACGCAATCGAGGCCTATCTCGACCGTCTTTGAGTGGCTCTGATGCAAGTTTGAGGCCTTGCC
>DDMF01000068.1:23738-35481 GCA_002340515.1 Rhodobacteraceae bacterium UBA2553 | reverse complement strand
TGCAATGTCAGAATTCAAGTATCGTCGATTTCAGGGAGATATCATTCTCTGAGGGTTTTGACCCATGATCTCAACGATGGGAGTGAGGCAAGGGGCCAAAATGCTCCCTTACTCAAACTAACCAATCTGTCCAAAAGGCTTCGACGGGGAACAATGACTTACCCGTTTCCCCTTCGGCCCATACGCGTGTATTCACACTAAAAGAGCAGAGATCTCTTTAATCCAGTTAGTAAATGGTTGTGTCTCCTTCAACAAATCCGGATCTTCTAAAGAAATCAATCCATAGGAAGAACCGTCTGGTGCAAACCCTTCGGGCGCGAGAAGACGTCCTTGGGAAATGTCATCTATGGCCACAATTTTTGGACAAAGTGCGACCCCTAAGCCGCTTGCTGCGGCTTCTGCCATTAGGAAGTGGTGATCAAACAATCTAATTTCGCCTGGCCTAGGGGCGGAGGGGTGCTCTGCAAGCCATTTGTCCCATGCACCAAGTCGTGTCTTTGAGCCAAGGCCGACATATCCTCCAGCGTGGTACGCAGGCTTCATGGTGGGCTGCATCACAGGTCCCATGGATTCCTTATGCAGCTTCTCGATAGACCACTCGGGCTGTACTGAAAAGTCTAATCGGCGAATTGCGAAGGTTACACCATCCTCAGCAAGATTCAGCGGACCTCCTCCAACCGAAAGATGGACAGGAACTTTAGGATGCATGCATTGAAACTGACCTAGACGGGGTATGAGCCATCTCATGGCGACCGAACGTTCACAAGATATTACTATTGGCTCACCAACATGGACTTTACGAAGCGAATACAGAGTATCTGAGATCATCTGCAGCGCATGCTCGGTCGTTCGTGCCAGTTTGGCACCCTCGGGTGTAAGCGCAATGCCGCGGCCATTTGGCTTAATAAGCTGGATATCAAGGTCCTTCGATAGCTTGGCCACCCTACGGCTGATTGCCCCGTGTGTTAAAGCGAGTTCCTCGGTAGCCCTACGCATTGATCCGTGGCGTGAAACGGTTTCGAAGGCGCGAAGGTCATCAAGTGAAGGTAGATCAGAGCGTTTCATTCGTGACTATATATCACCATATTTCGTGAAATAATATCGATATTAAAGTACATAGTGGGTCGTTATGGTCACCGAATGAATAGTAATCATTACTCATTGCCATTAATTGGCATCATTGCGGATGATCTGACGAGTGCAGCAGATTTTAGCGCGCCATTCGTTCGAAAAGGTCTCAGTGCGGAAGTGTGCGGTGTAGCACCTGTAAGTTTGGTGAAGACAACTTCTGAGATTATCTCGATTGATTGTGACAGTCGTTCGATGACGGCAAAACATGCAGCCGACGCGAGTACCTTGGCAACACGTGCCTTGGCAAAGCTTCCTTTCCTTTGCAAGACTGTGGATTCAACTCTAAGAGGGCATATCCGCGAGGAGTTGTTGGCGAGCTACAATACGAGTGGACGATCACGTCTGATCTTTGCTCCGGCATTTCCAGAGGCGGGGCGGACAACGGTTGGTGGTACTCAATATGTGAATGGTACGCCGGTGTCCCAGAGCACTTATGCAAAAGACCCCAACCACCCAGCATGGACCTCCCATGTCGCTGACCTTATTTCTGAAGACATACAAGGTGCGATGATTTTGGATGCTCAAAGTCAGGCTGAACTAAACAGTCAGGTGGCTTCGATCGATAGGCCTGAAGACGTTCTTTGGGCCGGTTCACCTGGGCTAGCTATCGCTCTCGCAGAAACAAAATCTCCGTTAAACTTTTCGCCGCCTGAACCACTGACTGCCGAGCGCACGCTCGTTGTTGTGGGAAGCGCGAATCCTATAAGTCATGAACAAGCGGCACAACTTGACGGTTTGAGTTGTGCAACCTGCGTAACTGCGCCGCGTGAAAGGGATAAAGACCCCAAAAGGGTGCTGGCAGGTCTCGCTGATGAAGCGATAGAAGTAATGGAAAACCAGGAAATTACAGCGTTGATCGCAACAGGTGGAGAAACCATGAAAGTTGTGCTCGATCGACTGCATGTAAACCGCTTCTCACTTGTTGGTGAATTTGAAACGGGATTTCCAATCGGTCGAGTTACGCTACCAGATGGTCGAAATTTGATACTTGGGATGAAGGCGGGCGGTTTTGGCTCTGCAAGATCATTGCATAACGCAGCAACAGTTCTTTGGGAAAATGCCAGAGTGCAACGGGAGAAAAAGACATGACGCTTCCGTTGCGACCACTTGGGATTACCATGGGAGACCCAGCTGGGATCGGTCCTGAGATCATTGCCCAAGTATTCGGAAGGCAGCTGAACGGGATGAGGAGCATTGTATTTGGCTGTCCCAATACTTTACGCCGTGCTGTGCGGGTGGTGGGTCTTGAGTTGTCTGTGCGAGAAATAGACGAGGTTGCCAAAGCGCAATTTGCTCCAGATATGATCGAGGTTCTTGCGACCTCCAGTTTTACGCGATTGCCAGGCTTTGGAGAGATTGCGGCCAACTGCGGACAAGCAGCCTTTGATGCGCTTACCGCAAGCATAAAATGCGCTATGGTTGGCCAGATAAGCGGAATTGTAACGGCTCCGATCCACAAAGAGGCACTTTCAGCTGCTGGTATTAAATACCCTGGCCATACTGAAATACTTGCAGACTATAGCGGCACTAAAAGCGTGGCGATGTTACTTGGGAACGATCTCATGCGAACGGTTTTGGTTACTACGCATTGTTCCCTTCTTGATGCTATCAAGGCAGCGGATTTTGATGCGCAGATGGAGGCAATCCGCTTCGCACACGAGGGGGCAATTGCCCTTGGGTACAGAAACCCACGCGTTGCCGTGGCGGGTTTGAACCCGCATGCAGGCGAAGGCGGTCTTTTTGGTCGTGAAGAGATTGAAATAATTTCGCCAGCAATTGAGGCAGCCCGCCATGAAGGTATCAACGTATCCGGTCCTTGGCCCGGTGATACGGTGTTCATGCAAGCGCGACAGGGACATTACGACATCGTTGTCGCACAATATCATGATCAGGGCCTAATCCCAGTTAAATACATGGGGCTTGAAAACGGCGTCAATATCACACTTGGTTTGCCGTTTGTTCGCACTAGTCCTGACCACGGTACGGCATTTGATATTGCTGGAAAAGGGATTGCCGATCCAGCTAGCATAGAAGCGGCATTGAAGTACGCCAACCGTTTGGTAGCAGTCAAACAGAAGGAAGTTGCATAATGGGTCTGCGATTTATTTTTATGCTCACGCGAAATGATGAAACCGTCGAGGATGCTGCGCAACACCTTGCAACCGCGTTAGCCGCTGGGGTGCATCATATTGGCTTCAAGGATGTTGGTCTGCCGTTTGATCGACTGAAACAGTTAAACAAAGCAATTAAGGAGGGGGGAGCAACCAGTTATCTTGAAGTGGTTTCGTTGGATGAAGAGAGCGAGCTAAATTCAGCCAAAGCAGCAGTTGATATTGGTGTCGACATCCTTTTAGGCGGAACGCACGTTGACGCAGTCTTACCTCTTCTTGAAGGTGCTGGTATTCAATATTACCCCTTCCCAGGAGTGATCGAAGGGCACCCAAGTAAATTGTTAGGCTCGATCGACGAAATTGTTGCTAGCGCAGAGGACCTTGCCTCTCGCGAGGGTGTGCACGGGTTGGACCTGTTGGCCTATCGCTCATCTGAAAACGTAACCGGGTTGATGGCGGCTGTTTGTGCCGCGGTGAACAAACCGGTCGTCATGGCAGGTTCAATAGGCTCTCGTGAGCGGATCGAGATTGTTCGAAAAACCGGAGCTGCGGGATTTACGATTGGTACAGCAGCTCTGGATGGTGACTATCCCGCAGACAGTCCTGAACTTGAAATGCAACTTCGATCCATTCAGCGGGACGTGGCAGGAGTAAATAACCATATCTCTCCATTTGGTCCTCAAAATCTCAGTCAATCTTTTGCAAAAGTCGCGGATGCATGGCGTCCGAGAATTGTTGGTCAAGTGAACAATGTGCACATCAAGCTCGCCAAGTTTGAAGGTGAGTTTGTCTGGCACCATCACGCAACTGAAGATGAGATGTTCTTCGTTCACAAAGGCAAGCTAATGATGAAGTTTCGTGACCGCGATGAGATCATAAATGAAGGTGAATTTATTGTTGTGCCACATGGTGTGGAACATTGCCCTGTCGCTGTCGGAGGCGCTTGTGAGGTGATGTTGATTGCGCCCGTTTCGACAGCTAACACCGGGAAGGTGGTTGAAACTCGTACCGTTACTAATCCTAGGGACCTTTGATCCATTGACTTTGGAAGAGAGCGCTAACGATGCTAACGGTAATCGCAATGCTGGTATGTCGATTGGTGCTCAAACTAATGAAATGAACCGAGTGAAAAAGTTGTCGCTTCTTGAGGGGAGTACGTGACAAGCGGCTGTCGGTATAAATCTGTTCTAGGGGGAAATCATACTGTTTGCGTGCTTACTGGGTGATTACTAGAGCCAGAAAAGCAAAAAGCCTCCCGGAGGAGGCTTTGGAATTCTCTTGATAAATCAAGAAGAAGAGTGGTGCCGGCAGCAGGGATCGAACCCGCGACCCCCTGATTACAAGTCAGGTGCTCTACCATCTGAGCTATACCGGCGTCGTCTTCGTTGGAGGGGTATTTACGGGCGCTGGCGGGGTTTGTAAATCCCAAAAATGCAAAAAAATGGAAGAATTCACAGAGGAGAGAATTTTTTCGTCAATTTGGGGCTTGAAACGGGTGTTCTGGTGTTTCTTTTCCACATGCGGGTGCCTCAGCCCATTGATATTGATGGAAGATTCCGTGGTTTGTGCGTTCGACCGTGTCGCCGCAATAAACACAGAAAAAGCGTGACTGTGTTGTCTGGGTGCTTACACTTTTGTAGGTATGGCGCCTGCAGATTTCGCTGATGGTGGTGGGGAGGTTGTCTTCTGTAATAGAGAGGGAAGCCTGAGGCTGTCAGGTTATGACAGCCCCATTTTTGTGCGTGCTACGTATAGCGAGAGAATGGCCGCGTTGGAGACATTCAGAGATTTGATTGGGCCTGGCATGTCGAGGCGGGCGAGGGTGTCGCAGTTTTTGCGGACGCCTTCGCGAACGCCTTTTCCTTCAGAGCCCAGAACTAGCAAGGTCTTGTCAGTAAAGGCGGTGTTTTCCACGGAGTCGGGGCCTTCGCTGTCCAGTGCGATTGCCTGATATCCTTCCTCTCTCATTTCAGAGACAAAGCGGGACATGTTGGGGACGCGGACGTGTTTGATCATGTCCAGTGCGCCGCTTGCGGTTTTTGCGAGGACCGGGCCTTCTTCCGGTGCGTGTCGGCGTGTGGTGACGACGGCGTCAGCGTTCAGGGCAACGGCGGAGCGGAGAATGGCGCCTACATTATGTGGATCGGTGACCTGATCAAGCGCCAGAACGAGCTGGCCGTCCTTTAGCTCTTCGGGGCCGTATTCCGGTAAGGCGTCAACTAGCAGGGCTGCGCCCTGGTGAACGGCGTCTTTGCCAACGAGCTTGTCGATGTCGCGCGGACTTGCCTCTTCAACTGGTACGTCGATCTTCAGGTCGCGCTCTTCCAGCCGGCGTAAGGCGTTTTGCGTCACGAGGAGTTTGTGGCGCTTGCGCTCGGGGTTGTTGAAGGCGGCTTCAATGGTGTGAAGGCCATATATATAGAAGGGGCCTTCTTGTGCCTCAGATTTCTTCAGCCAAGGCTTCCCCTTTGAAGACCCGCCGGACGGTTTTCCATCATTGCGCTTCTTCTTCTGGGGGCGGTCGTCACCCTGTTCAGGGTTCCACCGGTTTCCACCTGTGTTTTTTTGATTTTTAAAATTGCTCATGGCCTCTCGATACTCCGGTGCCCATTACGCTTCAAGGGAATTAAGGAGGGGAGGCCGAATAATCCTCTTCGCGGTATCTAATCGTCGTTCGTGCATGGGATTGGCGCTTTCCGTGTTGGCCCATTCAATCACCTTGAAACATTACTTGCGGTTGCAGTGCGGCCAACCTAAATGACACAGTAGTCAAGCACTCGACACGTAAACTAATGAAATCTTAAATAAATCGAGAATAAATGCTAGATATGAGCCAAAGCTACCATCTTTGTTACATAGCCAATGCTTTGCGAACACTAGTAGTTTATTTCGCTTGTGTAATTGTGTTGCTTGGGTGCGCAACTCGATCTGAGGTGCCAGTGCCTGCTGTCGCCCCGCCGCCGCCGCCAATTATCTCTCCCCAGCTGGCTTTGGTTCTGGGAAGTGGTGGGGCGCGAGGCTATGCCCATCTGGGAGTTCTTCAGGCTCTTGAAGAAGCGGATATTCCCATTGATCTGATTGTCGGTTCCAGTGCGGGTAGTGTTGTCGGCGTCTTTTATGCAGACAAAGCCAGTAGTGAAGAAGTCAACGAAATCATGCTCAATACGGGCTTTTCTGATTTTGTGGACCTGGATGCCTTCTTTCTGCCTCGCGGTTTTATCGGGGGCTCCAGATTGCAGCGCTTTATTGCCCAGAATATAGATGCCAAAACCTTTGATGAACTCATGATCCCCTTCATTGCAACGGGCACCGATCTGGAAACAGGGGAAGCTGTTGAGCTGAACAGTGGTCCGATTCCGCCAGCCATTAATGCATCGGTAGCATTGCCGGGCCTGCTCAGGCCGGTTGAGCTTTATGGGCATGAGCTTGTTGACGGCGGTGTGGCCGAGCCTAATCCAGTCAGAATTGCCAAGCGCTATGATCCTCAGGTCACGGTGGCGGTGGATCTTGCCCAAGACCTTTCTGAAACAATGCCCAGAACTGCAAGAGGTGTGTACTCAAGGGCCATTGATATTATATGGGCGCAGTTGAACGAACGTACTCTGGAAGGTTCTGATGTTGTCATCCGTCCAACCAGAGGCAGCAACTACGGGACTTTTGCCATTAGCTCCCAAGAAGCATTGTATCGTTCAGGTCTGGAAGCGGGCAGGGCTAGCGTACCGGCCATAAGGGCGCTTCTGGAAGAGAGAAGGCAACGCTGACTAAGTCGGGGAGGCAAGGTCTTTAATTCCATGATGTATACGAATTATAATAGGCATCCGAACAAGCGAAGCTTCATTAAGCTACAGTGAGTCAGTTCCACGCTTTGTTTGTGAGCCTGCTGGCGGGTTCTATTCCCTTTTTTGAAAAAGAGAATTTGCCCCAAAAATTTTGCTGACGGTGTGAAGAGCTGTGTTTTCGCAAGGTCATACGGGGAATCTGCTGGTTTGCTCACTCGGAAAAAAGGGGGAAAACTAACTGCCTTGTTGATTTTGCACAGGGACTTGCAAAAGAGGCGTTGACAGATGGCGCTCCCGGCGGCATAAACCGCGCCACAGGACGCGGCGCAACTGCTTAGCGGTTAAGCGGCGTGTTCGGCAAAACGAGTTTCAAAAAGTTCTCTTTTAGAGAATTTTGGTCGATCTCGGAGGAGTGCCCGAGTGGCTAAAGGGGGCGGACTGTAAATCCGCTGGCTATGCCTACGTTGGTTCGAATCCAACCTCCTCCACCATCGACTTGAAATTGGTAATGCGGGTGTAGCTCAATGGTAGAGCAGCAGCTTCCCAAGCTGAATACGAGGGTTCGATTCCCTTCACCCGCTCCAATCTCCCGCCAAATTGAACATGCCATCCGGCGAGCGGGGTGTTTCAAATTGCTTGAGGTTGTTATGTCTGCACCCATCATCCCCCCCGTCACCAATCCCGCCATAGACCCCTTCGCCCACATTCCGCTGGTCACACCGCTAAATGCGGCCCAAATGCAATCGGTCGGCGTGCCAAATGGTTGGCATTATGGGCTGGCCGATCGGGTGCGGTTTCACGAGCTCGACGCGCTGAACCACGTCAACAACGTCGCCTATTTCCGTTGGTTTGAATCGATCCGCATCCCGTTTTTTGCCCATTACCACGTGTCTTCTTACACCGAAGGCGATCCGCAGGTGGTGCTGGCCACCAATTATGCGCGCTATTTCAAACCAATGCATTTGGGCGACAATTATGTGATCGCCACCCGCTGCAAATCCTTTCGCAACACTTCTTTTGTGATGGACTATGGCGTCTATGTGGACGGGCAATTGATGTGCGGATCAGAAAGCGTGATCGTGACCTTGGAACAGGACGGTGTGACCAAGCGAAAACTGCGTGAAGAAACCATCGCGGCCTTTTTGCGGGATGGGGCCGAAAACGCCGGTTAACTGCGGGCGAAAAAGCGACAGATTGGGCGCGGAAAACTTTAACGTTTTGCCATCTGCCCCTGTAAACTGTTTACAGTTTTGCCTTTTGGACCTTTAAAGAGTTTACAGTTTCGGGTTTGAAAACTTTAAACTCTTTAAAGTTTTGACCTTACGGTAAACTCAGCCAATCTTTGACGCCGCCCGGCAATTCAGGCCGGAAATAGGCGACCATGCGCCCCTCTGTTGGGGCAACGGCGCTCGCACCCCATGGGGCCACACCGTGCAAGGTGAACCGGTGCAAAAGATACGCCTGCCCCGGCGTAGCATGCACCACCCGGCGCGGACAACTCTCAAAGATTTTTTTCCGAGCGTTTACATAGACTTCCGTGATATCATGACGGCGCATATCCTTTGGCGCAACCCCGTCAAAGGCCTCCACCATAGCGCGGCGCATAATGTGGTGTGAGCCCTCCCACACCACCAAGGGACTGGCGTCTTCTGAGGTGAAATTCAGTGGAATTCCAATGACATAGCCATGCGCCTCATCCACACACCGCCGCCCATTTGACAACTCGGGTTTCACGCCGTCCAGATGGGCCGCATCACGGTTTTTGCGAAACCTGTGGGCCGCATCACTCTCATTTTTGTCCTGTTTGGGATAGCCCGGATAAGTGATCGAGATCTGCCCTTTATCAAGCGCGTGCCAACCATATGTTTTACAAATAAATTCAAAGAGTTGACCTCTAATTTGCGGCCCGTCCCCAACCCGACCATCCGCGTCATTTTCAAGCGCATTTACGCCCACAAACCATGTGCCTCCAGCCCGTAACCAATGTTTTTTCTGGTGCGGGTCTTGGGTCGCGGCAAGGGCATATTCCCGCACATGCGCGACCCAGCTTTTAATGGAGGCTTCCGCCGGAAACCGCGCCCAACCAAGGGCAAAAAACGGATGCCTCAAAACCCCAAGGCCTTGCGCAGCATGTTGAGGGCCACCAATGTCAGGAACACTGCAAACACACGTTTTAGCGGTTTAGGGTCCATCGCATGTGCGATCTTCACCCCGTAAGGTGTTGTAATCATTGTCATTGTGATGATGAGGAGAAAGGCCGGAATATTCACAGCCCCGATGGTCCACGGCGGGGCCACGTTGATATTTACGAACAGAAACCCAATCACCGACGGCACCGCGATGATCACCCCAAAGCCTGCCGCCGTCGCAACCGCTTTGTGAATGGGGCGACCATGTAAGGTCATGGTCGGCACGCCGAAACTGCCACCACCAATGCCCATCAGCACGGATAGGAATCCCAAAATGGGCGAGAGGATGGCGCGTTTCACACCCTTTGGCATCTCTTCCGCAAGCCGCCATTCCGCACGGCCAAATCCAAGGTAACCCCCTACAATCAAACCCAAAACACCAAAAATGCCCTGCAAAACGGTGGACCGCAAACCCGAGGCCACCAGCACTCCGATCACCGCACCAAAGACAATGCCCGGCGCCCAAGATCGCAGAATGCCCCACTCCACCGCGCCCTTTTTATTGTGCGACAGGACCGATCGAATGGAGGTCACGATAATCGTCGCCAAAGAGGTCGCCAAACACACTTGCATCAACTGGTCGGACCCATAGCCAAGTGTCGAGAATGTATAGAAAAAAGCCGGAACAAGCACGATCCCACCACCGACACCCAACAGGCCCGCAAGCACGCCGGCAAAGCCGCCGATCACAAGCAAAAGCACGACCATTGGCAAAAGTTGGGTCAGTTCTGGCATCAGCCCCTCCTATTCCGGGACATGTGACAGGGCGTCGGCCACAACGTCAATGCCCGCACCGGGGTGATGGGCGTTTTCGGACAGGCTGCGTCGCCACATGCGCGCGCCGGGGCGCCCGGTGAACAGCCCCAGAATATGACGGGTGATGGCGTTCAGCCGCACGCCCTGGGCCAGTTGACGCTCAATATATGGATACATTTCCTCGATCACTTGGTGGGCGGTTTTTGCTTCTGTATCAGCGCCATAGATGTCTTGGTCTGCGGTCAAAAGCACATCACCCGGGTTGTGATAAGCGGCCCGCCCAATCATCACACCATCCATATATTTCAGCTGTTCTTTCGCCTGATCCAAACTCGCAATGCCGCCATTGATCGACAGATGAAGTTGAGGAAATGCCTCTTTCATCCGGTGCACAAGCGGGTAATCAAGCGGGGGAATGTCGCGGTTTTCTTTGGGGCTAAGCCCCTGCAACCACGCCTTTCGCGCATGGATGGTAAAGCGGGTCACCCCGGCGGCCGAGACCTTTGTTAGGAAATCCGGCAGGACATCTTCGGCCACTTGGTCATCAACGCCAATTCGACATTTTACTGTAACTTCAACATCTTGCGATGCATCTTTCATGGCGAACATACAGTCCGCAACCAGTTGGGCATCCCGCATAAGAACCGCACCAAAGGTGCCAGATTGCACCCGGTCCGACGGGCAACCGACGTTCAGGTTCACCTCATCAAATCCACGTTCCACACAGAGTTTGGTGGCGGCGGCGAGCTCTTTTGGATCCGAGCCCCCCAACTGAACGGCCACCGGATGCTCTTCGTCATTGTACCCAAGCAAATGCAACGCCCCACCGCGCACCAAAGCGGGCGATGTGACCATTTCCGTATACAAAAGCGCGTGCTGGCTCATCAAACGATGAAAATACCGACAGTGACGATCGGTCCAATCCATCATGGGTGCAATGGATAAACGCGCAGCCCGCTGAACATCGGAAAACCCTGATTTTTCTTGGTTTTTTGGATCAACCATTTTTCACGTTTTCCTCGTTTCGGCTCGATTTAGCCTCGTTTTTGGGCGTGGTGCTACACGATGTAGCACTGGTGCCGGGATGTAGCACTTTTCCCCATGGGATTTCCACCTCGCACAATAAGACGATGGGCTTCTGCTCAATCAGTGGAATCATTCCTTCCTATTCGGCCCGATCACCACCGATTTCAAACAAAACTTCAAAAATCCCGCTTCTCTAAAAAACAAACGATAGGACGGGGCCAGCGCGGCCACAAACACACTTTCATCAGAGATTTTGCGTGCCAAGGAGAGTGCAGGTAGGTTGTTTTGTATCAAAGCGCGCTGTTGCCCGGAAAGATACCAGTTTGACCCAAGGGCGACCAAACTGACCAAGACGGATAAGCTCACAATGAAGGTGAACACCCGAAGCAATTGTTTATCAAAGCCGATCTGCCGCATGGCGCGACGGTATGGCGAATTGCGGCCCGCTGCAATCCTAACCCTCGTTTGCCTGTTCATGGGGATGTGCCCGCCGGTGCCTGCCTTCGCGCAAAGCAAACCCAGCGCATCAATCTGCGTGGTTGTTCCCCATTTCAAGGACGAATACTGGCTGAGTGTCGGCTTTGGTCTGCAAGAACAGGCAGCGCAATCCAGGGTGGATTTGCTGTTTTACGAATCTGGTGGATATCTGGCCTTGTCGCGACAAATCCCCTTGCTGGAGACCTGCCTGTCAAAAGGGGTTGATGCCATTTTGCTCGGGGCCGTGTCGGCCGAGGCCCCACAGATGTTGGCG
>DDMF01000068.1:22304-23710 GCA_002340515.1 Rhodobacteraceae bacterium UBA2553 | reverse complement strand
CGTGCCTGTGCTGGCTTTGGTCAATGCGTTGCGCGCGCCGGACCTTGCGGCCTCCATTGGGGTGGATTGGCGCGATATGGGGGATGCTGTTGGGGCATATCTGGCAAAAACCCACCCCAAAGGCACCGCACCTGTGCGGGTGGGGTTCATCACCGGCCCAAAAGATAGCGGGTGGTCCCCCCTGCTTGAAAACGGGTTACGACAAGCCCTTGCAGACAGTTCGGTTGAGATTGTCACCACCCGCCATGCCGATACAGGGCTTCGCGAACAATTGCGCGAAGTTGAAGCGGTGTTGGCTGAAATTCCCGACCTGGATTATGTCNNAGGCAGCGCCCCCGCCATCGAGGGCGCGATGGGATTGGCCGCGCAAAATGTTGAGAAATTCCCAAAACTCATTGCCACCTATATTAGCCATTCGGTGCGCCGGGGGTTGCAAAGCGGCAAGGTGCTGGCCGTACCATTTGACGATCCGGTCGCGCAGGGCCGATTGGGTGTTTTGGCTGCTTTGCGGGCCATCAACGGGGATATTTCCCCCACGCTTATCGGACCAGACATAAAGCTGATAGATACCAACAACCCCGATAAAGACCGCCTGCCTCTGGCACCAGCGGGGCTTGTCCTGGCGATTGAATAGGCACGCAACCGGCCCGCTGTGTCTTCAGCCGGCCGGTTTCAATCATTTAATTGTTACAAAATTTGCGTCTATCTTTGGACGCTTAGCGCGGCGCCATACGGATGGCACCGTCCAGACGGATCACTTCGCCGTTCAACATCGGGTTTTCAACAATGTGACGGGCAAGATTTGCAAATTCATCCGGGTCACCAAGGCGCGATGGGAACGGCACTTGTGCGCCAAGACTGTCCTGCACCTCTTGCGGAAGACCCGCCACCATGGGGGTTTTAAAAATACCCGGCGCGATGGTCATCACCCGCACCCCGTCGCGCATAAGGTCGCGCGCCATCGGAAGGGTCATGCCCACAACACCGCCCTTGGAGGCTGCATAAGCAAGCTGACCAACCTGACCATCAAAGGCAGCAATTGAGGCGGTGTTGATGATCACGCCGCGCTCACCATCTGCGTTCAGTGCCTCAGCTGCAACCATGCCTGCGGCGGCTTGGCTGGCGCAATTAAACGTCCCAATCAGGTTTACGGTGATCACTTTGGCAAACATCTCTGCGTTATGCGGCGCGCCTTTGGATACGGTTTTAGAGGCCGGTGCGATGCCTGCGCAATTGACCATAATGTGTTCTTGACCATGAGCGGCCCGCAGAGTTTTGAACCCTTCCGCAACCGAAACCGGGTCCGCCACGTCCACTTTGGCAAAGGTTCCGCCAATTTTGGCGGCCATTGCGGTGCCTGTTTCTTCATTCAGGTCGAAAATACCGACTTTGGCCCCTGCGGCGGC
>DDMF01000068.1:20668-22289 GCA_002340515.1 Rhodobacteraceae bacterium UBA2553 | reverse complement strand
GCTTGCGCCACAGCGCCGCCCAATCCGGATGCCCCGCCCGAGACGACGGCTACGGTGTTTTCTGTGATCTGCATGAAAGCGTCCCCCAATGGAATGAATGTTGGGTTGGCCTAGCATTAATTGCACAACCGTTCAATTGTCGGGCCGCAAAGTTACGCTGCGTCCCCTTCCCCGGCCCCCTCGCAGCACAAAGCTCTGCAACCGTCCACCGGTCCCAAGGCCTGCATCGCGCAATATTGTGTCAGATACACGTCCCCCGATAAATCACGCAGGAAATGCGTGCGGGTCAGCCGATCCATCACCGGGCCTTTCACTTCGGAAAGGCTTAATGTGATGCCCGTCTCACCCAACCTCCGGTTCAACCCCTCAAGTGTTTCCAAGGCGGACAGATCAATGTCATTCACCGCCGAACACATCAGCACCACATGCTTCAAATTCCCACGCGCTGTACGCTCCAGCAAGTAATCCTCAATAAAGCGAACATTGGCGAAATAGAGGTTTTCATCAAGCCGCAGCGTGACCAACTCTGGGTGGGTCAGCACCTCGTGGCGATTGATATTGCGAAAATGTTGTGTGCCGGGAACCAGCCCCACTTCGGCAATATGTGGACGTGAGGTTTTATAGAGATAAAGCACAATCGACAGGATCACCCCGGCCGAGACACCAATTTCGACGCCAAACCCCAAGGTCAGCAGGATGGTGGCCAAAACGGCCGTGAAATCGCCACGGTGATAGGTCCATGTGGCTTTGAGGATATGGAAATCCACAAGGCCCAGCACCGCCACAATGATGGTTGCAGACAGAGTTGCTTTTGGCAAAAAATAGAGCATTGGCGTGAGGAACATGGCCGCAAGAGCGATACCAATGGCGGTAAAGGCGCCGGCCGCGGGCGTCTCGGCACCCGCATCAAAATTCACCACAGAGCGGGCAAATCCACCGGTCACCGGGTATCCGCCACTTAGTGCTGCGGCAATATTTGACGCCCCCAAGCCGACCAGTTCTTGGTCCGGCGTGATGCGTTGGCGTTTCTTGGCTGCAAGGGTTTGGGCCACGGAAATGCTTTCGACAAACCCGATGATAGAGATGAGCAGTGCCGAGCCAAACAGGCTGCTCCACAAAGCGGCGTCAAAATGTGGAATGGTCAGGGGTGGAAGCCCTTGTGGCACGTCCCCCACAATGGCGACGCCATGGGATTGCAGATCAAACCCCCAGCTGGCCAGCGTGGTCACGACCACCGCGCCCACCGGTCCGGCCTTGGTTAAGATATCCGCCAAACGGGATGGCACACCAAGGAAAAGAAGTAAGGGCTTTAACCCTTTACGCACCCAGAACAAAAAACCGACGGACCCCACGCCAATGATCAGCGTGATCACATTGATCTGGTTCAAATGCATCACCAAGGATCCAAGCAGCGAGGTCAGGGAATGCCCATGCGCCGAGACGCCCAAAATGTGTTTGAGCTGGCTGGTCGCAATCAACATACCAGACGCCGTGATGAACCCCGCAATCACCGGGTGGCTTAAGAAATTGGCCAGAAAGCCAAGGCGAAATACCCCCATAATCAACAGGATCCCGCCCGACACGAATGCCAGGGTGATGGCCGCCGCCGCATAGTCTGCTG
>DDMF01000068.1:14428-20632 GCA_002340515.1 Rhodobacteraceae bacterium UBA2553 | reverse complement strand
AGATTGCCCACTGCCGCCGCTGTCATCAAACTGACCACCGCCACAGGCCCCACCGCAAGCGCACGGCTGGTGCCAAAGATTGCATAAGCCACCAACGGCAAGATCGACGCGTAAAGCCCCATTTCGGGGGGCAATCCCGCCAACAATGCATAGGCCAGAGACTGCGGGATCAACATGATGGTGACAATCACCGCCGCCAAAAGATCAGAGCTGAACGCCATTTGATCATAGCGCCGCCCCCAATCAAAGATCGGCGCATAGCGTGTCAGGACACCCAGCCCAATTTGAGGGCGGCGCAAAGAAGGTTTGTTCATCTATCTGTCCGAATTGGGAGAATGGGACGCAGGATTAACTTGTGGTGGTGCCCCGCTTAGATGCAGAACACCTATTTTATCAACTGATTAGCGGTTGGCCTCAGCCATCGACCACAGGATCTCGCAGCGCGTGCCAGACCGGCAATAGGCAAACACCGGCCCGGATGCTTCATCCACAACGCGGGTGAATTCCGCCATCTCCGCCAGCGCGTCTTCGCGGCTGGACATGGGCAGGAACGACGTTTGCATCCCCACCGCCTCTGCTGCTGCGGACATTTCTGCCCAAGTGGGTTGGCCGGGGTCTTCGCCATCCGGGCGGTTGCACATCAGCACCGTGAACCCCGCATCCTTAATTGCCTGAATGTCCGACACCGCAATTTGCGGGGCAACCGTAACCCGGTCGCTCAGTTTCTTTGCCATCATGATCCTGTCCTCACATATGCGCCGCGTTTTGAGCGTTTTTACAATGCATTCACCGGGACTTTCAGAAAGGTGTTCCCATCATCATCCGCCGGTGGCATTTCTCCCGCGCGCATATTGACCTGAAGTGAGGGGATGATCAACTTCGGCATATCCAATTGAGCATCTCTTTCGGTGCGAAATCTGACAAATTCTTCTTTGGTCTTGCCACCACCCACGTGAATGTTGTGGGCTTTTTCATCCGCCACGGTGGTTTCCCACTGAATATCGCGGCCATTGGGGCCGTAATCGTGGCACATGAACAGGCGGGTTTCGTCTGGCAAAGACAGCACTTTTTGGATCGAGTCATAAAGCTCGCCAGCATCCCCACCAGGGAAATCCGCGCGCGCCGATCCGCCATCGGGCATGAAAAGTGTATCGCCCACAAAAGCCGCATCCCCCATCACATGCACCATACAGGCCGGCGTGTGACCGGGGGTGTGCAAGACCTGCGCCTGCATTTCGCCCACCATATAGCTGTCGCTATCTTCAAAAAGCTGGTCAAACTGGCTGCCATCACGCTGGAATTCCGTGCCTTCGTTAAACACTTTTCCAAACACGTCTTGCACCACGGTGATACCCGACCCAATACCGATTTTCCCGCCCAGCTTGGATTGCAAATAGGGGGCGGCGGACAGGTGATCCGCGTGCACATGGGTTTCAATCACCCATTGCAGCTCCAACCCATTTTCCTGAATGTACTCAACAATCTGATCCGCATTCTCATGGGTGATCCGACCGGCTGCATAGTCGATGTCCATCACACTATCCACCACCGCACAGGCCGTGGTCGCGGGGTCTTTCACAACATAAGAAATCGTGTTGGTCGCAGGGTCAAAAAACGCTTTGACCACGGGTTTGACAGCGGCGGTGATATCCATCGACATGAGCATTCCTCTCCTATTGTGGCGCACCATCGCGCAGCTGCGCGTCGCGCCGTTTGGCGGTTTGGGCGATCATCCAGCGCGCGGCGAAAAGCCCCGCAATCATCGAGACCATAAAAAAGGCAACGTCTTGATTGCCCGTAGAAATCACTGGAAGCGCTGCTCCGGGGCAAAATCCAGCAAGCCCCCAGCCCAAGCCAAAAGTCACACTGCCGAGCACGAGTTTCCGGTCAATGAGCCGCGTCCCCGGCAAGGTGAAAGCCTGTTCAAACACCGGTCGTCCCCGACGAAAAACAAAATAGTACCCCGGGGCCGTGACCAAGAGCGCGCCCCCCATCACAAAGCCAAGGCTCGGATCCCAGGTGCCAGCAATATCAAAGAAGTTCAGTACCTTAGCAGGGTTCGCCATACCGGAAATAGAAATCCCCAGACCAAAGATCAGTCCAATGGCGTAGATCAGAATAAGCTGCATATTCAGCCCCCCACCAGATGACGCATCACAAAGACCATGGTCGCGGTTCCAGCCATAAAGCCAAGTGTGGCTACGATCGACCGGGGGGACAAACGTGCCATGCCGCAAACACCGTGTCCGGATGTGCAGCCTGCCCCGTAAGTCACGCCAATGCCGACAATAAACCCGCCGATGATCATTGTGGTTCGGCTGATCGGTACTTCGATTGCAGGCAAACTGCCGGTCAGGAACAGATAGACGAAGGGGCCTGTCATCATGCCCAACAGGATCGCGGCCCGCCATGCCCAGTCGGTTGAACTGGATGGTTGCAGAAAACCGGCCAAAATGCCAGTGGCGCCAAATACATTGCCCCGCGCCCACATCAACAGTACCGATGCCAAACCAATCAGCAGCCCGCCGAAAGTTGACACCAAGGGGGTGAATTCTGTTTCCATTTTGATTGCCTCACATAGATCCCATTCGCATGAAGCAACGGTAATGTCGTGTGCGGGAACTGGCAAGTAAATATATTCGATTTAGTGAATGTTTTTGATCCAGATCAAAGACACGCCTTAACCCACCACCGTGTTCACTCTGAAACTGCCTCTTGCACAATCCCATCAAGAAGCTCTTGCACCATCTGCATCTCACCCTCGGGGTATTTGCGATAGCCCACAACAACCTCACCCTCACGATCTGAAACAAAGATCGCGTAAGGGCAATAAGAGATATTCATCGGGTTGGCTTCCATCACTTTACGGCTGATGACAGCGGAGCAGAACAGGAAAATATCAGCATTATCAAAGAGAACCACGTCGGATCCGACGTCTTGCCCGGTGCGTGCCAGCATTTCACCCGTGTGGCTGGTATAGTCAATTTTCAGCCCCGCCCCAACAATTGCACTTTCCACCGCAAAAGTTGCGTCGTCAAAATCACCGTCAAACGGATAAACAATCCCCGTACCCACGTCGCGCGCATTTGGCCCTTGGGCGAGCACAGGTGAGGCAAGGCATAGTCCAGTCATGGCAAGGGAAATAAGGCTGCGCATAAGGTCACTTTCCACATAAGAGGTTGTAGACTGCGGTATAATTCTCGCGCCGTCAGTCCTGAACACATTCAGTTTAAAGCATATTCGCAGCCCCATTGCGCGCTGGCAAGTGCGTAATCACCACACTTCGGGTGTCAGGCCATTTTGCGCCAAAGCTTCAAACTCCGCCTGTAAAAAACGCTGAAATATCTGATCTTTATAGGCGTCTGATGACACATATTCGAGAGACTTTAGAAAGTGAAACGGCTTGAAATAGCCCGGCATACGAAACACCTCGGCCGTCTCGCCGTCGTCCTTGGAAAAGATCACGCTGGTTGGGGTGAAATTGATGCCCCATTGCGCCGCCAAGTCCCGTTCCTCAAGGGATCCTCCGTTCATATCGACCACCTCACGCGCGCCCCAAAGATTGAGTTGCACAACCACAAAATGCTCTTTCAAATGGCTGACAATCTCATCGCGTTCAAAATTCACCTGATGCATTTCGCGGCAATAGGGACAGCCCTTTTGTTCAAACAACACAAGCAGATCTTTGCCTTCTGCGGTGGCTTCGTCCAGATCATCGGCGAGTTCCAGAAAACTGTCGGAAAACCACGGCTGCAGATACAGACCATCATCGCCAAGTTCAGCAGCACCCGCAGGCATAAGCTGAACACAGAGCACGGTGAGTAGGCATAGAAAACGTCGCATATCGCCCTCCTGTTTACGCGGTCAGGCCAGTCTAACACGCCGCAGGGTTTTCACCAAAACACAACAAAAAACGCCGCACATGTCTGTACGGCGTTTCGAGCGTCATAAGGTGGGTGGATCACTGGCTATTGGATTTCAGGAATTCCAGAACCGCTTCGATATCCGCCTCTTTTTTCAGGCCGGAAAAGGACATTTTGTTCCCTTTCAGATACTTGCGCGGGTTCGCCAGATAACCGGACAATGTCTCTTCGTCCCAGACCAGACCACCGTCCCCGGCGGCCAGCATCGCTGGGGAGTATTTGAACCCCTCGCCCGTTGCTGCAGCACGTCCCCAGATCCCGTTCAGAATGGGTCCGGTACCGTTTTTTGCTTTCTCGCCAACCTTGTGACAGGCTTTGCATTTCTTAAAGACTTTGGCCCCTTTGGCGGCCAGTTCTTCGTTAAATGTCACCGCCGCCAGAACCACTTCAGCCGCTTCGGCAACAGGGGCCTCTTTGACCACTGCGGGTGCCGCAGCTTGTGTTTCAGATGATTCCGCACCCGCATTTGGATCCCCCGGGAACACCACGGTTTTGGTGATGCTCACCGCCGCCGGTTTACAGTCGCTCATGCAGCGATTGGTGAAACTTCCGTATTCGGTCGCGGCACGATCATCAACGATGAACCCCGCCGCATTTGGCAATTCCACAGAGGTAAAGGTCTCTTTTGACAGGACAAAATCATCCTCAACCAGATCGTTGGAGTAAAGGATATAGGCCACGATCCCGTAGACATCATCGTCCGACAGGGTTTGGGCCGAGCCAAACGGCATTGAGCGGCGCACATAATCAAAGGTGGTCGACAGATACGGCCAATAGGAGCCAACCGTTTTCAGCGGATCTTCATTCGCCAATGTGTCCGCCCCGCCCGAAAGCTTGGGCCAATTGTCGACCCCTTCGGCAAAATCGCCGTGACAGACCGCACAATTGTCAACGAAAACCTCTTCGCCCACTTCTACGCTGCCGGACCCTTCGGGAAGGTTTGAACCATCAGGGAAAATGTCCAGATCCCATGCAGCAATCTCATCTTGGGTGGCGGTGCGCCCAAGGCCGTATTTCTCGGCTAAAACAGGGGTTGCGGTCAGGGTGGCGATGGCAGTTGCCATCAAGAGCTTAGGAAACTTCGACATTGTTCGCCTCCCCGTTTGCACCCACGTGCCATGTCTGAATGCAGTTGTTGTGGTAAATTGAATTCAACCCGCGCACCTCGCGCAGCTGGGCCTTGGTCGGTTGCACATAGCCAGTTTCGTCCATCGCGCGCGATTGCAGGAACATCTCTGACCCATCCCAATCAATGTCGAGGTAAAACCGCGTCAGCGCCATGGATTTTCCGGGTTCCGCCAAGCGCGCCTCGGCCCATGTCACACCACCGTCCAACGAGACATCCACCGCCGTGATCGCACCGCGACCAGACCACGCGAGCCCTGTGATGACCAACGGCCCCGTGCCATGTTTGATCGGCATTTGCGGGCTGGGCGAGGTCACAACAGATTTCGCATCCATCACCCAGGTCCATTTGCGCGAGGTGCCATCTTCGAGCGTGTCGGTGTATTTCGAGGTTTCTTCGCGGCTTTCCACCGGGGCGTCCATGACCTCCATCCGGCGCAACCATTTCACCCACATATTGCCTTCCCAACCGGGCACAACCAAGCGGACCGGATAACCATGCTCCATCCGCAGCGCTTCGCCATTGGCCTTGAACGCAACCATGCAGTCATCCAGCGCCTTTTCCATCGGAATGGATCGCCCGTTGGAGGACGCATCCGCGCCTTCCACGTAAAGCCACTTGTCCGCCAAATCGCCCGCAGCGTCCAGCCCGGCCTCTTCCAGCAATGTGCGAAGTGACACGCCGGTGTATTCCATATTGTGGATCATACCATGCGTGTATTGCGAACCATTCAGCTGCGCGCCCGCCCATTCCATGCCGGTATTGGCCGCACATTCAAGGAAAAAGGTGCGGGTGACACGGGGGAAACGCTCCAGATCTTCGTAGGAAAACACCAGCGGCGTGTCGATCAAGCCGTTGATCATCAAGCGATAATCTTCTTTTTTCAGCGTGATCGCCCCCGAATGGTGACGTTCAAACGCACAGCCTTGCGGGGTGATGGTGCCATCAAGCGCATGGATCGGCGTGAAGTTGATTGAGCTGATGGTGTCCGCCGTCAACCATTCCACATTGCGGCGCACCACGTCGCCTTCAAACTCAATTGGCATGCCATAGGGGCTGGCGTCCACGCCATCCCCCAAACCACTGGCCCAGTCCTGAACTTCGGTGATCAGCGGATCGCCCTCTGCCTTTGCGGCACCAGCCGCGCCCACAGCC
>DDMF01000068.1:281-14405 GCA_002340515.1 Rhodobacteraceae bacterium UBA2553 | reverse complement strand
CCACACCTGCGGCGGCGGCCCCTTGCAGGAACCCGCGCCGTGAGGGCCCGTTTGTGTTAGAGCTGTCACTCATCTGGCATCTCTCCTCTTATATCTCTACATTCGCCTATGTGCATGAATAGGCGTAAAAAAATGGCCCGGGCGGGATACGCCCAGACCTTTGGCGGCTTAGGCGCCCACCACTTCTACGGAATTGTTCGGGTCAAGCTTGATGGTGCCTTGTTTGCGGATATGGCTTTCCACAACGTCCCAAATCTGCGGCCCTTCTGTCCCCTCGTTCACCGATGCCCAACCGGCCACCACATAGGTTTTCGACGGATCAATTGCCTCGCCGGTTTTCAGCAAAGTCATCTCAGTGATCCGCTCGCCCTGCGGTTTGCTCACGTCGATCCGGTAGCCCATGCCACCAATGCGCACCATGTCGCCGCCCTGCTGGTAATAGGGGTCGGGGTTAAACAGGTTATCCGCCACATCCTCAAGAATGGTATGAATAAATTCCCCTGTCATTTCAGAGCGGTACGCCTTGCCATAAGACATGGAAGTCACGTTCCAGATATCTTCGCGGGTGATCTCTTGCCCCGGCAGGATCGACGGCCCCCAACGCACGCCGGGCGACATGGCAATGTCGGCCTCGCGTTCATTGATCAGCGCGTCACAGATCAGATCGTCCCAAGACCCATTGAAATTGCCACGACGATACAAAAGCGTATCTGTGGTGCCGATCACCTCTTCCAGCTCTGCCTTATAGGGCGCGCGCTGGTCATCAATCAGCTTGGTGATGGTGGCATCTGGCGTGATCACATCCGCAAAAATGGGGATCAGCTTGTGGCGGATGCCCATCATCTTGCCGTCGCGCACATCCAGATCCACGCGGCTGACAAATTTCGAGTTGGACCCTGAGGCGATGATGAACGTCTGTTCCACCTGCACGGGTTCGGGCAGCGCGTCATGGGTGTGGCCCGACAGGATCACGTCGATGCCGGTGACTTTTGTGGCCATTTTCTTGTCCACGTCAAAGCCATTGTGGCTCAGCACCACAACCAGTTCAGCCCCAGCGGCGCGCACCTCATCGACCATCGCCTGCATGTTCTCATCGCGGATCCCAAACGAGTATTCCGGGAACATCCAACGTGGATTTGCGATCGGCATATAGGGGAAGGCCTGACCGATCACCGCGATTTTCACCCCGCCACGCTCAAAGAACTTATAGGGTTTGAACAGCTCGGCCGGTTCATCCCATTCCGCATCAAAAATGTTCTGACCAAGGGCGGCAAACGGCAGATTTTCGACGATTTCGTTCACACGGTCCGAGCCCAGCGTGAATTCCCAGTGGAAGGTCATGGCATCGGGCTTCAACGCATTCATCACGTTGACCACATCCTGGCCTTGGGTGTGATGACAGGTGTATGATCCGTGCCATGTGTCGCCGCCATCCAACAGCAGCGCATCGGGGCGGTCGGCACGAATGGCGTTCACAACTGTGGCCACACGGTCCATGCCGCCGACCTTGCCATACCCCTCAGCCAGCGCCGAAAAGTCATTATACGTCAACGCGTAAGCGGACGGTGAGCCATCTTCGATTCCATAGGCTTTGCGGAAATCCGCACCGGTCACATGGGGCATCTGGCCATTGGCGGCCCCGACCCCAAGGTTGATCGACGGCTCGCGGAAATAGATCGGTTTGAGCTGAGCGTGAATGTCCGTGATGTGGATCAGGCTGACATTGCCAAAGGTGTCAAACTTTAAAAGATCATCCTGCGTCAATGCCTGTTGGGCCGCCAATTTGGCCCAATTGCCAAAACCAGAGGTGCCGTAAAGCGCTGAGGCGGCCATTGAGACCTGAAGAAAGTCGCGGCGAGAGATCATATGCGGTTTTCCTTGGTTTTCAACCACGGCGCAGGCGAACCCATGCTGAGGTTTGAATGTGTTTAGATAAAGAAATCCCGCCCGAGCATCGGCCCGGACGGGGTTTGATCAGTTGCGGACTGAAGGGCCTTCGACCGACAGGCCGTTGCCGCGAGACGCCACATACATTTCCAGCGCGACAAACTCGTCGGAACCGGGGTTATAAGTATGCGCGCGCGTGTCACGAATGCAGCCCTTAAATCGGGAATGCACGCCGTTCAGCTTGGTATTTTTCAACCGATACGTTGGAAAGCCATTGATCTGTCCTTGTGACAGGTGGTCTGCGCGGATCATATTGCCATAGTTTTCTTCGTGGCAAGACGCGCAGGACAGGTCCAGCTGGCCGGTGCGGGTATAATAAAGCTCTTTGCCCATTTCCCATGTGGCTTGGCCGGGGCCGTCGATGGCAACGTTCACGGGCATGCCGCGCGACACAGAAGACAACAGGGCCTCCATGTTGATCGCGGGGGCTTTGTCATAGCCCCATGCCTCGGCGCCCATGCGATTTACACGACAGTCATTCATCTGCATTTGCAGCGTGTTGACCTTTTCCGCCTCGGCGTTCCATTTCGGATAGGTGGCTTTTACACCCGCCATACTTTCCGCGTCGCCATGACAATCGGCACAGGATTTGCCATTTGTCCCCTCTGGGGTTGCCCAGGCTTCTTCAGCCGCTTCCACCCAGATCAGACCTGGATTGTCAAAGTCGTCTTGCTGCATGGCCTGTGTCTGGTCCGAGCGAAACACCCAACCCGAAATCACCTCGTCCATGGCATCCGAAAGATGCGCGGGCGCGGCAGTGCGGGTGACAATTTCAATCTCGCCATTGATGATAAGTTCAGCGCTTTCATCTGCTGTGGCACTTGTCGCCCCGATCAATGTCGAGGCAGCCATGAGTGCTGCGATGCCGTATGTTTTCATACTTTTTCCTCCCTTACGCTGATCTTAGGCAACCATGATCGATTTGGTGGTGTCATAGACCGCACCATCATCATCGTACCAAGTGAATTTGAAATCACCGGCCGCATCAACCTTGGCGTCAAATTCAAAATACGGGTTGGTCGAAATCGCACTCTCCATCGTCACATCCACCACCAATGCGCCGTTAAACTCGCAGGTAAACCGGTTGATGATTGACCGCGGAATGACGTTGCCGTCGCTGTCTTTGCGCTGGCCCGATTCCATCTTGTGGCTGATCAGGGTCTTTAAGGTCACGATATCGCCTGCAGAGGCAGATTTCGGGACTTTCACGCGGGGTTTTACACCTTTTGCCATATCTCAGATCTCCAATATCTTATGTGGTCGCAATCCCGAACCGCAAAACCGGTATCCACTTTTGCTGGGATTGCCTCCTGTATGTCGCAATCCCGAACCGCAAAACCGGTATCCACTTTTGCTGGGATTGCTCCGCGATTAGCCGCCGCAGCCGCCGATGGTGACCTTTACGGTCGATTGCGCTTTGGCAAAGCTGCCATCCGCCATTTTAGCAATGGCAACAACATCTTGCGTGCCGGCCAAACGAATGCGGGTCGAGGCTGCTTGCGAACCAGCGGCGGGTCCAAAGTTGAACTGCGCCACACCTGGGGTTGGGTTGCCCATTGCCAGAATAAGGATGGCTGCTGCACCAGGGGCATCTACGGATACTGGCACGGTGTTGCCGTTTTCGGCAATTTCCGGGGCGGTCAGTGTGACCCCGCCTTCACCAACCTCAGCCCCGCCGGTAAAGGCAGCAATGGCTTCGTCGGCGGCGGCGCTGGCACGCATTGGCAACATGGCAACGGCGGTTGCACCGAGACCAAGAGCCAGAGCTTCACGACGTGTGAATTTCATGTTTCTCTCCTGTGAGTGTTTCTGTGGCCCTCGGACCGCTTATTGCAGCGTCATCAGATAGGCGACAACATCTTCGATCTGCTGAGCTGTCAGCAGCGGTTCAACATCCCCCTCGTGGGCTTTGCCGGTATAGGCATTGCCAAGGCGGTTAAAACCGGTGGTTTTGTAGAATGCCGGCATGACCGTTTCTTCAAACGTGCGTTTGCTGTCCACCAAAAGGCCGCGCAGCTCTGCTTCGGACCAGCGGTCGCCCGCCCCATCCAAAAGCGGCCCGACTTCACCGTGAAACGGCACATCGGCCAGATCGGTGATTTCGTGGCAGGCCACGCAGTTGCCTTGCGATTTGGTCGAGGCAATCTTAGCCCCTGACATCGCGTCTCCGGGTTGGCCAGTCAGCGATTGCGCGACAGCCCCTTCTTCGAACGTGACATTTTCTGGTGTCACTGTTTCGGCGTTTGCCGTTGTAAGCCCTGCAAGCAGAGCGACAAGCGTGATCGTTGTCCGCTTCATGTTACCTCCCATGACGTAATGACAGTAAGCTACGCATGTGAAGTAAATTTCGCAACATCAAATTCCATTATTTGAATTGATATAAGTCAAGTGCGAAACATTATTGCGCTCATCGCCATATTCTGAATGAATCCTTTGGCATGCATGGCGATTTCAGCAGTTTTCAGAAACGAAATCTTCGCTCGAAACACGACATATCCGTCAGTACATATGACCCATTGCTTGATCAAAATTGGCTCTGGCGTGCCCATTTCGACTTAGCTGCACCCAGAAATCCACCCTGTGACCAAGATCACAATGACGTGATTCCCGCCTATCCCAGTCGCGTCAAAACCGGGAACCAATCAATCAGCCATTGCCCAATCACGTTGACCTGCCCAAAGGCAATCAACACGGCAAAGATGATCAGCATCCCCCCCATCGCCTTTTCCACATAGGGCAGAAATCGGCGGTGCCGTGCGGCCCATTTGATAAAACCAACGGAAAAGAACGCAGCAATGACAAAGGGGGCCGTCATGCCCAGGCCATAGATGGCCAAAAGCAGCGCGCCACGCCACAACTCTCCCATGCCAGAGGCGATCATTAAGATCGAGGCAAGCACTGGTCCCACGCAGGGGGTCCAGCCAAAGCCAAACGCCAGCCCCATCAGATAGGCACCAATGAGTGTGCTGGGTTCTGCGCGGCTGTCCAACCGCGCTTCTCGGTACAAAAGCGGGATGCGCATCACGCCGAGAAAATGCAGACCAAACAGCACCAAAAGCCCGGCCCCCGCATATGCAAAGACGTCTTTATACTGCGCAAATGCCGTGCCAAGCGCCGTGGCCCCAAGCCCCAACAGTACAAAAATCGTCGTCACACCCACCGCAAAAGCCATGGACGCAAAGATCAATCGCTTGCGCGCGCCGGGGGCGATGCCGCCTTCGTCCTGCAATTCAGACATCGACAAACCCGCAAGATAGCTCAGATAAAACGGGACCATGGGCAGGATGCAGGGGCTGGCGAAAGACAACAGACCGGCAAGCGCAGCACCTGCAAAACTAATCTCAAACATCAATGGCTCTTTTCTGTCCCCAGGTTCGGCGTTTTGCATTCAGATCCGATGGGTGACTTGAAACCTGAACATATTCAATTTATGTGTTTCAATGACAAAAAGGTCAACCAAGGACGCCCAGGATGTTCTCTCGCCTCAAATACATGCTCATGATAGGCGCGATCGCTTTGACGGGGGCCTCTTCCTTTGCCCAAGCCGCCGAACTGATTATGGTCGAAGAATCAGGCTGTGTCTGGTGCGCCCAATGGGAACGGGATCTGGGGGCCATTTACCCCAAAACGCCTGAGGGCAAGTTTGCCCCTTTGCAGCATGTACAAATCCGCGATACCCGCAAAGACACATTGGGATTTACGCTCACACGACCGGTTTCCTTCACCCCCACCTTTGTCTTGGTAGAGGATGGTGCTGAAATTGGCCGGATCGAAGGCTATCCCGGTGAAGACTTCTTTTGGGGCTTGTTGGATCAAATGCTCACAAACAGCACCGGCTATATCAAGCCCACCAGCTGACCCAAATCGTTTCCTTGCCACCACAGACACACCCGCTCACGACACAACACCCTGCCCCTTGCAACAGTTTGCAATATTCGCGAACTCTTCTATATAGTGGCTGAAAGGCGTGGCTTTTGCCCTTTGGCACCCAAGCAACGCCGCAGATGAACCAAAGGATCAGGTGATGGCGCTACCAGTCATTCGTGAAAACATGACCCCGGACGAGTTGGACAAAATGATGACCAGCGCGTGTGATGCTTCGACGTTGCTCAAGGCGATCAGTCACGAAGGACGGTTGATGATCCTGTGTCATCTGGTCACCGGTGAGAAATCTGTGACCGAGCTGGAAAAGCTATTGGCGGCCCGGCAGGCGGCTGTTTCCCAACAGCTGGCGCGGTTGCGGCTGGAGGGGCTGGTAACGCCACGGCGCGACGGCAAAACCATTTACTATTCCTTGACCGATGACCGCCCCCGGCGCATCCTCGAAGTGATCTATGAAATGTTCTGTTCTATTGATACCCCCGAGGAACATAAAGCGGCTGAATAATCGACCATCAGGACAGTTCTTTGATTTAAATGGGTTTTCAAGACGCTCAAGGGGCCATCGCGAAAGAAACAGCGCAGGCAGATTTTTTATATCAGATCGCAATTAGGTCAGCCCACCAAGCGCCAAGACGTCGGCACCCAGACGTCCGCACCAAAACATCGGGCACCCAGACGTAAGGGAGGAGGCGCATGTTAGAGTGGATCAGCGACGCTAATCTGGCCGCCCTTGTCGGGCTTCTGGGCGGGGTCATGCTCGGCTTATCCGCGCGTATGGGCCGTTTTTGCACACTCGGCGCGATCGAAGACGCGCTTTATGGCGCATCTTACCTGAGGCTTCGCATGTGGGGCATTGCGATTGGCGTCGCGATGGTCGGCACATTTTCATTGATCGGTTCCGGTGCTTTGCCCGCCGAAGAGGCCGTCTATTTACGGCTATCGTGGAATCCGCTTGCCTCGACTATTGGTGGCTTGGTGTTTGGCTATGGCATGGCGCTGTCGGGCAATTGTGGGTTTGGCGCATTGGCGCGGCTGGGCGGTGGGGATCTTCGGTCTTTTGTCATCGTTTTGGTGATGGGCGTCTCGGCCTATGTGGCCATTTCCGGCCCCTTGGCACGGTTGCGCGTGGCGCTTTTTCCCGAAACACCAACCGACGGCACCCTGCCCTCTTTTGCCCATGGGCTAGGACACCTCATTGGCGTGTCGCCAAGCACAATTGGCATTCTTGTTGGCCTGAGCTTGCTGGTGGCAATGCTCGTTAATTCTGAACTGCGTCGTGCAAAGAAAGAACTGTTTTGGGGCGCCATTGCCGGTGTTGCTGTGGTAACAGGCTGGGGCGGAACCGCTTGGGTTCTGGGCAATGGGTTTTCCCCTATCCCGCTGGAAAGTCACACGTTTTCCGCGCCGATCGGAGACACCCTTATCTTTCTCATGACCTCAACTGGGAACAATCTCAACTTTGGCGTTGGATCCGTTGCAGGCGTGCTTCTAGGGGCCTTTCTCGGCAGTCTGGTACGCGGCCATTTCCGCTGGGAAGCCTGCGAAGACCCGCGCGAACTCAAACGGCAGATCCTTGGCGCGGCCCTAATGGGGCTTGGCGCCGTGGTCGCTTTTGGCTGTTCAGTCGGTCAAGGGTTGTCCGCCTTTGCCCTACTTTACTACGGTGCGCCGGTCACCTTTCTGGCAATCGTCGCAGGTGCGGCCCTTGGGTTGCGCCACTTAATCTCGGGTTTTGCCATAGCAGAATGAGGTCCCCCCCACATGGAACGCCGTAAATCCCATGGCATTCCCGCCGTTTTTCGCCTTTCCCCCCCTGCGCTGGCGCGATAGGGTCTCGCGAAATGGATCTGAAACGCGCAGGCAGTCCAACAATGAAAAGCTTTTCCCCCGGCCCGGAACATGCGCTTGAATTGCGCGCGGCTCTTGGCCCCTTTCCCACCGGTGTGACCGTGATCACAGCCGCCACATGGATGGAGGGCAAAGTGACACCCGTGGCGATGACGGCCAACAGTTTCACCTCAGTGTCTTTGAACCCGCCGTTGATCCTCTGGTGCCCCGCTCAGGTCTCCGCCCGCCATGACGCTTTTGTCAACGCAGTCCATTTCTCGGTGCATATTCTGTCCGAAGATCAACGTATAGTGGCCCAGCATTTTGCCCGTTGCGGAGATGATTTTTCAGCCATCCCGCATCACATTGGCCCCCAAGGCGTGCCCCAACTGGACGGCTGCGTGACACGTCTTGATTGCACCACCGAACAGGTGATGGATGGCGGCGATCATTCGATCATCCTTGGCCGTGTGCGACGTGCCCATGTCAGTGATGCCCGCCCGCTGGCCTTTTGCACCGGGCGCTTTTCTGACATCAAGATTGATACGTAAATCTTTGGTATCTAGAGAGAAAACCCATTAAAGCACTTCCCGTTTTCATTGAATCACCTGTTATCGCTTTTTGCGTTTGTGCGAAGCGAAAGGCAGCGAACTAGCGATACAATGTGAACTGGAAACGCTCTAGTTCATCAAAATTCCTGCACGATCAAACTGAACATCGACCGCCTGACCATCATCATAAGTCAATTGCACATCCACTGTGTTCACCGATTTCAGGTCAAACCGCAAAAAGGGCAAAGCATCGGTGGCTTTGATCGCATTGGGCTGTGCTTCACCTTCGTAACAAGGCACTGCATCAAACACCTGCTGCACCCCACCGTTGATGCTGTAACGCACCCCCTCTAGGCCGCAACGCCAGGCCAACAGATGGGTGAAATACAACAGATCCTGCCCGTCATATTCCCGCAGCGCCACCCAATTGCCTTTGGTGGCCTCTAGAATCGGGCGGACCTCATCCGCTGTGGTGAATTGATCCGCCGCAGCCATCTTAGTTGAGAGGGCCAAGGTGCCCGTGACAAGGCTGGCCAGTACCCCAGCAAGAACCAATTGGTTTTTCAGCATTTTGTGCAACATCAGCAGCACCCTTCACATAATGTATTCCCGCGTATTTGATCAAAGGTGGCCCCTTCGCCCCCTTCCCAACGCAATGGGATCTGACCTATACTGCCTGAAAAGAACAGGGTGAGCAAAGACCAATGGCTAAATCGGCGAAAAAGCAGGCAAAATCAGCCAATTCCATACAAACTGAGGCGCCTGCGCCCACAAAAAACGCTGCAAAATCGACACCAAAGGCGACAAAGGCCAAACCAGCGTCAAAACCCAATGCGTCCAAGCTGAAAAAGCCAGCCCAAAAATCCATCGCTTTCAATATCTTATTGATTGGGCAAGCGGGACGTCTGTCCTATGAGGCATTGTTGTTTGTCGCGTCTCTGCGCAGCGCTGATCCTGACTTCAAGGGCCGGGTGTTCATCGGCGAACCTCAGCCGAGTGAACGCTGGCCCCATGATCCGCGCATCCGCCCAGTTGTGCGAGAGGCGCTGGAAAGCTTGGGCGCTGAAATCCTGCCCTTTCAAAACCAGCATTTTGGCGCCAGCTATCCCAATGCCAATAAAATCGAGGCGCTGATGGAAATGCCAAAAGGCGAACCTTTTGTGTTTTTTGACAGTGACACGGTCATCACGGGAAAACTGTCCGAGATTCCGTTTGATTTCGACCAGCCAGCGGCGTCAATGCGGCGCGAAAACACATGGCCCAATCTAGAGCTCTATGGTCCGGGCTACTCAGAAACATGGAAGTCGCTTTACGACAAATTCGGTTTGGACTTTGATGCCTCTCTTGATCTGTCACAGCCTGATGAGCATTGGGAACGCTATATGTATTTCAATGCAGGTTGGTTCTTTGGGGCCTGCCCACATGCGTTTGGCACACGGTTTATGGACTATGCTTTGGCCATTCGGGATGACGCCCCCGATGCCCTTGTCTGCCAGGAGAAATTCCCCTGGCTTGACCAAATTGCCCTACCTCTCGTGATCGCGTCATTCGGGGGCGGAAGGCCGGGGCCTGAACTGGGCGGGTTGGACGGCGATGTGACCTGTCATTGGCGCATCCTGCCGCTGGCCTACGCGCGCGAAGCTGACGCCGTCATTGACGTGATCGAAACGGTCACCTCCCCCAACAAACTCAAGAAAATCTTTAAAGAATATGAACCTATGCTTCGCATGATCTATCAGGGGCGCGGTCAAAAAGTGCGCGCCATGTTTGATCGTGAAAATCTCCCGCGCCGCGAGCAGATGATCCGCAATCGGATCAAGCGCGAAGGGTTCTGGATGCGTTGATCAACTGGCGAAGACGCGCTCCATGTCTTTGAACCCTTTGACCTCGATGGGGTTTCCGGATGGGTCACGGAAAAACATGGTCCATTGCTCGCCCGGTTCCCCCTCAAACCGCGCAGTTGGGGGGATCACCCATTGGGTATCGGCGACCTGAAGCCGGTCCGCCAAATCGCGCCAGCGGTCATAGGGTAACACAATTCCAAAATGCGGCATCGCCACCATATGTGCACCAACTTTCCCGGTATCGGATGTGGCGAAAGGCGGGCCCAGATGCAGGCTCAGCTGGTGACCAAAAAAGCTGAAATCCACCCAGGTTTCGGTTGATCGCCCTTCGCTGCAGCCCAAAACATCGGCATAAAACGCCCGTGCCGCCGCGAGGTCAGTCACGTGAATGGCAAGGTGGAAGGGGGTCAACATCGTGCATCCTTTCGCGGGATATTTTTGCCTAAAGCGCCACGCCTTTAACCTGTGACAGGAAAGGGCGAGACGCGACGAAACCAATCAATGCTGTGGACGTTCCGTCATAAACCAGTGTTTCAAGTTTATGGCGAAACGCTTTAACCTGCGGGCGTGGGAACGTCCAGCGCGCAGCTCGCAACGAGGGTGTCTTCAAACCCTGTGGCCCCTCGATAGCGTCACAGGCATCCCGGCGAAAAAAATTCCCGCAATCCGCCACATCGCAGAATTTATTCCCAGACGGAAAATTCCGCGCAAACGCCCTCCCTATTCGCAACGCCCCGTTGAAGCCGCGCAACCTTTCCCCTAGCCTGCCCACAACAGACGTAAGGGAGAGTTCCATGTCAGACGATCGCCAATTGAGCTTTGATACATTGCAAATTCACGCGGGCACCGAGCCAGATCCCGCGACCGGTGCCCGTCAGGTACCGATCTACCAGACCACCGCCTATGTGTTCAAAGATGCGGATCACGCGGCGCGTTTGTTTAATCTGGAAGAAGTGGGCTATATCTATTCCCGCCTGACCAACCCTACCGTGGCCGCATTGCAAAACCGTATTGCCGCTTTGGAAGGTGGCGCGGGCGCGGTGTGCTGTTCTTCGGGACATGCAGCACAAATTATGGCGCTGTTTCCACTGATGGGGCCGGGGCTGAACATCGTGGCCTCGAACAAACTTTATGGCGGAACGGTCACCCAGTTCACACAAACCTTCAAGCGGTTCGGCTGGTCAGCAAAACTGGTGGATTTCGACGACCCAGCCGCAGTTGAGGCCGCAATCGACGACAACACCCGCGCGCTGTTCTGCGAAAGCCTTGCCAACCCAGCCGGCGTGCCAACCGATATTCCCGCAATGGCCGCGATTGCCGAAAAAGCCGGTGTGCCGCTGGTTGTTGATAACACCGCAGCCACCCCGTATTTGTGCAAACCCATTGAGATGGGCGCGACTTTGGTGGTGCATTCCACCACCAAATATCTGACCGGCAATGGCACTGTGACCGGCGGCGCAATTGTGGACAGCGGCAAGTTTGACTGGATGGCTTCGGATAAATTCCCATCGCTCAGCCAGCCCGAACCGGCCTATCACGGCATCACTTTTGGCGCGGCGCTTGGCCCGATGGCCTATACATTCCACGGCATCGCCATTGGCCTACGTGACCTTGGCATGACGATGAACCCACAGGCGGCGCATTACACGTTGATGGGAATCGAAACGCTGTCACTGCGCATGGAAAAACATGTCGAGAACGCGCAGAAAGTGGCGGAATGGCTGGAAGCCGACGCACGGATTGACAGTGTGTCTTACGCGGGCCTTGCCTCGTCGCCGTATCATGCGCGCGGCAAAGAGCTGTTCCCGAAAGGTGCCGGTGCATTGTTCACCGTCGGCGTAAAAGGCGGCTATGATGCCTGTGTAAAGCTCGTGGATAGTCTGAAACTGTTCAGCCATGTGGCCAACCTGGGCGACACCCGCTCGCTGATCATCCACTCCGCTTCGACCACCCACCGTCAGCTGTCACCAGAGCAGCAAGAGGCCGCAGGTGCGGGGGCGAATGTGGTGCGCATTTCCATCGGGACTGAGAACGCAGCGGACATCATCGCCGATCTGGATCAAGCATTGACCGCGGCAACCGCGTAAGCCTGAACCAAAACAAAATGGCCGCCAAATCGCGGCGGCCATTTTATTTCAATGCGTTACGGTGTGACCTTAATCTTCCGAAATCAATTCAAACTCCATCTGAACCTGCGCCGAAATATCCGTCTCGCCCGCTGCAATCGGCATGCTTGATGCCTCTGCCATACCACGCGCCATCATGATTGGCACCGGCCCACCCGAGGGGCCATAAGACAGAGTGATAACCTTTCCCAAGGACATTCCCGCCGCCTTTGCCAGCAATTCCGCATCCCGACGCGCGCTTTTCACAGCCTGTTGCATCGCTTCACCACGAAGCGTTTTGCGGTTGGTCAGGTCAAAATTCAGCCCAGCAAATTCAGTGGCTCCCGCGAACAAAACCTTGTCAAGGACAACACCAATCTGATCAATGTCATATAGCGTTACAGTCAACGTGGACTGCGCCTGATACCCCAGTTTCCTCGGCGCACCAGAGCCAGGATAATCCAGTTGCGGCGCAAGTGACAATTGGGTGGTCTGCATGTCTTTGGGCTTGATCCCCACCGCGTCCAGTTCTTTCATAACCTGTGCCAAAGCCGCGCCAACGGCCTTGCTGGCCCCGACAGCTTCTTTCGCATCTTTACGCACGCCCAATTGCAACCGCGCCATGTCTGGTACGGCCGAGACGCTTGCCTCGCCCGTGATCCGTAAAGTTGCAGCCTCGCCCGCAAGCCCCGAAACCGGTCCCAATACGCAGAGGGAAATCGCAAAAATACTTAGTAATTTCTTCATGTTACTCTCCTGATTTCCCGCAGTTTGCGCCAATTGTCGCCCCATTCAATCGAAAGCCTTACGCCCCCTTCCCATGGGCGAAATCCTGCTATAGTTTCAAAGCGGTGGCAGAAAGAATATGGTCAAGAGCATGTTTGGTGTGAGTTGGTCGGGATGTGTGGCGCTGCGGCCTGCACGGTTTGATCCTGTGTGTTTGGTTGCGGAAATTAGGAATGTGAGACGGGTATGAAGCCAAATTTTGCGCTTGATCTGACCCATGACGGTATTGGTCTTTTGCATCGCGGCAAAGGGGGCTGGCTGCTGGCGGGTGAGGTTCGTCTGGACGACCCGGACCTGACGGCGCTCCTTGGCATGATGCGCCAAACAGCGGTGGATCTGGAAAGTGGCGGTTTCACCAGCCAGTTGATCCTGCCTGCGTCCCAAATTCTGTTCACCACAATGACCGCCCCCGGTCCGGATAGCATCACCCGCGAGGCGCGTATTCGCGAAGGGTTAGAGGGGCTGACCCCCTATCCGGTTGAAGAGCTGGTTTTTGATTGGCACGCAGATGGCGACATGGCGCATGTGGCGGTCATCGCCCGCGAAACCTTGGGCGAGGCCGAAGGGTTTGCACTTGATAACCGATTGAACCCAGTGTGTTTTTCTGCGCGCGCTCATGGAAGTTTTGGCCGGGAAGTCTATTTTGGCGCAACATCTTGTGCCGATCAGTTTTTGCGAAACGGCGCCAAAGTTGACCCAGATCGTCACCCTATTCCGGCGTTGATGGGCACCGGTGTTGCCACAATTGCACGCACAGAGCCTGACGTTCTGACCGACATCCCCGACGCAAATGTCATAGAAACGCCCCCACAGGCACAAACACAGGTACAAAAAAGCGCCCCGGAGGCAGACGCAGCAAACCTGTCGCAAAAAACGGCCTCTTCAAAATCATCTACGGGTCAAGCCCCATCAGACGTCCCGGAACTCGCACCGTTCCCTCCAGCTTTTGAACCCAAGGAAGACAGTGCAACATTGGGCGCGCGCCCCGCACCACAACCCACCCCGCCAAAAGCGCCGAACCTCATGCCGCCTGCTCGCCAAAACAGCGATGCGGGGAAAACGCCCGAACCCCCTGTTGCCAAACCCAAACTGGACAGCGTGCAAAAACCGCCCTCCCCAGCCAAGGGACCATCAACACCTAAACCAAATGCCGCCGTTGCCCCGCCAGCGTTTTCGACACGG
>DDMF01000068.1:0-259 GCA_002340515.1 Rhodobacteraceae bacterium UBA2553 | reverse complement strand
TGATACGCCACTGCCCAGCCAAAGCATTGCGCCGCGCATCCTCGTCGCCCCTCCAAGTTCAGGAAGTGATGTCGGGCGCCCAACCCAACCGCAAAAACAGGCCCATGTTCCAGTCAACGCGCCAAATGTGGTGGGCAAGTCCGAGCGTTCTGATCCGCCGCCCCCCACAAAGCGTGCCAAAGCGGGCGCACGAAAGCTGCAAGACGCCGCCCGCAACGGGCTTGGAAAAGGATTGAGCAAAGGAATTTCAGGCGGCCTG
>DDMF01000075.1 GCA_002340515.1 Rhodobacteraceae bacterium UBA2553 | reverse complement strand
GATCATCGACATCAACATGGGATGCCCCGCGCGCAAAGTGGTTGGCGGGCTGTCCGGGGCGGCGTTGATGCGCGATCTCGACCATGCGCTGCGATTGATCGAGGCGATTGTGGGCGCGGTAAACATTCCGGTGACCCTAAAGACGCGACTTGGTTGGGATGATGACAGCCTGAATGCGCCTGAATTGGCCGCACGGGCCGAGGCGGCAGGCATCCAGCTCATTACCATTCACGGGCGCACTCGCTGTCAGTTCTATAAAGGGCATGCCAATTGGTCGGCCATTCGCGCGGTGAAAGATGCGGTGAATATCCCGGTGATTGCCAATGGCGACATCATCGACACGGCCAGCGCGCGCAAGGCCTTAAAGCAATCCGGCGCGGATGGCGTGATGATCGGGCGTGGCGCAGGTGGCCAGCCGTGGCTGTTGCAACAGGTGGCCTATGATCTCTACGGCGCACCCGCACCAAGGATCCCACAAGGTGAGGATCTGGTGGAAATGGTCGTGGGGCACTACTGCGAAAGCCTTGACTTTTATGGCGCGCATCTGGGTGCGCGGGTCATTCGCAAGCATCTCGGTTGGTACATGGATCACGCCGGAAGCGCGCCGGATCTGCGTCGTAAGATCCTGTCGTCGCGCGACCCAAAAGAGGTGCTGGGCCTGATCCCCGCCGCGCTTTTGAAAAGAGAGGCCGCATGAGCGATCTTTTGTGGTCCGCCCTTCCTGTCCCTGCGTTGGAATTGTCCCCGAACGGTGAAATTCTGCGGGTCAATGGTGCAGCTGAAGTGTTCTTGAACCTGTCAGAGCGCAGCTTGCGTGGCAAATCCTGTGCGCGCACCCTGTCGCTCGGCTTGGATCTGAAGGATGCTGTGGCGCGGGTTACACAGGTGCAAGGGCCGCTTTATGTGGGTGAGGTGAAATACACCCCCCAACACGGTGCACCGCGCGACATCACGGTGCAAATCGCGCCGATGGGCGAGGGGCTGTTGATGCTGCTTCACCCCCGTCAGGCCGAATACCTTGGCCAGATTCAGGGGGCAAAAGCCGCGCGGCAGGCAATCGGAATGGCGGAAATGCTGGCGCATGAGATTAAAAACCCATTGGCTGGGATCACCGGATCAGCGCAATTGCTGTCGATGGGCCTCAGCCCCGAAGACCGCGGGCTGACCGATCTTATCGTTATGGAAAGCCGCCGTATTGTCGCTCTATTGGATCAGGTGGAGCAATTTGGCGATCTACGCCCACCCGCGTGCCAACCCGTGAACATCCACGACATTTTGGAACGCGCGCGTGCGACAGCACGCGTTGGGTTTGCGGGCGGTTGTGAAATATCCGAAAGCTATGATCCGTCGCTTCCTTTGACCTATGTGGACGAAGATCAGCTGATGCAGGTGGTTCTGAATCTTTTGAAGAACGCATCGGAAGCTGCTGGAAATAAGGGTAAAATCACGATAAGAACATTTTATGACCCTGGTGTGCGGCTTCGCAAGCCAGATGGGCAACGGAAAACTTTGCCGCTTCAGGTCGAAATTATTGACGATGGCCCCGGCTTGCCGGCGGATATTGCGGATCAAGTGTTTGATCCCTTTGTCTCTGGTCGGGAAAACGGCACCGGGCTTGGCTTGGCGCTGGTGTCAAAAATTCTGACGGATCATGGCGGGCTGATCGCAGTAAACAGCCGTCCGGGTCACACCGTGTTTCGCCTGTCTCTGCCTGTCGCGACGGCCACCCCAAAAACGCAAACTTCGAGCGACGCTTAAGGAGCTGACCGATGGACGGAACCGTGTTAATTGCTGACGATGACCGCACAATTCGAACCGTGCTGACACAGGCGTTGACGCGGGCCGGGTGTCGGGTGCATGCCACCGGGTCGATGGTCACACTGCTCAGATGGGTCGAAGAGGGGCGCGGCGATGCGGTGATCTCTGACGTCATTATGCCCGACGGAAATGGGTTGGAAAGCCTGCCCAAAATCGCCAAAATGCGCCCGGATTTGCCGGTGATTGTGATTTCCGCGCAAAACACCATCATGACCGCTATTCAAGCGGCCGAGGCAGAGGCGTTTGATTACCTGCCCAAGCCGTTTGACCTTCCTGACCTGATGAAACGAGTAGGACAAGCGTTGGAACGCAAGCGATTGCGCCCGTCCGTCACCGCAGAGGCGGATCAAAACCTAGGGAAAACCGCGGGTTCTGATCTTCCCCTTGTGGGCCGCAGCCCTGCGATGCAAGAGCTGTATCGCCTCGTCGCGCGGGTTTTGAATGTGGATTTGCCAGTGTTGATCACCGGCGAAAGCGGCACCGGAAAATCGCTCATCGCACAGGCCATACATGACTTTTCGTCCCGCCGGGAGGCGCCTTTCATTGTCGCGACGCCGGATGATCTGGGGCCTGCCGATGCATTGTCAGATTTGATGACGCGGGCCGGGCAGGGCACCATCTTGTTTGACGGGATCGGAGATCTGGACAGCGACGCCCAGGCGCGGCTTGCCCGGTTTCTTGATGGGCTGGGCGCCGCGGGCCCTCGGGTTGTCGCCACGT
>DDMF01000126.1:5434-8522 GCA_002340515.1 Rhodobacteraceae bacterium UBA2553 | reverse complement strand
TCCGCTAGAAACCGCTAACGATAAACTCGGCCATCGCGCAATGTGATTGTCTTGCCTGTGTCGCCACAGCACCTATGGTCAAGGGCAACGAAGCATCCCACCGGGGCTGGCGGTTGACGTCATTTCTCCGCTCAACTTTCAGGAACGCAAATGGACATTCGGGCAATTTTCATGGGGCTGGCTTTTGCCTTTATGTGGTCCTCGGCGTTCACCTCTGCGCGGATTATTGTGGCCGATGCGCCGCCGCTGTATTCCCTGTCGCTCAGGTTCTTTATCTCTGGCGTGATTGGCGTGGCGATTGCCCGCGCGCTTGGGCAAAACTGGAACCTGACGCGGGGCCAATGGCGGGCGGTGCTGATCTTTGGTGTGTGCCAAAATGCGCTTTATCTGGGTCTGAACTTTGTGGCGATGCAATGGATCGAGGCGAGCCTGTCTGCGATCATCGCCTCCACCATGCCGTTGATGGTGGCCTTTGCGGGCTGGACCCTGTTTGGGGATCGGCTGCGCCCAATGACGGCGCTGGGCCTTGTGGCGGGCGTGGTTGGCGTGGCGATCATTATGGGCGCGCGGATGTCTGGCGGTGTCGATCTGACCGGGGTTGCGCTGTGTTTCATTGGCGCTGCGGCCCTGACCGTGGCCACGCTTTCGGTGCGTCAGGCCAGTGCGGGCGGGAACCTGATGATGATTGTCGGGCTGCAAATGTTTGTCGGCTCTTTTGTCCTTTTGTTGGTGGCACCCTTCTTTGAAACCCTGACCTTCACGCCCAGCCTGCGTCTGGCGATGGCGTTCAGCTATACCGTGTTGGTGCCCGGCCTGTTGGCCACCTTTGTCTGGTTTGCGCTTGTGGCCCGTATTGGCGCGGTTAAGGCCGCGACGTTCCACTTTCTCAACCCGTTTTTCGGCGTCGCTGTGGCGGCGGTCCTGCTGGGCGAAGCGCTTGGCTGGCTCGACATCGTCGGCGTGAGCATCATCACCATCGGCATCCTGATGGTGCAGCTGTCCAAACAATCCCCTCCGCCGATTTCGAAATAATTCCCACGCGGACGTGAAGCGACGGCCCCCCATCGTGAGGTGACATTTCCCGCGCCAAAGATAAGCTGGCGCCATGGAACTTGTGTTTGGATATCTCGCGGGGCTGTTGACCCTTATTAACCCCTGCGTTTTGCCGGTCCTGCCCATCGTGCTGGCCACTGCGTTAAACGCCAGCGTCTGGGGGCCGGTGGTTTTGGCCGCCGGCATGAGCCTGTCATTTGTGGTGCTTGGGTTGCTCGTGACCGTGCTTGGCCATCTGGTGGGGTTGGACGAACGGCATATTGCAAATGCCGGCGCTGTGCTGATGATCGCTTTCGGCCTGATCCTTCTGATCCCCGCGCTATCAAACCGCTTTTCCACCCTCACCGCCGGGTTTTCCACTCGTGCCGATCAAGGGTTGGACGAAGTCGACCGTGGGTCGCTGCGCGGTCAATTCCTTGGTGGCATGCTTCTGGGCGCGGTCTGGAGCCCCTGTATCGGTCCCACGCTGGGCGGCGCCATCGCGCTTGCCTCCCAAGGGCAAAGCCTGCTTTGGGCGGGCGCGATCATGGCGATGTTTGCCCTTGGCGTGTCGACCATCATCCTTGCCCTTGGCTATGGTGCGCGCGCCGCCATTATGCGCCGTCAGGCCTTGATGCGCAGCATCGCGCAGAAATCCCGCCCGATCATGGGCGCGGTGTTCATCACGGTTGGCACCGGCATCTTGTTTAAATTTCATCACATCATCGAAGCTTGGGCGGTGCAAAACCTGCCCATCTGGCTCGTTGACCTATCCGTATCGCTTTAAGGAGACACGCATGAAACGTCGTGATTTTATTACCCTCACCGTCGCCGCCCTTGTGGCCCCACTTGCTGCAAAAGCCGCTGTGTTCGACTATGCCCCCGGCCTCGTGAAAGAAGCACTCGCCAAAGGCGACACCGTGTTTCTGGACTTTAAAGCCAGCTGGTGTTCCACCTGCGCGCGGCAAGAACGCGTGATCAACGCGTTGAAAGCGGAAAACCCTGCCTACGTCGCATCCATCACCTTTGTGAACGTGGATTGGGACCAATATGGTCGCCACGAATTCACCAAATCCCTGAACATCCCGCGCCGCTCCACCCTTGTGGTGCTGAAAGGCGATGCAGAGCTGGGCCGGATTGTCGCCGGCACCGGGCAGGCAGAGATCAAAGCGTTGCTGGACACCGCACTGGCGGCTTCACAAGCCTAACGGTGAAAGGGGCGCTGCCCCTCGCGCTGCGCGCTCACCCCGGGATATTTTTGACAAGAAAAAAGAGAGCCACTGTGGCCTTTTTCTTGTTCCAAATATCCTCGCCGAAGGCAAGAAAGTCCTGCGCAGACGTTAGCCGTCTTGCGGGCCGATTTTGCCGCGAGGGCCTTCGCCAACCTGCGCGCGGTGCAGCATCAGGTGATCAAGCACAACACATGCAGCCATGGCTTCGCCCACGGGCACCGCACGGATGCCGACGCAAGGATCGTGGCGGCCTTTGGTGATCACCTCAATCGCATCACCCTCTTTGGTGATCGACTGGCGCGGGGTCAGGATCGAGCTGGTGGGTTTCACCGCAAAGCGCACCACAATGTCCTGCCCGGTGGAAATGCCGCCCAGGATGCCGCCCGCGTGGTTGGACGAATAGACCGGCTGGCCATCATTGCCCATAAAGATCTCATCGGCGTTTTCGGTGCCGCGCAATCCAGCGGCGGCCATGCCTTCGCCAATCTCAACGCCTTTTACCGCGTTGATCGACATCATCGCCGCGGCCAGATCGGTGTCGAGTTTTGCATAAACAGGCGCGCCCAGACCCGCTGGTGCGCCGCGCACAACCACCTCAACCGCCGCACCAACGCTGTCGTTTTCCTTGGTGCGCAACATGGTGAGGTAAGCTTCCCATTCGGCGACAGCGGTGCCATCTGGCAGCCAAAAGGCATTGCCGTCAATCGCGTCCCAATCGAAGTTGTCGCGGTTCAAATGCAGCTCGCCCATCTGGGTCATATAGCCTTTGATGGCAAGTCCGGGCGCCAAAGCTTTCAGCACCTCGCGCGCCACGCCGCCTGCCG
>DDMF01000126.1:5109-5376 GCA_002340515.1 Rhodobacteraceae bacterium UBA2553 | reverse complement strand
GATCGCGGATGCCGTATTTCAGGTGATAGGTGATGTCGGCATGACCGGGGCGAAAGGTTTTCTCAATATCACCGTAATCTTTGGAGCGCTGATCGGTGTTCTCAATCATCAGTTGGATCGGCGTGCCGGTGGTCTTGCCTTCGTACACGCCCGACAGGATGCGCACCTGATCAGGTTCATTGCGCTGGGTCGTATGTTTGTTTTGGCCGGGGCGGCGTTTATCCAGCCACACCTGGATCATCTCCGCCTCAAGCGGCACGCCGGGGG
>DDMF01000126.1:237-5083 GCA_002340515.1 Rhodobacteraceae bacterium UBA2553 | reverse complement strand
GTCAACGGTGGCGCCCAAGGCGGGTCCATGGCTTTCACCCCAAGTGGTGACACGGAAGATATGGCCAAAGCTGTTCATCGACATGCGCGTATCCCTTTTGCTCACGCGTGTGATAGCGCGATGTGTTTGGAAAGGGAAGTTAGCTGTTGTTTTCCGGCCTGCGATGTTTCGGCTGTGGGCTGACGCCCGCGTCATAGCGCATGTTTGGATTGCGCAGAATGGGGTTGCGGCCCGACACTTGTGGGCGGGTTTCACGCCAGACGATAAACACGCCCGAGGCGATGATAATCGACGCCCCAACGCCCACCCAAACATCCGGAAATTCGGCAAAAAACAGCACGCCAAAGGCAGTGGCCCAAAGGATTTGACTGTATTGCGTCGGGGCGACCACGGCGGCGGGGGCGGCGNNATAGGCGATGATGATGCAAACCTGCGCCAGCACCGACATCAACCCAACCGAGGCCGCCAGCCCCAGATCGCCCAGCGACATCGGTTGATAGACAAAGGGCAAAGATGCGCCCATCACCAGAATGGACCCCAGCATCGGGTAAAGGATCATCACCGCCGTGCGTTCCTCGCCACCGATTTTGCGCATGATGATCGACCCGAAGCCGGAGCAAACCGCCGCGGTCAACGCGCAGACATGCCCCAAAGTGATCGCCGTCACGCCGGGGCGCAACACGACCAATACGCCAATCAACCCCACCAAAACCGCCGCCCACCGTTGTGCGCGCACCTGTTCTCCCAACAACAGCGCCGACATCGCGGTGATGATCAGCGGGGTGGCAAACAAAAGCGCATAAACCTCGGCCAGAGTCAGCACGGTAAAGGCATAAAACGCCGAAGACATTGCCAGAATGGTCATCAATGCACGCAGCAGGATCAGCCACGGATGGCGCGGGCGGAAATTGTCCACCTGACGATCCGCCAGCATCATCACCGCCATTGGCACAAAGGCAAACAGCATCGCGAAAAAGATGATCTGGAACACCGAATATTCCGCACCCAACACTTTGATGGCCGCGTCATGGGTGGCGAAAATGGCAAAGCCTGCAAAGGCATAGCCAAGGCCGCTGAGCGGCGTTCTGTGGGTGTCAGGCATGGTGGGCTCCGTGTCTGATCGGGGGCTGGGGTGCTGTTATCGCTCACATTGCGGATATCGACGCGCAGGTCAAGGGTGTGGGCATTCAATCCCCGCGCGCAGGGGCGGCAATGCTGCCCGCCAAAAGACCGCCGTCGATGTTGATCTCAGTCCCGGTCATATAAGCGGCCTCATCTGAGGCGAGCATCGCGCAAACCGCGGCCACCTCTTCCACCGTTCCAAACCGCCGCAAGGGGGTGTCGGCGACAAAGGCGGCCATGCGGTCCGCACGGTCCGGCCCATCCCCCAACATCGGCTCCCACATCGGGGTCAGGATCGCGGCGGGATGCACCGAATTGCAGCGAATGGCCAAGCCCTGTTCGGCACAATAAAGCGCCACGGATTTCGAATGGTTGCGCACCGCCGCCTTGGACGACGCATAAGCCGCCGCGCCCGGAATGCCCACCAGACCCGAGCGGGACGAGATGTTGAGGATCGCGCCTGATCCTTTCGCACGCATCGCTCCAATCGCGTAGCGACAGCCCAGAAATGTGCCGTCCAGATTGGTCTGATGCACCGCGCGCCAATCGGTGAGCGTGGCATGTTCCGGGTCTTGCGCGCGGGGGCTTTCTTCAAACCCGGTGATGCCGGCGTTGTTCACCAAGACATCAATCTGCGGAAATTCCCGCGCAAGTTCCGCCCAATGCTCCTCATCGGTCACGTCGAGCAAACGTGCCGTGCCGCCAATCTCATCCGCGACGGCGTTCGCCCCCGCGAAATCTTTGTCGGTGACAATCACATCACCGCCTTCGGCCGTAAATCGTCGGGCAATGGCGGCCCCAATGCCGCGCGCTGCCCCGGTCACAACACAGCGTTTTTGGTGCAACCGTTTCAGGTGTAAATCTTTCATAGAAATCCTCATGGATCATAGGTCGTGCCGTGCAACCCCGCCCCAAAAGCGGCGGATTGGCGGCGCATAAAGCGTCAGAAAAACAGCGATACCCTTATCGGGCTGCGTTATTTGATCACTGGACCTACTCCTTGAATGAAACAGGATATACGTGATTTTCCCCTCATTTTCAAGGGGTTTACCCGCCCCAATCCGCGCCAGATATCCCGCCCCAAATTGCCCCTTGCCAAGCCCCCCGTTTTGCGGGCAAACAAAGCGCACCTCGGGGTGCTGTGCCATGTGCGCGGCTGAGACGCGATTTCGCAAACCCGTAGAACCTGAACCGGTTAAGACCGGCGGAGGGAAGGTCGGATCATCCCACCCGAACACCGTCTGACTTTTCGCCGCCATCTTGGAGGATGATATGAAGACCACATTTTTCGCCGCAAGCACCCTGTTGCTTGCCAGCGTAGCCCACGCAGACACCCCCGTTTTGCAAGTCTACGCCCCCGACTATTTCGCATCAGAATGGGGCCCCGGCCCCGGTATCGAGGCCGGGTTTGAGGCACAATGCGGCTGTGATCTGAAATTTGTCACCGGCGACGTGCTGCCCCGCCTGTTGCTGGAAGGTGAGCGGACCGAAGCGGACGTTGTCATTGGTCTCAATACCGACGTGACCGCGCGCGCCCGCGCCTCCGGCCTGTTTGCGCCCCACGGCCAAAACACCGATGATCTGACCATGCCGATCGACTGGACAGACGACACCTTCCTGCCGTTTGACTACAGCTATACCGCGTTCATTTACGACAACACCAAAATGGACAGCGCCCCCACCAGCTTTGACGCGCTTTTGGCCCTGCCGGATGACACCAAGATCGTGATCCAGGATCCGCGCAGCTCCATTTCCGGCCTTGCCCTGATGCTGTGGATCAAGTCGATTTACGGCGACAACGCAGCTGAGGCCTGGGGCAAACTCGCCCCCAAAATCGTCACCGTGACCAAAGGCTGGTCCGAGGCATATGGCATGTTCACTGATGGCGAAGCCGACATGGTGCTGTCTTTCGTGACCTCGCCTGCCTATCACATCATCGCCGAAGAAGACCTGAGTAAAACGGCGGCGATCTTTGACGAAGGCCACTATTTCTTTGTGGAATTGGCTGGGAAAATCAAAGGCACGGATCAGCCCGAACTGGCCGATAAGTTCCTTGAATATGTGCTGAGCGAAGAGTTCCAGACCGCGATCCCAACCTCAAACTGGTCGTTCCCCGCCAAACTGGCCGATGACAAATTACCAGAAGGCTTCGCCAAACTGCCGGTGCCTGCCAAGACGCTGTTTTATACGGAAGAAGAGGCCGAAGCCCTGCGCAATCCAGCGCTGGACGAATGGCTTTCGGTGTCGTGGAGATAACCTTGCAACATAAGGTGATCTTGTGACGATCACCCGCACCACCACCCTTGGCGCCGTGGCGCTGGGGGTGGTTTTATGTCTGACGTTGGGCACGCTCATCGCGGTGATGACCAAGGCCACGGGCGGCGTGTTTGCCCTTTTGTCCCTTGGCCCGCATGACTTTGCCGCGATCCGGTTTACCCTGTGGCAGGCGCTTGCCTCAGCCGCGTTTTCGACCCTTTTTGCCATCCCCGTTGCGCGTGCGTTGTCACGTCGTCAGTTCCGTGGCCGTGCGGCACTGATCACCCTGTTGGGTGCGCCTTTTATCCTGCCGGTGATCATCGCGATCTTCGGGTTGATCTCGGTGTTTGGCGGGCGCGGGATCGTCTCTCAGGTGCTGGTGTTTTTCGGCTTTGAACCGATCTCAATTTACGGCTACCACGGCGTGCTTTTGGCCCATGTGTTTTTCAACCTGCCGCTGGCCACCCGGCTGATCCTGCAAGGCTGGTTGGCAATCCCGGCCGAACGGTTTCGCCTTGCCGCCTCGCTTGGCATGACGCCTCGCGACATTGTCCGCACGCTTGAACGCCCGATGTTGCGCGAGGTTTTGCCCGGCGCGTTTTTGGTCATATTCCTGATCTGCCTGACCTCTTTTGCGGTCGCTTTGGCCCTTGGTGGCGGGCCGCGCGCGACCACGGTGGAATTGGCGATTTATGAAGCCTTCCGTTTCGATTTTGACCTCAACCGTGCCGCAATGCTGGCGCTGGTGCAGTTCGCCATGGGCGGTGCTGCGGCGCTGATCGCGTTTCGTGTGGCGATCCCGCATGACACGGGCACGGGGCTGGATCGTGCGGTGATGCGCTGGGACAGCACGCCGGTTCAGCGCGGCTTTGATACGCTTGCCATCAGCCTTGCCGCCACCTTTTTGATCCTTCCGCTTGCGATGATCTTTGTGAAGGGCCTGCCGAGCCTTGTGAGCCTGCCGATGAGCGTTTGGACAGCTGCCGTGCGTTCCATCACCGTGGCGCTGGGGTCGGCGATATTTACGCTGCTTTTGACCCTGCCCATTGCGGCACTCGCGGTCCGGCGCGGGTCTAAATTGGTTGAGGGCATCGGTTATCTGACCATCGCCGCCTCGCCTTTGGTGATTGGCACCGGACTCTTTATCGTGATCTTTCCCATAATGTCCCCGTCGAAATTGGCGTTGCCTGTTACGGGCCTTGTGAATGCGGCAATGAGCCTGCCCTTTGCGCTGCGCATCCTTGTGCCCGCTCTGGCTGGGGTCGAGCGTGATTATGGCCCGCTGGCGGACGGGCTGGGGTTAACCGGCATGGCGCGTTTGCGCCTGTTGTGGTTGCCCCGTCTGCGTCGCCCGATCGGGTTTTCACTGGGCCTTGCCGCCGCCCTGTCGATGGGCGACCTTGGGGTGATCACGATGTTTGCCGATGGTGACGCCGCCACCTTGCCCCTGCAACTTTACCGTCTGATG
>DDMF01000126.1:0-167 GCA_002340515.1 Rhodobacteraceae bacterium UBA2553 | reverse complement strand
CTACCGGATGGAGGATGCCGCCGGGGCCGCTGTGCTTTTGATGGGGCTGTCGCTTGCCCTTTTCTGGATGTTTGACCGAGGGGGGCGTGTGAATGCTGACCATTGAACAGGGCTTTATCGATCTGGGAGATTTCCAATTGGCTGCTGACCTAAGCGTGCCGCAAGGC
>DDMF01000127.1:22927-26034 GCA_002340515.1 Rhodobacteraceae bacterium UBA2553 | reverse complement strand
AGCCTCAGCCTCAGCCTCAGGGCAGGCACAGGCATCCCACGCCCGCGCGGAAATGGACGCAAGGCTGGGGTGGCTGCGGATCTCGACCTGAGTTTCTGTGTTCGCGGATTCAGTCACCGGCATATTGGGGCAGGTGGCGCGGTTTTGGTCAAGCCTCATAGCCCTCAAATGTGATATTGTCGGCGACAGCACGCACGGCCTCCTCGACCTCTTGCGACCGAACAGTCCAGCAGAGGATCGGTGTTCCGGCGTCCTTCAACCGCGTCACGGCCGGGTTGGACAGGTCATCCACATCATGACTGATAAAGCTTGCGCCAACACGGTCAAAATCGGGGATGTTACGCAGATACTTTCGGGTGGCTGCGGGCAAAAAGGGCCAGTCGCCCTGTAAGTAGGCGCAAGTGGTCAGCCCTAATGGCAAATCATCGCGGTGCCGGGCAAAACGGGCCACTGAGTTTGGATTGAATGACATGATGGCCACCTCCCCATCGTACCCCTTCAATTCGCGCGCGGCGACCTCTTCCAAATCCCCGGTGCGCGGCCCCATGGCCCCATCTTGGTCTTTGATCTCGACCAAAAGTGGCACCCGGCCAGCAACCAGATCCAGCACTTCGGCGAAGGTGGGAATGCCCTCATCCCCACCCAGCAAGGTCATTTTCCTCAAGGTATTAGCATCGACCTGCCGGATTGCCCCCTTACCATCGGCCAGCCGCGCAAGATCATAGTCGTGAAAGACCATGGCCCGCCCATCCTTGGATGGTTGCAGGTCAATCTCAATGCCATTGCCGCGTTCAATCGCCGCCCGGATCGCCGCGCGGGAGTTCTCTGGCCGCCCGGCTGCCACGTCGTGAAACGCGCGGTGGGCAATGGGTGTGGTCACGAATGACTGAGGCAAAGCCGTGCGAGAGGTCTCAGGCAGGGAGAATTGGGTCATCTAATCTGAAAAATCCCTTCGATTTCAACAGCGACACCAAAGGGTAGGCTTGCAGCAGAGACCGCTGAACGGGCGTGACGCCCCGCCTCACCCAGGGCTTCGACCATGAAATCTGATGCGCCGTTAATAACTTTGGGTTGATCGCCAAACTCGGCAGTTGAATTTACAAACCCAACCAGTTTTACGACGCGCACCACGCGGTCCAAATCGCCCCCACAGGCGGCTTTGGCTTGGGCCAGCAGACCAATGGCGGAGGTTTTGGCGGCGGCAGCACCCTCTTCTGCGGTCATTGTTTCGCCCAGTTTTCCGGTGATGAACACGCCATCCGCCATCGAGATTTGACCCGAAACATGCACCAGATCACCGACCTGTACAAAAGGCACGTAATTGGCCGCGGGGGCCGGTGCGTCGGGCAGGGTCACACCCAGTTCAGCAAGACGTTTTTCAAATCCGCTCATGTCACATTTCTCCTCTTTCCTGACCGGACGCTAGCCCGGTTCTGGCGTCAGTGAAAGGTCAAATGCGCCGTTTATCTTTCGCGAAACGCCTTGTCGAAATATACGCGTAGCGGCTCGATCAGATAGGCAAGAGGGGTCTGATCCTGGGTGCGAATGAATCCGGTGGCTGGCATGCCGGGCAGCAAAGCCGTGCCCTCGGGCAGTTTGGCCAACTCGCCTTCATCCAAGTGGATTTCAGTGCGGTAAAAACTGACACCTGACCCTTCATCGGTAAATGCATCGGCGGATAATTTGGTAACATGGCCGGTCAAGTCGGGGGTATTTCGCGCATCAAATGCGTTGAATTGCAGGCGCACTTGTTGCCCCACAAAGACCTGATCGACGTGGATCGGGTCAACCTGTGCCGCGATCACCAACGGGCGATCCTGTGGCACCAGAAACATTACGGGATCCGCCGCGCGGATCACTGCACGTTCAGCAAAAACACGCATGCCCAACACGATGCCCGACACAGGGGCGCGCAGGTCCAGCCGGTCCAGGGTTTCGATCAGGCTCAATCGTTGTTCGGCCAGATCCAACCGAGAGTTTTCCAGATCGCGCAACTCGGTCATCGCTTCCTCGCGGCGCTGCGCAGAGAGCTGAGTGATATTCAGATCAATTTCGGTTATCCGCCCTTCTGCCTCGGCTCGTGTGGCGGCCAGCTCGCCAATGCGCCCCAAGAGCCCTGCCTCTTCGCGTTGCAAGGCCAAGACGCGGCTGGCTTGGGCCAAACCTTTCGCCAAGAGTGTCTTTTGGTTCTCAAGCTCTTCGCGGATCAGTACCAGTTGTTTGTTCATGGCCTCCTGTTGGGCATTCACCCCGTCGATCTGGGCCCGAATTTGCCCGGTTCGTTTGGCCAGCTGTTCTGCCTGTGTGGCCAAAGTATGAGCGCGCGATGTGAACAGGCGTTCTTGGCCTTTGATCAAAGATGCAATTTCTGGCCGCGTCTGCGCAGTGCTGTTCAGCGCGTCTGGAAAGCTTGGTGCTGCGGTGCCATCACGTTCCGCCGCGAGGCGTGCGGTGCGGGCCAGAAGTTCAAAATATTGGCCTTCCACCACATTCAGGCGCGATTGCAACAGGGTGCTGTCAAGCCGGACAAGCACGTCGCCGGCAGCAATCAAATCTCCCTCTTTTACCGAGATTTCCGAAACAACCCCGCCGTCGGGGTGCTGCACGACCTGCCGGTTTTGGTCTACCTCGATGGCGCCCGCAACAATCACGGCGCCAGAGATGTTGGTCATCACAGACCATGCCCCAAATCCGCCGACCAGCAAGGCCAATGCGAGAAATCCAATGGTTAGGGGCGTGCGGGCAGAGAATTCTTGGTTTGCCACTAATTCATTCCCCCTTGGCCTTTGGATTGCTGGATTTGTCTTGCGTTCTGTACATGTTCCGCGAGGATTTTGTCGCGCGGGCCAAAGCCGCGCACCATACCGCCATCGAGCATCAAGAGAACATCACATTCCGCAATTGCTGCTGGGCGGTGGGCCATAATAATCACTGCGCCACCTGTCGCTTTGACCGTGCCAATGGCCCGATTCAGCGCAAGTGTGCCTTCGTTATCTAGGTTAGAATTGGGTTCATCCAGAACCAATAGAACAGGCGACCCATAAAGCGCGCGCGCCAATCCCACCCGCTGCATTTGCCCGCCGGACAACATGCCGCCGCCGCCGGAC
>DDMF01000127.1:14644-22890 GCA_002340515.1 Rhodobacteraceae bacterium UBA2553 | reverse complement strand
CCGGACACTCGCGTATCATACCCGTCTGGTAGGCGCAGGATCATGTCATGGGCATCCGCGCGACGTGCGGCTTCGACCACTTTTTCATGATCTGGCGCCAAAGACAGTCCCGCGATGTTCTCAGCGATGGTGCCATCGAAAAGTGAAATCCGTTGCGGCAGGTAGCCGATATGTTTGCCAAGGGTGGCGGGGTCAAACTGTTCGAGTGCAGCGCCATCAAGCCGGATTTTCCCGCCAGCAGGTCGCCAGACGCCGGTGATCACCCGTGCAAGGGTGGATTTTCCCGCGCCCGACGGGCCAATCACGCCCATCGCCTGACCAGGTTTGAGTTCAAAATTCACCATGCGCAGTGTGGCACTGCTTTGTCCCGGCGGCACCACGGTTACGTTTTCAGCGCGCAGATGCGCTTGTGGTCGTGGAAGCTCCATCCGTTTCGGATCAGGGGCAATCTCGCCCAGCAATTCAGACAGATCGCGCCAGCCACTGCGCGCCCGTTGTACCACCTGCCACTGGCCGATCAGCAGATCAATAGGTGCGAGAGCGCGGCCCAATAGGATTGAGCCTGCGATCATGGCGCCGGGCGACATTTCGCCCTTAAGCGCAAGATAGGCCCCAAGGCCGAGCATTGCGGATTGCAAAAACAGCCGAAATGTCTTGGACAGGGCGGTGAATTGCCCCAACCGATCCGTTGCCTGTACCCCCTGCGTCAAGGCTTCTTCTCGGGCAAGATGCCAGCGGTCATAGGCGGCGTCTTGCATGCCAAGGGCGCGGACCATTTCCGCTTCGCCATGCAATTGCGCGGCCATATGTTCCGCGCGCAAACTTGCGGCATTTGCTTGTGCGACCGGAGGACTGGTTGTGATTTGGTTCAGGATTGTAATCGCGATTAAAACCGCCCCGCCGGAGACGGCCAAAAGGCCCAGCCATGGATGGAAAATTGCGATGGCCAGCAAAAAGACAGGCGTCCAGGGAACGTCGAAAAAGGCGGTGAACACAGGGCTCGCCAGCAGTTTCTGCACCGCCTCCAAATCACGTAAACTGTTACTACGCGCTTGTCCCGGGGTCGCATTTGCAGCCCGGCGCAAGGTGGCGGCAAATACGCGACGTTCTAACCCCACCTGAAACCGTGCGCCAGCCCGTGCCAAAACGCGGTTTCGGGCGAAATCCAACACGCCCATCATGGCAAAAAGAAACCCCATCAGGACGGTCAATCCGATCAAAGTTTCTACGCTGCGCGATCCCAATACGCGATCATAGACCTGCAGCATATAAATCGGCCCGGTCAGCATTAGAATATTTACAAACACCGAAAATATGCCTGCGGATGCAATCAACCATGAGGCCTTGCGCCGCATCACCCGCAACTCTTCTTTGCCGTTTTCTAATTTAGCCTGTCGCATGGGACCCCGGTTTTTGGTTTATTTTGCATAACGATGTTAATTTTCGGCAAAAATCCGCGTTTTCTCGTTCAGTTCTGTCGCCAAATAGCCACAATAACAATTGCAAACCTGATACCCTCTGGGCATTCGCCCGTCATCCATTATGTGTCAGGCAACGCGTAAACCATCTGAAAGATGCGGAATGTCGCCGGGATGACCGGGGGGAACCGCCGAGCTGCTAAATATGAAAAAGACCACCTTGATTGCTATTGCCGTGCTGACCGTGCTGGGAGCCTGTGCAAAAGCACCGGCGCCAACGGGTTATGATGATCCACATGAGGCACAGAACCGACGGACCTATGGCGCCAATATTGCGCTGGATCGGGCTTTGATCAGCCCGGCCGCGGATACCTATGGTCAGGTACCAAAACCGGTGCGCAATTCGGTTGCCATGTTTGCGGAAAACGCGAGCCTGCCGGGCGTGGTGGTCAATAAGCTCTTGCAAGGGCAGGTTGACGATGCGGTCCACAATGCGGTGCGCTTCTTGTTCAACTCGACGCTCGGCCTGTTGGGTTTGTTTGATGTAGCCAGCGAAATTGGTCTGGAAGAGCGCAGCAGTGATTTCGGCGAGACCTTGCATGTTTGGGGTGTGCCAGAGGGTGACTATGTGGTGCTGCCCTTCTTTGGTGCGTCAACCGAGCGGGACGGGCTTGGCATTCTGGGCGATTTCGTGCTGAACCCGCTCAGCTATGTTTTGCCGACCGAAGTGCGCCATCTGCCGAAAGCCGCTTGGGTGGTGTCAAAATTCGGTGATCGCTACGATTTTGCCGATAGTGTTGATAGTATTCTTTATAGTGATGGCGATGGCTACGGCACGCTGCAACTTTATTACCTCGACAGCCGCCGGTATGAGCTGGGGCAAGTGGTCGAGGATAATGAACTGGATGATTTGTACGATGCATATGGTGGGTAAAGTGATGATGAACCGACGCATGATGATGGGTCTTTTGGCGGGCGCAATGGCGGCCCCAGCGACTGCTTTGGCCGCAATCTCTGGGGCCCAAGCGGAAACCCTGATTGGTAAAGTGGTGGGCGATATTAATTCGATCATCAATTCCGGCGCAGCCGAGGCCAAGATGATTTCACGTTTCAAAGGTGTTTTCACCAAATATGCTGATGTGAATTTCATTGCTCTGTCAGCACTTGGAGTGGACGGGCGCAGCGCGACAGCCGCGGAGAAAAGCGCCTTCACCAAGGCGTTCACTGGCTATATTTCGCAACGCTATGGCAGCCGCTTTCGGGAATTCGAGGGTGGGCAGATCGAAGTGGTCAGCACCAAAGAAGTGAAAAACCGGTTCGAAGTGCTGACAATGACCAAGCTTAAGGGCAAATCGCCCTTTGATGTGGTGTTCATTGTTGCGGCGAAAAATGGCAAGTTCATCGACATGCAGGTCGAAGGCATTTCGATTGTGAAATCTGAACGCAAAGAAATTGGCGCGATGTTGGACAAGCGCAAAGGCGACTTGGATCTTTTGATCAAGGACCTGTCCAAGTTCTGATGTGCGCGGCCCCTGGGGGCGCGAAGAATCAGCACAGGTTAAAGAAATCGTCAGCCCGGTCCCAACGGCACTGGGGTTTACGTCAAGGTAAGGCCTGCAAAACCTCAGCGCGAATTGTGCTGGGGTTTTTCGTTTCAAACCGACAAATTCACCATAGCACCGGGACAGATCAGCACGTTGACGTGTCTTAGAGGCGTTTTTACTTGCCATATAGGGCTGGTGGTTTATCCGTTTCCGGGACCAACGAAAAAGCAGGCGCATGAAAGATACACCAGACCACCCGCTCAATAGCGAAACCCTTTCCGCACGTGAATGGGTGAAAACCTTGGCCAATTACCGTGAACCAGATGCATTGCGCAGCAGCTTTGAGCTGGGTGTGACGTTCATCCCCTTCATTGCACTTTGGGTTCTGGCATGGCTGTCCCTTTCTGTTAGCTATTGGCTGACCTTTGGGATTTCTGTGTTGAACGCAGCATTCCTATTGCGCCTTTTCACCATCCAGCATGATTGCGGGCATGGCTCGTTTTTCAAACATCGCGCTGTGAGCGATTGGGTGGGCCGGGTGATTGGTGTGCTGACGCTGACCCCATATGATGTCTGGCGCCGGACCCATTCGATCCACCACAGTTCGGCGGGCAATCTTGGTAAACGTGGTATTGGTGACATCCATACGATGACCGTTGCGGAGTATGAAGCTCTGACCCCGTTCCACCGCTTGATGTACCGCCTCTATCGCAACCCTGTTGTGCTGTTTGGCTTTGGCCCAAGCTATCTGTTCCTTTTGCAAAACCGCCTGCCGGTTGGGCTGATGAACAGCGCACGTTATTGGATCAGCGCCATGGGGACCAACCTGTCGATCTTTATTGCGATCGCCGTGATTTGGTATTTTGGCGGCCTGTCGGCTGTGTTCCTGATTTTCCTGCCCTCCACTTTGTTGGCGGCGACAGGGGGCATGTGGCTGTTTTATGTGCAGCATCAGTTTGAAAACACGACATGGAAAGAAGACGAAGATTGGCAGTTGCATGATGCGGCCCTGCATGGAAGCTCGCATTACGTGCTGCCGCCGGTTCTGCAATGGTTCAGCGCCAATATCGGCATCCACCACGTGCATCACCTGTACAGCCGCATCCCGTTTTACCGCCTGACCGAGGTGCTTAAGGATCATTCGGTTTTGGCACAGATCAACCGCATGACCATCCGCGAAAGCTTTGCTTGCGCGCGTCTGCATTTGTGGGATGAGAACAGCAAGCAACTCCTGTCCTTCCGTCAGGCTCGTCAACTTTACGGCTGATGTCTTGGACCATCCCTGGGGCAACCTGGGGGTGGGATGGATGCTTAGACATGACAAAGGCGACCCGCGGGGGTCGCCTTTTTTCGTATCTGGTTGGCCAGTGCCTTTGGGGGATGACACCGCAGAGCACCCAATAGTGCCGAGGAAAGCCCAAATCACTTAGAGCGTTTCCAGTTCACATTGTATCGCTTGTTCGCTGCCTTTCGCTTCGCTCAAAGGCAAAAATCGATGACAGATGCTTCAATGAAAACGCTCTAATGTCTTTTGAAAAGACCTTAGTTTCCCTGCCCAAAAATGGACCGCAGCGTGTTAATAATCACGTTCTCAACCGCGTCTTGCAAATTATTGCCGTTCTGTGATGGGGCTGTGGCCCCACCATTTGGGTCAGAGGAAAACACCTCGCCCTCAAACCGGGGGGACGCGCCGGGGCGGATCATCGGTAGGGGGCGGGGGGGCAGCCCTTCATGGATCTTGGCCATCGCGTGCTGCCAAACCTCGGCTGGCAAGCCACCACCGGTGACGCCTTTCAGGGGGGTGTTATCGTCATAGCCCATCCAGACACCGGCCACATAATCAGCGGTAAACCCAATGAACCACGCATCTTTGGCCCCTTGGGTGGTGCCAGTTTTCCCGGCCACTTCGCGCCCTTCGATGCGGGCGCGATGACCGGATCCAACCTCAACCACTTGGTTCATCATATAGACGAGTTGCTCATCGGCCGATTTGGAAATCACCCGTTCGCCCATGCCGCCGGTTTGCGTCATCAACGGTGAATTATCCCCTACCAGCGACAATTCCGTCAGCCCGTAAGGCGTGACCGAACGGCCACCGTTCAGAATGCCCGCATAGGCGCCTGTGGTTTCCAGCAATGTGCTTTCGGACGCACCTAATGCAAGCGCTGGCCCATCCGCGAGATCGCTATCAATGCCAAACATCGACGCCACGGTTTTCACGGCTTCACGCCCGACAGCCTCTGACACTTTCACCGCAGGGACGTTCAGGGATTTCGACAAAGCCTCGGTCAGGCTGACATTGCCATAATGCTTGCGGGTATAGTTCTTGGGGCACCATTCACCGGATCCCGCGACATTCAGGCAATAGGGTTCATCGAGCACAAAATCATTCCAGCTGTACCCAAGGTCCAGGGCGGCGGCATAGACAAAGGGTTTGAATGACGATCCGGTTTGGCGATTGGCTTGGGTTGCGCGGTTGAAGGCGCCCGTGACGCGCATGTCGCGTCCGCCGACCATGGCGCGCACGGCGCCATCCGCACTCATCACGACAATCGCGGCCTGTGCTTCGGACCCGTCGCGCACTTTATTGGCAAAGACCCAGTTCACCGCCGCTTCGGCTGCGGTCTGGATTTCAGGGTCCAGTGTTGACTTGATCACCACATCTTCGGTCGTTTTACGGGTCAGGAATGCGGGCATATCGCGCATGATCCAATCGGCGAAATATCCCCCCGCCTGCGCCTTGGCCGCTTTGGACAAGGTCGCCGGGCTGGCCTGAAAATGGGCCTCTTCCTTGGTGGTGATATAGCCCTGTTCGCGCATCAATCGCAGCACTGTGGCGGCGCGATCCTGTGATCTCTTCAGATTATTGGTCGGCGCATAGACAGAGGGTTTGGGCAGCATCCCTGCCAGCATTGCCGCCTGTGCAGGGTTTAGATCTGCCGCTGGAATGGCGAAATAGCGCCGTGACGCGGCATCAAACCCGTGTGACCCCGCCCCCAGATAGGCCCGGTTCAAATAAATCGTCAGGATTTCCGCCTTGGAAAACTTCGTCTCCAACGCCATTGAATAGACTGCTTCTTTCACCTTGCGCCACAAAGACCCCTGTCGGCAATCGGCCTCATAGGCGGCCTCATTCTCCCATGTGTCGGCATCATAAGGCACGCCAAGGCACAATAGTTTGGCGACTTGCTGGGTCAGTGTTGAACCACCATTGCCCGACAATGGCCCGCGCCCGGCCTGCATGTTGATGCGCACCGCAGAGGCAATACCGCGTGGGCTTACGCCAAAGTGGCTGTAAAACCGCTTGTCCTCTGACGCGACAACAGCGTTTTTCAGATGGGGGCTGACGGTTTCTGTTGTGACCGTGCCGCCGCGCTGATCGCCGCGCCAAGCGTATACATCGCCGTAGCGGTCCAAGATCGTCACCGACCCCTTGGCGCGTCCATCAAGCATTGTGTTTAAATCCGGGAGCGTTGAGGCCACGTAGAATACGGAGGCCGCAATGATCAATGTGACCACAACAGCTCCCTTCCACATCAAGCGCCAGATCATCCTCAGCACCCACATCACAAAATGCACGGGCCACATCAGGATGTTCCCACCGCCACCGCCGCCACGTTTTGGTGCAGGGGATCGACGCTTATCCGTCGTTTTTCGCGCTGCGGGCTTGGCGGACGCTTTAGACGCAGTTTTTTTGGCGGGCTTTTTCGCCGCGCTCGATGCGTTGGGATAGCGTTGGTCCGCCACCAAGGTGGGGCGTTTGCGGCCGGATTGGCTCATGGTCTCAATTTCCAGATCTGCTCGTTGATCACAGGGTAACGAATCATATGGGGGCTGTGTAGCCCGATCCCCACCTCCGCGCGAGAATTCGCGGTGTTTCCCCCGGTTCTTCGCGTAATTCCGCGTTCTTTCCCGCTTAGGCAGGGCGCATTTGGCTAAAGCTGAGCGCCTAATAAACAGGCAGACCCATTTTGCAGGCGCAGCATTTTTGCGCAGCGCCGGTTTTCTTCCTTTAGATTTGACGTTTTTCACCTCCTTGCTCTGCCCAATCCCATCCGTCTGCGCCCCGATAGGGACAACCAGACACACAGACCAAAAAGGAGAATGGCGTGAAACTGATCATAGCAGCGATCAAGCCCTTTAAGCTCGACGAGGTGCGCGAAGCCCTCGTCGCGTTGGGGGTAAGCGGCATGATGGTGACCGAAGTCAAAGGCTTTGGCGCCCAATCAGGCCACACGGAAATTTATCGCGGGGCGGAATATGCCGTGAATTTCCTGCCCAAATTGAAACTGGAAATTGTGGTGGGGGATGAACTGGCTGACGACGTGGTCGCTACAATCGCCAAGGCCGCGCAAACCGGCAAAATCGGCGACGGCAAAATTTTTACATTGGATGTCGCCAGCGCCCTTCGGGTGCGCACCGGCGAAACCGACATGGACGCAGTCTGAGGGGACGATGATGAAACAACTATTGATCACCGCTGCATTGATTGCAGCTCCTGGGGTGGCGCTGGCAGAAGGTGAAACCGCCGCGCAAACCCAGTATATTTTGACAACGCTTCTGTTTTTGGTTGGGGGCTTTCTGGTCTTTTGGATGGCGGCCGGGTTCGCGATGCTCGAGGCCGGATTGGTGCGTTCAAAAAACGTGACCATGCAGCTGATCAAAAACGTGGCACTGTTTTCTCTGGCGGCGATCCTTTACTGGCTGGTTGGCTATGGGCTGATGTATCCGGGGGATGCGTGGATCATTCCGGGCTTTTTAGGCGCGATTGCACCGGCCACATTGGAAGCGGTTGGCGTGGGGGCTGACGGCGTTGATGTGGGCTATGCCTCTGTCGGGTCGGACTTTTTCTTTCAGCTGATGTTCTGTGCAACGACGGCGTCGATTGTGTCTGGCACTTTGGCTGAACGCATCAAACTGTGGCCGTTCCTGTTGTTTGTGCTGCTTCTGACCGGCGTGATTTACCCAATTGAAGCGTCATGGAAATGGGGCGGTGGCTGGCTTGACGGCTTGGGCTTTCAAGACTTTGCAGGCTCAACCCTTGTGCATGCTGCCGGTGGATTTGCCGCTTTGGCTGGGGCTTTGGTTCTGGGGCCGCGATTGGGGAAATATAAAGGCGGTCGCGTTGTGCCCATGCCGGGGTCAAACCTTGCGCTGGCCACTTTGGGGACGTTCATCCTGTGGCTTGGTTGGTTTGGCTTTAACGGTGGGTCACAATTGGCCATGGGCACCATTGGCGATGTCACGGATATCAGCCGCATCTTTGCCAACACCAATATGGCGT
>DDMF01000127.1:14117-14614 GCA_002340515.1 Rhodobacteraceae bacterium UBA2553 | reverse complement strand
GCGCGATTGTGGCGCTGGTGCTGACCCAAGTGTCCTTTGGCAAGCCTGACCTGACCATGGTCTTGAACGGCGCATTGGCTGGCCTCGTGTCGATCACGGCAGAACCTTTGGCGCCAAGCCTTTTCCAGGCTCTGATCATCGGCGGTATTGGCGGTGCGATTGTGGTCTATGCGGTGCCGATGCTCGATAAGCTCAAGATTGACGATGTGGTTGGGGCGATCCCGGTTCACCTGATCGCGGGCCTTTGGGGTACAATGATTGTGGTCTGGACCAATGGGGATGCGACGATCCTGAAACAGCTCACGGGCTTTGCAGCAATCGGCGGCTTCACCTTTGTCGTCAGCTACATTCTGTTCACCGTGATCAAAGGTACCGTTGGACTGCGGGTGGATGCGGATGATGAGATGCGCGGATTGGATGTGGCTGAGCTGGGCATGGAAGCCTATCCCGAGTTCACCAACAGCTGATTAGACCGAATAACGCCGCGCAACCTGCGC
>DDMF01000127.1:13337-14100 GCA_002340515.1 Rhodobacteraceae bacterium UBA2553 | reverse complement strand
GATATTTGGAACAAGAAAAAACCAAAACCGCATCGAAGGGGACGTAAGTCCAACAGGAAAAGGGGACGCGGTTTGCGTCCCCTTTGGTGTTCGGCTCTGGTGGGTGGGTTACACGCCTGCCGCGATGATCGCATCTGCGAGAACGGGAATTGTCGCTTCGTTCAGCCCGGCAATGTTCATCCGGCTGTCGCCAACCATGTAAATTCCGTGATCGACGCGCATTTTCTCAACCTGCTCAGGGCTGGCCCCAAGGCGCGAGAACATGCCGCGGTGATCGGCGATAAAGCCAAAGCGATCAGAGCCCGAGCGTTCGCGCAAGGCGTCCGCCAGTTGTGTACGCAGGCCGAGCATGCCGGTGCGCACCTCTTCCAGTTCCGCCATCCAGTCCGCTTTCAGGCCTTCGTCTTCCAAGATCATGGTCACCAAACGCGCGCCGTGATCGGGGGGGAAGCTGAAGTTCTGACGGTTCAAGTGGGTCAGGTTTTGCTGGGTCACTTTGGCTTGCGCCGCGTCATTAGACACAGTGAATAAAAGCCCCGTGCGCTCGCGGTAGATGCCGAAGTTCTTTGAACAGCTCGCCGCGACCATGGTTTCTGGCACCATCTGTGCCACCAGACGTACACCTGCGGCGTCTTCTTCCAGACCGTCGCCAAAACCCTGATAGGCAATGTCGATGAAGGGGATCGCGCCTTTGGCCTCGATTAATGTCGCGACCTCTTTCCACTGTTCAACATTCAGGTTGGCACCGGTGGGGTTGTGGCAA
>DDMF01000127.1:9549-13296 GCA_002340515.1 Rhodobacteraceae bacterium UBA2553 | reverse complement strand
CAGCAGCCGTGCAAAAGCACCGCGTCGCCGGCTTTCACACCCTTCAGGTCCTCCATCATGCCGTCAAAATCCACCGCGCGGGTTTCATTGTCGAAATAACGGTATTCCGCCATCGCCATGCCAAGGTGCTTGATGATCGACGGGTGGTTTGGCCAAGTGGGGGCCGACAGCCAGATGGTGGCATCCGGGCTGGCCATTTTGATCAGCTCAACCGCTTGGTGGATCGCGCCGGTGCCGCCCGGTTGGGCCGCCATCGACAGACGGTCTGTGTCGACAGTTCCGCCTAGAACCAGACCCGACAACGCCGTGCCAAACGCAGGATCACCCGCGAGCCCGGTGTAGGATTTGGTGCCTTCCACCTCCCACAGCACCTTTTCGGCAGCTTTCACCGCACGCATGACCGGGGTCACGCCAAGCGCGTTTTTATAAACGCCAACGCCAAGGTCAATTTTACCTTCGCGCCCGTCTTCGCGGTACATTTGCATCAGCGCCATGATTTTATCGACGGGCTGAGGGTTCAGAGTGTTGAACATCGCGGTTATTCTCCGGTTGCGACTTTCAGGTCATTATACATGCCCCATTCCGACCAGCTTCCGTCATAGACGGCGTGGCGGTCATGGCCAATGCGTTCCAGCCCAAGGGCCAGGATTGCGGCGGTCACGCCTGACCCACAGGACAGGATGGTGGGTTTTTTCAAATCAACATTAGCGGCTTCAAAGGCGGCACGAATTCCGGCCACATCTTTCATGGTGCCATCTGTGTTAAACAGCTCACCAAAGGGAAGGTTTTTCGAGTTCGGGATGTGGCCCGCACGAAGGCCTTCGCGCGGCTCAGGTGCGTCGCCGCGAAAACGTTCAGCGCCGCGTGCGTCAACGATGCCATAATCGCCCAGCTTTGAGGCCGCCGCCACTTGGGTCACATCCTTGATCATATGCGCCTGACGCGACACGGTCATATGGCGATCGCGAATGACGGGGGGCAGATCTTCGATCGGGCGGCCTTCGGCCTGCCATTTGGCAAAGCCACCATCCAGCACCGCGATATCCGTCTTGCCCATCAGGCGAAACATCCACCAAACACGTGCTGCGGAAAACATGCTCATCCCATTTCCGATGCCGTCATAGACAACAACCTGATGCCCGTCGCCGATACCCATCGCCCGCATACGCGACATGAATTTCTCAACCGGTGGCACCATATGTGGCAGGTCTGAGCGCAGGTCGGCAATTTCATCAATGTCAAAATAGCGCGCGCCGGGAATATGGGCGGCGTTATACTCCGCCTCGGCGTCTCGCTCCATATCCGGCATATACCAGCTGGCGTCGATCACGCGCAGATCTGGGTCATTCAGGTGGGTTTCGAGCCAATCGGTCGAAACAAGGGTTTTCGGGTCGCTATGCGGCATAAGAAGGCCCTCTTGTAAAAGTCACTTTATGCCTACAAAGCGACGCGCCGTTAGGCAAGGGAGCTTGCGGAAAATGCGCTGGAAAACGGCGGGGAAGAGCGATCTGGGGGTGATTCTGCGCGGCTTGCCCAAAGAAAAAGGGGGCGCATGGCCCCCTGAACACTCGTTAACAAACAACACCCGGCCCCACCCGGTGTTTCTCTTATTTGGCCATCGCGTTTCTGATCACGCTGACAATGGCCAGAACCACGCCGCCACCAACACCGCCGGACGCAAGTTGACCGATGATGCCCATCAAATCCATGCCGCCACCGGCCAATCCGCCGGCACCAACCATCGACAGGATTTGGCCACCAAGCCCCCCGCCCACGATGCCCGCGATCGAGTTGATCAGCGTGCCTTGGTTGATGGATGACACAGCTTTGCCCGAGACATTCCCGCCAACGGCACCTGCGATAAGGCTAATCAGTAACTCCATGTTCCCCTCCTGAAATGGACCCGAGCTTGCGCTCTTATGGTCCTAGAACACAGGAGTTGAGGGTTTGAGATAAGGGGAAAACGGCACGGAAAAGAACCATAAGCAGGTCAGATGCTGCTTAGCGTTTAGATTTGCGCGCGTTTGGCCGCCAAAACGGCCCGGTCCAACCCATCGCGAAACCGCGAGCGGTCTGCTTTGGAAAACGGTTTGCCACCGCCTTGGCGAAACGGATCCGCCGCGCGCAGATCTGTCATTAAATCGCGCGTGGCCAGCGTTTGGCCGATGTTACGCTCGGTCAGGGCTTCGCCGTTGGGGCGTAGCACTTGCGCACCGGTCGCCACGCATTTCGCCGCTAAGGGGATGTCGGTGGTCACCACAACGTCCCCTTTGCCCGCACGATCCGCGATCCACATATCCGCCACGTCCGGCCCGTCGGCGACGTATATCATCTCAACCAACGGGTTTTGCGACGGGCGCAATCCGCCGTTTGAGACGAAATAGATCCGCATCCGGTGGCGCGTGGCCACCGCTTCAGCTTCGGCTTTTACGGGACAGGCGTCAGCGTCGATATAGATCGCGGGCTCCTTGGGTACTTCACTCATGCGTAAAGCGCATCCGCGTGGAAGGCGACGTGGTCTTCCATAAAGCTCGACACAAAGTAATAGCTGTGGTCATATCCGGGCTGCATGCGGAATGTTGCCTCTTGGCGTTTGGCGGCAATGGCTGCGGCCAAAGCTTCGGGTTTCAAAAGATCAAGGAACTGATCTGACGCACCCTGATCAATCAGGACCGGCCCATCAAAGCCCTTGTCCGCCATCAAAAGGGATGCGTCATGTGCGGCCCATTTGGTCTCATCCTCACCCAGATACGCCCCCAATTGCTTGCGGCCCCAATCGGACGCAGTGGGGTTGGCGATGGGGGCGAACGCGGACACTGAGCGGAACCGATCCGTCAATGTCATCGCCATTGTCAGCGCGCCGTGACCGCCCATCGAATGCCCGGTGATGCCTTGGCGCTCGCTGTCCAAAGCAAAATCGTTGAATACCAGTTCGGGCAGGTCTTCGACCAGATAATCCCACATGCGGAAATGCTTGGCCCAAGGGTCTTGGGTGGCATTGACATAAAACCCAGCGCCCTGACCAAGGTCATAGGCGTCATCATCAGCCACCCCTTCGCCGCGTGGTGAGGTGTCGGGAAAGATCAGCGCAATGCCTTCGTTTGCCGCCCAAGCTTGCGCGCCTGCTTTGGTCATGGCGTTCTCATGCGTGCAGGTCAGCCCCGACAAATACCACAACACAGGCACCGGGCCGTCCAGCGCTTCGGCGGGCTGAAACAGACCAAAGGTCATGTCCGTTCCGGTGGCTGAAGAGGCATGTTTGTAAACACCTTGGGTGCCGCCAAAGCAGGCATTTTCTGAAAGGGTTTCCATAGGGGTGCTCCTGATTTTCTGTGGGGCAGAGGTAACTATGCGCGCGGGGCAAAGGCAATGGGCAAAGCACGGATCGTAAAGAGGATCATGCCAAGCGCCCATAATGTGCCACCCGCATGGATAAAGTTCATAGGATCATCCGCCCATTCGGCAACCACCCGCAAGACGGCGCCCAGATGCAGGAACACCAAAAGCGCCCGGTCAAGCGGGGTGGCAGTGATGGCGCGCCCTGAATGGCCCAAAAGTGCGCGGAGCATGACGATCACGGTCATGGTTCCAATCGCGCCCGCACCCAGTGCGTGGCGGACCTGCGCAAGGCTGGACAGGTCGGTAAGTGATGCCAGGGCCAATAAGACCATGCTCACAGGCAACCAAAGATAAGCGGCGTGTTGGGCAAACAACAGCGGTTCAGCGATGACCGACCATCCGCGCCAG